>JBILXT010000148.1:0-16442 GCA_044378235.1 Planctomycetaceae bacterium
TCGCCTGTCCAAAAAGATTCCAGTTTCAGCCTCAAAATCGACTACCACTTTCTACCACTTATCGCCCCGGATACCACTTGAAACAAAGGGAAAATGCGATATTCTGCACGCGTTCGCTAATGCGATTTAATTTCCTTAACTAAAGTTGCGACAACACTTTCCGTCGTTTACATTGGTGCATTCTTGCCTGCCTTCTAAGCGGTAGGTCAGTGGTTCGAATCCACTCGGGCGCATTTGCTTAAGTCCTCAGCCTACCGCAATCAAGACAACGGCCGTTACGCCCCGGGATTGAGCCCTTGATTGAAGCTTCTGCGGCGTAGGCAGGATTGCAAGTAAAACGGACAGAGAGAGTTCTCTGTCGGCACTGAGATGCAATGCCATTGGATTCACACGCCACAAAACAGTGAGTCCGCTCTCTGAAGAGTCATCACGTCAGTAAAACAGGAATGGCCACCAGTTTTTCATGGGGGCTCCGTCGTCGGCTTTTTGCTTATTGTCGAGTCCTGGCATGTTCTGGCGCCAGTAGATCAGCCAGGCTCCCATGCAGTCTGGAGCCATGTCGCGATAGTTGCGAATGGTCTCACGAGTGTACGGCTCAGCTTTGTCGGTGCCGTTAACTCCGCTTCCGATACGCCAATCCGCCATTGTGCAGAGCACGGGCTTGTCGTTGTCGAGGTCATAGTGACTGCGACCGTTCGGGGGAAAATGAGCACTACCGCCGACCGGAATATAGTTCTCGACTCGATGAACCTTGTCGCCATGCGTAATCAAAGCGGTTTTCTCATCCAAAAACTGCACAGGCTTCCCGCCATAATTCACTCCGTAAAGACTATTGAAGGGAAGCCCATAGCGGGTATCCAGATTGAAGTCGGCGTACTCACGGAAGTACTTTGTGAAATAGGGGATGGACCCACTATTGGCAGCCCCTTCCATGCCATGTGCAAGACTCTCAAGGAAGCAGCCGATGCCTCGAGAGGCATTTACGTAACCGATGCGGCAACTGCGTCCAACCCACGGCTGTTCATTATCGCCACCATTTCCTGCTTGCACCCATTCTCGCCCAACAGGCTGGAACTGTTCGTTGTACTTTGGCTTTTCCTCCACAACTTCAAAAGCGCCCACATGGCCCGGCAACTTGTCGTTTCCAGAATCAAAGAACCAGACTTCATGGATGTAGCCGCCATCCAACAGTTCATCAAGCCTTAGAAATCGTTTTGGATTCCTGGGATCCGACACACCATAATATTGGGCGAAAGTTTCGGTAAACAAATCGCGATACTTCATAGTCAGGGCTCCCTTGCCCTCCCTCTTTTTGGCGGGCATCAGGCGACTGTTGCCCACGGTCCGGTCTTTGTCTCTCAAGTCGACGAATTTGAATATTTCATAGTTGAGGAACGCCGGGGCGTTTTCGTCAGCGTAACCATGATAGCGTGTTGACTCGGCCAGCGCGTGAATCAGCATCTCGGTAAGTTGATCAAGATGCCCGCGATCATGCTCGTTGGAAAAGTTGATCAGCAGCAGGCGAGGCTTCATTTTACGGATACTGTCATGGTTCTTGATCAGCCACGCATCTCCGTTGGCTCGACTTTCCGTATTCGGCCACACTGTTTTATCAGAAGGATCTGTCCATGGGCCGGGGGATTTCTCAAGTCCCTTCGGCGGGCGTATGCTTTCAGGCCACGCCACGCGGCGTTCGGGATTAAAGAGCAGTCGATCGTCTATCAGCTCAATAAAGGAAGGTGTGATACCTTTGACTGACTTTGCGGATTTAAGGTGTTGTTCAGACGCTTTCGCATCAGGTTCAAGCTCAGCCATCCAGACGTAACACGAAGCAACAAGATTTGGCTGGCTTCGATGCTTCTTCGCCACCGACAACAACGAACGGATAGATTCAGATCGGTCTGCCTGACTGCCACCAAGGCACTGACGCATATAAGCGTCCAATGGTTGATGCTTGAGAATCTCCTCGACGTGGCTCATCGACTTGCGTTCGTCGAACCCCGCATAATGATGCCTCAACCCGTTATGCAAATCCCAGTTGAAGACTCCATCCGGCAAGGCCTTGAGCTGTTTCTCCAGTTGCGCGATCTGTTTGCGAGTCTCATCCGAGGGCGTTTGTTGGGCGAACACGAAGGAGGACGTCACAAGGATCGCAGCGAGAACATACTGTATTGAGCAGATCCACCGACGAGGCAATGCACAAGCAGTCTCGTCACATTTTGCTAACGTCACCATCAGTCTGATTCTCCCAAAATCTACAAGGGCTCTGGGTTGGAATGCGTTTCAAATCCGGGGCAGGCCCCCGTGAAACTCCGTGATCTGCTGAAGCTCTCATTGTGTCGCTGGTGCCAGTCAAAGTTTTAAAACCACCACCAGCAACTGTAAGGGCACTCTCCGCGTAGTTCAAAGATTCATTGGGTCGAGCGATCGGCCATGTGAATCGTCGGATCAACACCCTCATTGAGACGATTCGATCCTGCCATGTCAGTCGTCGAGGACTGAGGTTGGCTCTCGAAAAGAGGCATCGACTTCTGCACCGACTGGTACACTCCCCAGCTCAAAGGGATGGAAACCCAGAGCCATGCAAGGATGAGAGCAAGCTTTTTCATATGTCCAGACTTAATGAGATTCCACTCGGTGAAACTTAGCATGAACTGGTCGAACCAGAAGATTGGCGATCAGTCCGATGATCAGCAAACCCGCCATCAGGTACATGGTGGAGTTGTAGGCTTCTGCTTTCGGTATGCCGGCTTCAATCTTTGACGTTGAGATGTAGTTCACCAGACTGGGCCCGAGTATTGCCGCTACAGACCAGGCCGTAATGAGCCGTCCGTGAATAGCGCCGATCTGGAAGGTACCAAACATGTCGCGAAGATAGGCAGGGATCGTTGCAAACCCGCCACCATACATTGTGATGATGACAGCGGTCACCATCACGAACAGCGACTTGCTCTGAGTTTGCTGTGTCCACGGAATCAGGCAATACAGAATTGCCCCAAGGAGAAAGTAAATGCAGTAGACAGCTTTGCGTCCGATCGAATCTGAGATTGATGACCAGACGAATCTGCCACCCATGTTGAAGATGCTGAGCAGTCCTGCAAACCCACCGCCGACGGCCGCACTGACGCCGAACATGTCGGAACACATCTTCGACGCCTGCCCAAGAATCCCAATGCCAGCACTCACGTTCATGCAGAGCACCACCCACAGACACCAGAACTGGGGCGTCTTCCATGCGACATCCACGGCGACATTCGCATTCGTAATCATCGAGTTCACATTTTTCGCGGGCTGCCAGCCTTCGGGCTTCCATCCTTCCGGCGGGACACGCACGATCAAGGCTCCGAACGTCATCGAGATCGCATAAAGACATGCCATGGCCATGAACGCTTCCGCGACGCCAGCAGAAGTAGATGACTTAAAGTAATCCATCAGTTTGACGCCAAGGGGAGCACCGATCAGAGCACCTCCCCCGAATCCCATGATCGCCATTCCGGTCGCCATACCCGGTCGATCAGGGAACCACTTGATGAGCGTTGAAACGGGAGAGATATAGCCAAGCCCGAGACCAATGCCGCCTGTGAATCCGTAACCAACATAGAGCAGCCAGAGCAGCTTCAGCTTCACACCGATGGATGAGATAACAAGACCACCACAGAAGCAGACGCAGCTTGCCAGCATCGTCTTTCGTGGACCGCTGCGTTCTACCCATTTGCCGAACACTGCCGCCGACATCCCCAGCATGAACAGCGAGATCGAGTAGATCCAGCCCACCTGAGGAATGGTCCAGCCAGCACCGGCCTGAGTCAAAGGAACGTTAAAGACACTGAAACCGTAGACCTCACCGATGCACATATGGACCGCAATGGCGGCAGGAGGCACCAGCCAGCGATTGAATCCGGCTTCTGCGATTGTCGCCTCACGCGAGAGAAACTTCATGCTTCGAAGTCCGTAGAACAAAGGCCCGCTCAGAGTTCTCTGATAACGGTCCTGGTCATGTGTGTCGTCTCATGTGTTGAGCCGGTTAGACACAGACGATAACTGTCAATTGCGATCTGTTCCAGCAAGGTGAAAACGGTTTGAGGATCCATCGTCGACAAAACGCGTCATAGAAGAATAGGCGAGTTCGCTCTACCGCATTCGTGTGATCGAGGCTATCAGTGAGTCATGCAAAAGAAATGGAGCGAAGACGCATTGAGCAGGCCTTCACGGCAGGTACCGGGGCCGGTGCGTAAATCGGCCCTGGCGGTGCTCGCATTCACCGTACCGATCTGATATCAACCAGGGAAGTAAGAGCAGAACTTACCATGGATGGCCGAAGATTGCTCGTTTTGCACATATGAGTGAGCCTCGCTATGCATGAATCGGCAAAGACGACGAAACCACAACGGTATATCCCTATCGCGATTCCGTATGGGATTCTCACGGTCGTGCTGATCGCCGGAATTGTCTACTACTCGGGAGCTCGATCTTACGAGACTGCGATCGATGAACTTTTTGAACATGAAGTGATCGATCTGAGTGATGAAACTCGAAAAAACGCCGATCGCATTCGCGACCGCCTCGCGACTCTGAGAGAAGATGTCCTGTCTCTGTCGCAGCATCCAGCCATAGTTCGTTGGGTCAATTCGGACTCGGCGCATCCCGAAAGCAATGAGCAAAGGAATGCCATCCTTGAAGCCTGCAAACGACAGTGGGATTTCCCTCAAGCTGGTAAGCCAGC
Organism: Planctomycetaceae bacterium; assembly: GCA_044378235.1. GTDB lineage: Bacteria > Planctomycetota > Planctomycetia > Planctomycetales > Planctomycetaceae > SXXK01. The sequence goes on from JBILXT010000148.1 coordinate 4,724, forward strand.
GACTGGACGTAATGAACCGCAGAGTGAAGAAACAAGCTATGACCAGTTCAAGCCCTATCTGAAAATCCAGATCATCGGAGTCGATTCAAAGGCATTGACTCAGGTGGTCCGGAAACCCGTCGACAACGCCCTTCCTGAAGAAAGAACGCCGGTTGAAACACCCTCGGTGAATTCAACCGGGGATTCAGATCGACTAACAACCTCCCACGAATCAGGTTATTCAAACGACGAAGAGTGTTTCAGCTTCTGCGAAGAAAATGCGAAGGCGATGAACGACGGCGATTCACGGTCGCTTCAGGTTTACATGAGCAGAGTTTATCCGGAAACGGGTGAAACAGATTCAAGTGAGGCAGGAGTTCCGGTTGTCCGCGCGGCCGTTCCTTTGGTCAGGCTTGTTGAGGGCCAGTGGGTGTTTCGTGGCGTGCTTGCCATCAGCCTGAATTTTGATCAGGCGGTCCGAAATCTGACTTCCAATCCTCGGCATGTTGTGTTCCTTGGAGAAAACAATTCCTCTGTCAGCGACGGCGATGGGATTCAGGTACGCACGATTTTTGATCCGAAATACAAATCCATCAAGGAGTTTCTGGCGCTTGCCCCACAGCAAGCCACCACGCAAGGCATGAGTCCTCCGGAGAAGACTTCTCCGTCTACCGCAAATGCACCGGAAGAATTCAGCCAAAGAATTCTGAGCAGTTTTGCGTCCGGTGATAAAGCATTCGCAGAGAACCTGCGGACCGCATTCGACAATCAAATCGAACTCCGCCAGGCGGGGGCATCCCGTGAACCGGTCGCGCCTCTGGAGGAGTTCGGGCGGCGATTCCCTGCAGACTCGATTAGTGGTGGTCGAATTCAGCTCGTTGATGATCGACAGTTCTTTCTGATGAAGCTGAATGTTCCAGATCCAGTCAAATACGACATCCGGCAGCTTAACCTGGTCCTCAACAGACTGAGAGAGTTTGGGGGCAACTTGAGGTACCCCCCGACGCTTTCGCCTTCAAATGCGGATCAGATATCGATCAGCTCTACGGACGAGGGGGAGCTGCAAAGTGCTGTCGCAAAGCTGAAAGAGGAGTTCAAACTCACCAATCGTTACCGCAGACCTGTTCGCTGCAGCGATATTGCCGCACATGGCTACCGCATCTATTTTGACCCCAGTAATTCTGAACGCTTCCTGACGTTATTCGTTGGCTTTTCTTCTGAGGAATTGACGGAGGATCTATACAAGTCTGCAGAAATTCAATGGCAGTCAACAGTCCTCGCTGTCATTTGCGGTGGAACATTGAATTTGATTCTGTTGCACTATTTCATTACCAGCCCGATTCGTCGACTAAAGACGGCGACAGAGAAGTTGGCGATGGGCGAATTTGAAACCTCATTACCGGCTTACAGGATCGACGATGAGATTGGGCGGCTGAGTCGCACGTTTTCCATGATGGTTCGAGAAGTCAAAGAACGCGACACAGAGATTCGCCGGCAGAACGAACAACTCGACGAAAAAGTCAAAGAGCAGACACTCAGTCTGCTGGAAAAAGCATCCAGCCTTGCCGAAGCCCGCGACCAATTGCAGAAGGCAGTCATTGCTCGCGATGTTTTCCTGACGAAAGTCAGTCATGACCTGCGAACCCCGCTGAATCATATTTTTGGCTATGCGGCACTTCTGGGAATGACAGAGCTGGATGAAGAACAGCGCAGTGACCTTGAGAAGCTCCAGGGATCCAGTCGACATTTGTTGCGACTGATCGAGGATATCCTGGCCTATCAAAAGATCATCATGGGACAACTTCCCCTTAATCCGGTGAGCTTTGATATTCAGAAATTTCTGGCGTCTATCAGAGAATCCAACGAGCCCGTTGCTGCGGTGCGTCAGAACATTCTGGAACTCAGGATGAATGACGTTGCAGCAATGGTTTACAACGATGACACGAGGCTTCGTCAAATTCTGGACAATTTGATTAGCAACGCCTGTAAGTTTACGACCAATGGCGTGATCCGCATTGACGTCCAAACTGAGAATGAATGTATCCGAATAGGGGTCAAAGATTCGGGAATTGGTATCAGCGAAAGCGGTCTTGCAAAACTGTTTCAGCCCTTCGGAAAAATTTCTGACACCAATCTGAATCCGGATGGTACCGGACTGGGACTGGTCATCAGTCGGGAACTTGCACGCCTGATGGGTGGCGATCTGACAGTTTCGAGTGTTGTTGGGGAGGGCTCAACATTTCATGTTACATTCCTCCGTAACTTACCGACCACCAAACGTGATGGCGAAAGGTTTGTTGTCGAATCAGATTCTTCGGGAGCCATCGCGGAGCCATCCTTTCCAAAGGTGGAATCAAACCTGCTGGAGAGGCACACTTCCAATCAGGTTCTGGTCATTGACGACGATCCACATGTCCGCGAGTTGATCTGTCGGTTTCTGGCTGAGGCCGGGCTGAAAGTTCTAACCGCTGCAAGTGCCGTGGAAGGGATCGAGTTGGCCGTGCGTCTCAAGCCGAGCGTCATCACTCTTGATCTGATGATGCCGGAGATTGATGGATGGTCTGTGTTGGGGGCTCTTAAGGCCAATGCACAAACTGCCGAGATTCCAGTCGTTCTTGTGACCGTGCTGGATGACCCTCAAAAGGGTTACTCGCTGGGGGCGGCGGACTATGTCTCTAAACCCATCGAGGGCGATCGACTGAAACAGGTGGTCAGAAGATACTGTGGGCAGGAAGCTCCATCAGTTCTGATCATTGATGACAATCCGGCGGACCGTGAGATCGTTCGTCGAATTCTGCAGAACGATGGTTGCAGGATTCTGGAGGCCGCTGACGGAAAAGAAGGACTGAATACACTCGACGCCAGCCCGGTGGACCTGATTGTTCTTGATCTCATCATGCCTGGCATGGATGGGTTCGAGTTTCTGGAGGAACTGCGAAAGAAAGGGAAAGCAGAGCTTCCGGCCATCATTGTTCTGACTGGCAAAGACCTAGCCGCCACCAGTCGTGATCGATTAAGCGGTATGGTTTCGGATGTCATCCAGAAAAGCCAATTCGATCACACTCGGTTCTTACAGGAAATCAACCGACATCTGGACAACGCAAGGACCTCGTCATGAAAACCATATTGGTCATTGAGGATGACCCAAAGAATCTGGAGTTGATCGTCCGGATCCTTACGCGAAGCAAGTTCGAAGTCAAAGTACCTTCAAATGCCGCAGAAGCAATCGCGATGGCCATCGAGAGTAGACCAGACGCGATTCTGATGGACCTGGCGTTGGACAAATGGAATCCACCGAGTGATGGGTGCGTGCTGACACAAGAACTCCGTAAGATTACTGAATTAGCAACGGTACCGATTATCGCCTGCAGCGCGGCGAGTTTTCCTTTTGAAAAAGAGAATGCCCGAGCCGCTGGTTGCAGTGAATTTGTTGAAAAGCCGGTCGACTATTTGAAATTGATCGCACGATTAAAGGTGATTACTGAAGGCTGAGCTCGAGCCACAAGCATGAATTTGGTTGCCATACCATCTGCCCCGGAACTTCTTGAAAATCAATGGAAGTTGACATACTGCGGGGTTCTTGATGGATGTAATGAATATGATATCGGCGTCTCCGTCCTGCTCCTAACCGGTCATTAGCGGTCCACAGTCTATGGCAGAACAAGCTACAAATCTGCAAGATCGTCCACTGGATCCTCGGACGGCTTCTTCAACCGAGGTCATCGGACGGCGGGAGATTGAGACCCTAAAGAATGAATTGCTGAGCCAGTTCGAGCATATAAGCACCGTCGCCGAAAGACTCGACACTGCCTATCGGCAAGCGAATCCTGGGCCGGATGAATCTGAACTTGACGCTGAACTACGCGTTGGTGTGGCTGCTTGCCCGGCGACTGCTCAACAACTCATCCAATTCTCTCGTGAGATTCTTTACGATTTCGACGGAGTGGAACGCTCAAAAGATCAACAGGAACTGCATCGTCGAGTTCGTCATGACCTGCGAAACAGCATTGGTCCGATCCATGGCATCAGCCAGGAAGTGGAGTTTCTTTCCGAACCGGGATCAACGCTCGCCTCTGTGGCAGCGGAACTGCGTTTTGCCTGTGACGCGGCAACTCGCTTGCTGGACTTCCTCACAGAGCGGAACAAATGCGACACAACTGCTCATGATCATGAGATCATCTCCCCAAATCCCATTACCGCTCCGGTTGAGGTGGAGGTATCAAGAATCCTGATTGCTGACGACAATGAGATCACCGCCAGTCAGTTGAGTCGGCATTTGGCCCGCCAGGGTCACTCCGTTCTGGTTGTGAATAATGGCCAGGCAGCGATCGACGCATTAACAAGGCACCGAGATTTTGATCTCGTGCTGCTTGACGTCATTATGCCCGGAGTTGATGGCGTTGAGGTGTTGTCCTGGATTAAGAATGAAAGTGAACTCCGTCATGTGCCTGTGATCATGATCTCAGGGCTGGATGACGACGAACGGACCGTGAACTGCATCGCTCGAGGAGCAGAGGATTACCTGTCGAAGCCTGTGAATCTGGTCCTGCTGGACGCTCGAGTTGGCTCGTGTCTCCGACGAAGGCAGGCCGAGAAACATCGCCTTGAACAGTACTTCTCCCGTGAACTTGCGGGAGAACTCGCCTGCGGCAATGAAAATCTCCTTCAGACCAGAGACGCAAATGTCTCAATCCTGTTCTGTGACATCCGCCGCTTTAGCTCGATCAGTGAAAGAGTCGGGGCACGCACAACCATTGAATGGATTGGCTCCACAATGGGCGAACTTTCTCGAATAGTGTTCAGAGAACAGGGTGTACTGATCGATTTTACAGGAGATGGCCTCATGGCCATGTGGGGAGCCCCTAAAACACTGGAAAATCATGCGGACCTGGCCGTAGGGGCAGCGCTCTCCATGCTGGATGCCCTCCATGAGCTGAATAACCTTTGGGCCTCCCGTCTGAATGAACGTTTTCAGCTGGGAATCGGCATAAATTCGGGATCTGCACAGGTGGGCGTCATTGGATCGTCCCCGAAATTCAAATACGGACCACTGGGAGCCACAGTTAATCTGGCAAGTCGAGTTGAAGGTACCACAAAGTATCTTAGGGCACCGCTCGTTGTCACCCAGCATACCAAGAATCAGCTTCAGGACAGGAAAAAGTACTCAATACGTCGCCTTTGCCGAGCTAAAGTAGTCAATATGCAGCAGCCGGTCAGCCTTTATGAGATTCATCGATTTGACAAAAACCTGACTCCATTATTCAAAACCTATCAATGTGCCCTTCGTTTCTACGAGAATCGTGAATTCCAGAGTGCTGCTCGAGTTCTTGGGAGATCGCTGGCCACTTACGAGGAATTGTCTGACGTTCCCTCGCAGATGCTGATGGCACGAGTGCTTTCAGCCATGTCAGACGTTTCTCGTTTCGAACCCGTCTGGGAATTTGGAAAATAGGCTGCACACAGGATTTCCTTCATGAAAGTCGAGTTACTCTCATCAACGGTTGGAGAAACTGCCGCACGGCAGTTTTGTATCGCGGTGCTGGTCAATGACACCGTTGCCGTCGATGCGGGAACCATTGGTCTTCTTTGGCCGATGCACCGACAAATCGCCATTCAGAATGTGTTTCTGTCACACAGTCACGTGGATCATCTTGCGACGTTGCCATTGTTTCTGGACAACGTCTACGTACCAGGCTCTTCCTGTCCTGCGGTTTATGCCAGCGAACATACTGAGAAGTGCTTGCGTGAGGATGTGTTCAACGATCGACTCTGGCCCGACTTTATTAGGCTGTCTGCCGAGGAATCTCCGTTTCTGCAATTACTCCCTCTGAAGTCGGAAGTTGCTGTCGAGTTGCCTAATCTGAGTGTTACTCCTGTCAGTCTTCATCATGTCGTTCCGACGATGGGATTTATCGTGGAGGAACCTCATTGTGCTGTGGCCTTTATTTCCGACACCAGTCCGACGCAACGAGTCTGGGAGGTTCTGGCCGCGACTCCCAATCTTAAAGCCGTGTTTCTCGAGTGCAGCTTCCCGAACTCATTCCGGTGGCTCGCGGATAAATCAGGACATCTTTGCCCTGAACTTTTTGAGCAGCAACTAAGTCACATCGCCAGCCATGTGCCGGTCTTCGCGTATCATTTGAAGCCGGGATTTCACGAAGACATCGCTCGAGAACTAAAGGCCATCCCTCGCAAGAATCTTGAAGTGGGCACCCCAGGGCAAACCTATCACTTCTGAGTTGCGATTCCCTGCGTGCGTCCCTTTCGTAATGGCATAATGCCCATCATCAGCGCAGTATTACGTAGCCGCATCCAGGCGGAACGCACGGAAAACCCCAGCGGAAAAAACGTCCTGTCAGACGATTCCGCCGTGGACAAACAGGAGAAGATGAGGGACCATAATGGTGTCCAAACCTCCTGTCTTTCGGTTCTCGTGAGATCCTGCGATGCTCATTCGCTGCGTTTCTGTGCTGCTGCTCGTGTGCTTGTTGTCTTCGGTCGCTGATGCGTTTCAGCCTCCGGCGAATCCGGCAAACGCGGTTCCTCCTACCGGGCGAATTCCGAGGGGATCCGGAAAGATTGATGGACCGCCGGTGAAGAAAGTTGATGCCGCTCGAATTGCAGATGTCAAAGCCTCAGCCGCAAAAATCGACGCCCTGATCGAAGCCAACTACAAGAAGCACGGTGTCACCGGAAATGAGGCCATCAGCGATGCCGTTTTCTGTCGGCGAGTATGGCTGCATCTTGGTGGGCGCATTCCAAAACTGGAAGAGGTCACGCAGTTCCTCGACAGCAAGGATCCTGACAAGAGATCTCGCCTGATTGATCAGCTACTGAGTTCTCACGATCATGTCAGCCACATGTTCAACTATTGGGCCAATGTTCTGCGGCTGCAGGACCATCCGATTAACAACAATCAAATTGCACAGCCGTACCACGAATGGATCAAGAAGTCGCTCGCGGAGAATACTGCTTACGATCAGTGGGTGACACAAATGATTACGGCGGAAGGTCGTATCTGGGATAATCCCGCCGTGGGGTATTCTATGCGAGACTCAGGAATGGAGCTGGATCATGTGGACAATACGGTTCAGGTATTCCTCGGAACTCAGATCGGCTGTGCTCAGTGCCACGATCATCCGTTTGACAAGTGGACTCAGAAAGAGTTCTATCAGATGGCTGCGTTTCTTTATCCGACGCAGACTCGAGTCGGCACGGGCGACAAGAAGCGATTTCCCGACGGCAATCCAGTCGAACGTGTCCGCAATGAGATGAAGTCCATCGACCCCAATTACAACACGAACGGGGCCTTTGGTCGCATGTTGAACGCCAACCTGTTTGAAGTGAACGAGAATCCTGGACGCCGCCTGAAGTTGCCTCACGATTACCAGTACGACAACGCAAAAGCCAATGATGCCGTAACGGCGAAACCAATTTTTGGGGCTGAAGCGAAGATCAATAAAGGTGATTCGCCGAAGACTGTGTTCGCAAAATGGCTGACCGCCCAGGAGAATCCTCGCTTTGCCAAAAACATTGCCAATCGTATGTGGAAGAAAGCTTTTGGCATCGGCCTGATCGAACCGGCCAATGACATTCGTGACGAAAGCGAATGCTCGAATCCGGAGCTGCTGGACTATCTCACCAGTGAACTGATTCGTCTGAAATACGATGTCCGCGAACTGCAGAGAATCATCTGCCATACACGAACATGGCAGCGAGGTGCTCAGGTCCGAGAAGCAACGGACGAAGGACTTTACCAGTTCCCCGGACCCACGTTGCGTCGTATGACTGCGGAACAACTTTGGGATTCACTGTTGACGATGGCCGTTTATAACTTCGAATCGTTTACACGTCCGACGACCGATGGGCTGGCGAAGACAGTGGGACTGGACTTGTCGAAAGCGACCGCAGCACAAGTTCGCAAAGCCGCCGAAGACTATGAAGCCAACTTCAGCGCCACAGCGCAGCGGAAGCTCACTCAGGCCCGAAACTCATACAAAAACCGCACGGTGCTCGCTCGCGCTTCTGAGTTGCCGCTGCCATTGCCTTCGGATCATTTCCTGCGTCAGTTCGGGCAGGGAGACCGAGAACTCATTGAAGCCGCCAACACCGACGGAAACGTCAGCCAGATTCTGGCGATGTTCAACGGTGAGATTACTCACATGATGCTCGAAGCCGGATCCGTCATCTTTGACGACACGGTCAAGGCAAAGACGGTCAACGATCGCATTGACGTCATCTTTCTGTCCATCTTGTCTCGCAAAGCGACAACAAGCGAGGAGACAATTGCCAAGGCGGAAATCAAGGACAGCGGCAACGCAGGTTATGGCAATGTGATCTGGGCTTTGATTAACACAAAAGAGTTCTTATTCATTCAGTAAGCGGCACGGAGTGCGGGCTGTCTGCGGCCCACTTTCTGTCGGCGTGTCGCTGAACTTACAAGATGATTTCTGCACGAGCGGCAGCTCGCAATGATTGGTGTTACTATGAAGTCACTGCTTCGTAAATCGGATGAGATTACTCGCCGAGAATTATTGTCTTCGATTGCCAGAACCGCGTTAGGCGTGTCAATTGTTCCCTTCGCAAATGAATTGATGAACACGGTGGCTCTCGCTGGTCCCGCGGCAGCGGCTGGCAAGGCCGAGCACGTGATTTACCTGTTCATGAGCGGTGCCATGAGCCACATCGATACTTTCGATCCCAAACCGGGCACAGACGCTGGCGGAGAAACGTCAGCGATTTCGACGGCTGTGCCGGGCTTGAGCATTGGCAATCATTTGCCGCTGCTGGCAAAGCAGATGAATCGCACAACATTGATTCGGTCCATGACCACCGAAACAGCCGCTCATGAGCAGGCTGTGTACCTGATGCGGACCAGTTATAAGCTCATTGGTTCAATCCGCCATCCGTTTCTCGGCGCGTGGCTGACTCATGTGGCCGGCAAGAAGAACGCTGATATGCCGGGTTGTGTTGTCGTCGGCGCGGCGAATCGACATCCGGGACAGGGCTATCTTCCCGCAGAGACTGCACCAGCTCCGGTCGCTGATCCCAAGGCTGGATTGCAGAACACGAAGCCTCCAAAATACCTGAAAGAGGACGACTTTAAGACTCGCCAGCGACTCATCACGAAGTTTGATGCAACATTTCGCAGCAAGTATGAATTCAAGGAGATGGAAGCGTATGTGGACTATTACAAGGAAGCGGTCAAACTGCTGAAGAGTCCTGATCTGGTGGCGTTCGATATCAGTAAAGAGGAAGAATCTGTACGCAATACGTATGGGAATCATCGAGTCGGTCAGGGATGCCTGCTGGCTCGGCGATTGATCGAGAAGAACGTTCGATTCGTCGAGGTCGAGTTTGGGTCGTGGGATCATCACAACGACATTTACAGCGCGACGAACGTGATTGAACGGACCGCGCAGCTTGATCAGGCTGTCTCGGCACTGTTAGATGACCTGCATACGAGCGGACTCATCAGCAAAACTCTGGTCGTGCTGGCCACTGAGTTTGGTCGTACGCCACAGATCAATCAAAACGCAGGTCGTGATCATCATCCCGCAGCGTTCTCCTGTTTGCTGGCTGGTGCCGGGATTAAAGCCGGTCAGCTCATTGGAAAGACTGACGCGAACGGTCGCAATGTCGAGGAAGGCAATGCCCTGCCGCAGGATCTGAATGCAACCATCGGAGCGGCTTGTGGACTTCCTGTCGAGAAGGAGTTCAAGTCCGATACAGGCCGCCCGTTCCTCATCGCCGACAAGGGCAAGGTCATTCCAGGAGTGCTCAGCTGACGAGTCCGCGAATCAACGTGCTGTTCGTGTGCTCTCGCAATCAATGGCGCAGTCCGACGGCGGAGCGTATCTTTCGCAATGACTCACGAATGTCGGTCAGGTCGTGTGGCCTGAGTGACAGTTCGCCTCGCAGGCTGCGAGTGACGGATATCGAATGGGCCGATGTGGTCTTTGTCATGGAAAGCAAACATCGCACACGAATTCGCGAATCCATGTCACAAGTACTCGGCCAGACTCCACTGCATGTGCTCGATATTCCGGATGATTATCAGTTCATGGATCCGGAATTGATCGATCTGCTGCAAGAGCGAGTTGAATCCTATCTAAGCGATCTCGAAACGTGAGTCCTGGTCGCCATCCTCGGCCTTGATGGTTCCATGTCGAGAATGATTGGCAAACATCACTCTGACGAATCGTCTTCCGATCCCATTGTCTTTATCAACGGCCAGATCTGCCATGTCTCGTCGCGCCGAACAGACCGTCCGAGAATGCAAACGCTGTGCAGAATTGACCCGTGTTTCTTCATCAGAGTTTCCTGTAGATTCCAGAATAATGCCAGGGTGATGGACTTGCACTTCAAGGGGGAGTCAGCGATATAGGCCCCTCCTTGATGCGTCAACTGCTAAGGTCGTGCGTACTGCTTTTGGCCACCGCAGCCCGTGAGTGCTCAGATTCTCTGCAGCCGTGCGGAGAGAATTGACCTGAGACCATAGTTGTGATGATTCATCATGCCTCATATTCATTCTTTCTTTTGAGGGCATTTCGATGTCTGGACTTATTCGTTGGTGCGTTGCCGCTTTGATCGGCGGTTTCATTGGTGCTTCGATCTGGGCCGGCATCACCTATTTCACAGGTTACGAAATCGGCTGGATTGCGTGGGGTGTAGGTCTTCTTGTTGGTGTTGCTGTGCGAATGGGCGCGGGCGATACCATGGGAGTTGGTCCGGGAGCAGTGGCCGTGATTGGATCTGTGGCTGCTCTTCTGGCAGGAAAGTACGCCGCCGTGCATTTTCAGGTGCAGCATGAAATGTCCATGGCTCCGGAAATGACGTTTACAGCGGAAGACATGCAGCTTGGAATAGCGTCAGATATCATTGGCGAATGGGAGGAACAGGGAAAGAAGCTGAATTGGCCACCGGGTCAGAGTTTTGAGACAGCTGAGATACCATCGCAGTTTCCCGTTGATGTATGGGCTGAAGCCCAGAAGCGTTGGAATGAGATTCCTCCTGCCGAACAGACAAAACAGATCGACGAACGAAAAGCATTGATCAGTGAGCTTACCGGCAGCATTCAGGGGATGGTTGTGGACGAGGGATTTAAGGCGAGTTTCAGTCCCATCGATCTGCTTTTCTTCGGACTTGCGGTCTTCACGGCATTCAAAGTCGGATCGGGTATGTCCAGCGAATGATGTGCTGGAGGCCGGCTTGGAACACAGTTATCTGTCCAATTCGCTTCTCATCCTGTGGCGGACGGCGATGCGAAGCTAAACTGCGTCCCGTTGGTCGAGAACTCTCGGTGGACATGCCAAATGACCACCAGGCCCGGCTCACCGGCCTGATCGAAGCTCCGACCGGCAACCGCAGTCCCTCCATCTTGAACCCTGACAGGAATATCTTCTGATGCCTCGTTCGATCCTGACTGTTGCCGTTGTCGCGTTATCTCTGATGCTGGTCGTTCCAGCAACGCGTGCTGCCGAACCCTCTCGCCGGTTCATTGCCGCGGATTCCTCAAAGAACCGTGTTGCGATTATCGGTGCAGACGGAAAGACGGAGTGGGAGCATAAAATCGGCCCTCTGCACGATCTTCATGTCCTGCCGAATGGCCATGTCCTGTTGCAGTTGAACTGGACTGAGGTGGTGGAGATCAATCCACAGAATGGTGAAATCGTCTGGCACTACGACGCAAAGAAAAGGCCGGAAAACAAAGACAAACGGCTCGAGATTCACGCGTTTC
>JBILXT010000518.1:0-4625 GCA_044378235.1 Planctomycetaceae bacterium
GTTGCTTACGATCGAAGACTTCGGTATCACCCCGCCGAAAGAGTGACCGATTGTACGGTCTGTAGCGAGCTTGCGACGGTCAAGTGGTGTCAGAGTCGAAAGCTGAACCACTTGCCGATCGATTATCGCCGTTCACAGCGCAAGATTGGGCATAGCGAACGGCAAGTGTTCACTTCGCCCCAAGCGTAGCGTTGGCTTCAGCCAACGTTGTAATGCAAATTTCGTAGCGTTGGCTTCAGCCAACGTGGCTTTATGAACAAAGAAACTCTCGTCGGCGCTACACGACCAACAACAACGTCGACTAAAGTCAACGCTACGTATTCAAGATAACCAGCCGCAAAACCATGGCCAGAACCGCTTCAATTACTCGCAACACCGCCGAAACTCAGATTGAGCTTTACATCGATCTCGACGGCAGCGGCCAGAATGAGATCTCCACGGGCGTCGGCTTCTTCGATCACATGCTGACCCTGTTTGCACGCCACGGACTCTTCGATCTGAAGGTCAAAGCGGTCGGCGATCTGCACGTTGATCATCACCACACAGTCGAAGACGTCGGGATCTGTCTTGGTCGCTGCCTGAATCAGGCACTCGGCGACAAGAAAGGCATCAGTCGCTACGGTCATATGACCTTGCCGATGGAGGAGACGCTGGTCACATCAGCGGTTGACTTGAGCGGTCGCATGGCGTTTGTGTATCGAGTGGAGTTCCCGACGGAGAAGATCGGCCAGTTTGATACTCAACTGGTTCAGGAGTTCTGGACGGCCGTTAGCAGCAATGCTCTGATGAATCTTCATCTGCTGCTGCATCATGGCACCAACAGCCATCACATTTCTGAAGCCGTCTTCAAATCAACTGCACGAGCCTTGCGGATGGCCGTTGCTGTCGATCCCCGTCAACAGGGCGTGCCAAGTTCCAAGGGCACGCTACACGGGTAGACCGGCAGGCTGGAATTAAAGACGTGGCGATGGTAAACAGTTGATTCACCGCGATCCTTCTCGTTGAGAAGTACCGACTGCGGTGATGTTTGCATCCCATTTCTTCATCAGGATCCCACCGATGACGACTTCTTCCGCATCTCGCCGAAAGTTTATGTCCTCCGCCGCTCTCGGGGCCGCTGCAATTCTGTCAGCTCCGGCCGTCGCGACCGCCAGTCGAACCAACAAAGAAACGATCATCGGCGAAGGTGAGCACAAGTTTCGAGTCAACCATGCGTTTGCTCAACTGCCTGACAAATACACCTGGCAGACGACGCATAATGTGGCCGTCGACAAAGCTGGTAACCTGTATGTGATTCATGAAGGCCGACGCGATCAAAAGGAACATCCTTCAATCTTCGTTTTTGATCCCACCGGAAAGTTTATCAAAGCCTTTGGCGCACAGTTTCAGGGTGGCGGTCACGGGATTGAAGTTCGTGATGAAGGCGGCACCGAGTACTTGTATGTGGCGGCGTATCAGCAGGTCAAAGCCTTCGCGAAGCTGACTCTGAACGGCGATATCGTCTGGTTCCGCAAAGCTCCAATGGAATCCGGCCTGTACTCTCCCGGTGAAGATACCTCGACTGAACCAACATGGACTCGGAACGGATTTCTTCCCACGAACTTTGCGTTCCTGGATGACGGCGGATTTCTGCTGGTCGATGGTTACGGCACGTTCTGCATTCATCGCTATGACAAAGATGCCAAATGGATCAGCAGCTTTGGGGGAGCCGGGGATGGCAAGGGGAAGTTCAATACGGCTCATGGTCTGTGGGTCGACAATCGCCCCGGACGAGAACCCTCAATCGTCGTAACCGACCGTGCTCATGACACTCTGCAGATCTTTACGATGGACGGTCAGTACAAAGAAACGCTGACGGGATTTGGTCTGCCGGCGAACATTGACACGTGGAAGAACCTGATGCTGGTTCCTGAACTGAAATCGTGTGTCACGCTGCTCAACGAAAAGAACGAAGTGGTCGCTCGCCTGGGCCGCGCTGTCGAACGATTGAGTGAAGTCGAAAACCTGCGAGGCAAACCGGATCAATGGCTCGACGGCCAGTTCGTCCATCCTCACGATGCCTGCTTCACTCCGAACGGCGACATTTTCGTTGCTGAATGGGTTGCGACAGGGCGAGTCACAAAGCTGGAACGCGTTGTCTGATCAACAGGCAGCTTGCTCTGTGCGAATCTCAACGAGCATGCTTTGGAAGTCCTCAGCATGCTTCGTTCCCTTCAATGACTGAAATGGCCAGCGAAGTGTCGGTCAATTTCGTTGTACGTCGATAGAGCGTGTTTTCAGTTTCGCCGTGTTTTTGAGAACACATTGCTCCAATGCAAATCAACTCACCGGGTTCCCACATGCGTTGTCTTGGTATCGATATTGGGTCATCTTCCATCAAGGGGGCTGTCCTTAATCTGCAGAGCGGTCAGGTCGAGAGTATTGCGAAGGAACCGTTTCCGGATCCGTTACGTGGACTGCCGTCAGGATTCCACGAGGTCGATCCTGCGTTAGTTCTGAGCCGCACGATCGCAGTGATTCGTGCATTGCTTGCTGATGCTTCGGATGTCCGGAAGATTTTCTTTTGTGGTCAAATGGGTGGCATCATTTTGACGGATGCCGCGGCACGTCCTGTCACCAATTACCTGTCGTGGCGAGATCAACGATCGCTGCGACCATTGGACGAAAGCACAACTCCTTTAATCGAGGAGATCGAACATCGACTCTCACCAACATTGTTCGCGGATCTGGGACGAGAACTCAAACCGGGTTCTGCAACGGTCCTTCTGCACTGGCTGGCTCGGCACAAACAGTTGCCAGGCGGAACAATCCCCGTATCAATCGGCGACTTTGTCGTGGGCAATCTTTGCGGCATCGCGCCCACGATGCACCGGACTCATACGATCGGAATGCTGAACTTTCGCACGGCTGACTGGCATCGGGAGGCCTTTAAGGTGTTGGGGATCGACCAGTTGAACTGGCCGAAACTTGCGGATGATCATGTGCCGGTTGGACAATGTGAGATCGAAGGGCGAATGCTGGATCTGTACACGGTGATGGGAGACCAGCAGGCAGCACTAAAAGGTATTCAGCTGAGCAAAGAGGAATTGTCGATCAATGTTTCGACGGGCTCCCAGGTAAGTCAGATTACGTCGGAGTTCCAGCCGTCCAACTGCCAGACGCGATGCTGGTTCGGCACAGATTATCTCAACACTGTCACGCACATTCCTGCTGGGCGATCGTTGACGGTCATCGAAGCGCTGCTGACCGAACTTCCTCGAGCCGCAGGAATCACGGTACCGAATTCATGGAAGCTGATCAGCGAAGCAACCGAACGTGCTAATGGCGATGGCTTAAGTTGTGACCTCAGCTTCTTTGCCAGTGCGATGGGCAACAGTGGCCGAATTGATCAGATTACGACTGAGAATCTGACAGTCGGAAACCTGTTTCAGGCGGCCTTTGAATTTATGGCCGACAGTTATCTGACTTGCTCGCAACGGCTGAGTGTCACCCCGGCGTGGTCGCGGATCGCTGTGTCCGGTGGTCTTGTTCAGGCATTTCCGTCGCTTCGCCAGAAGCTTCAGAAGCGATTCGCTATGCCCATGCGGGAAGTCGCGGAGCAGGAAGAAACAATGATGGGTCTGCTGTATTGGGCTCGCGAAGTTGTGTAGCCCGTGCGAGAACAATCGGACAGGAGTCGTTTTGTCCCCGGAAGAGTGAGTCAGAAGATTCATTGGCCCAGGATTGTTCGGGTTATGGCGGCAATCCGTGAATCATCTTCCAATGGCTGGACAAGTTGCAGGTCTTCCTGAGATCTTACGTAAGATTCCGGATGACTCCGTCTCCAGACGTTCTGTTGGAATGCGTGCGGTAAGCATCGCGTGATACGATGTTAATGAATCCGGAACTCAGGTCAGATCTTTTTCGCAGGATATCATGATGACGTCGCTCCGAATCTTCTCAATCTCTTTGATACTGACGAGTACTTTACTCCTTTTTTCTCAGGAAGCCGCTCCGGCGCAGGAAGCTATGACGAAACGTCCGATGAATGTGGAAGACCTGTTTGCGTTTCAACGAGTTGGCGCGCCGAATGTGAGTCCGGACGGAGCGTGGGTTGTTTATGCGTCGTCAGAAATTACAGATTCGAAGAATAACAAATCTGTGTCGCGGCTGTGGTTGGTTCCGACGGACGGTTCTGCGCCGCCTCGACAACTGACCAATCCGACCTCAAAAGATAACAATCCGAAATGGTCCCCGGACGGCCGCTGGATTTTGTTCGAATCGACTCGATCAGGCAGTAGCCAGCTCTGGGTGATCAATCCGTACGGCGGCGAAGCGAAGCAATTAACGAAGATCAGCACGGATGCCTCAACGGCCACGTGGTCCCCCGACGGACGGCATATCGCATTTGTTTCCGCCGTCTATCCGGAGTTTTCCTCGCAGCCGTTTGTAGAGAGCGACAAGGCCAACAAAGAGAAGGCCGAAGCGATCGCAGCGTCACCGGTCAAGGCTCGCGTCTTCAAGCGTCTGTTCTATCGCCACTGGGACAGCTATGTGGAAGACAAGCGTCAGCATCTGTTTGTGATCGATCTGACCGAAGACGTTCCCGGTGAGTTGGTCGCCAGTGAACCACGCGACGTGACTCC
>JBILXT010000149.1:0-16377 GCA_044378235.1 Planctomycetaceae bacterium
CCTCGTTGCTGGCAGAAGCCCTCGACGCGATCGACGCCAAAGAATACGACGTGCGCCGCGCTGCAGCCGCACTGGGTTGTTCAACTACGCAGCTCGTTCGATTCATCGCGAAGAATTCCGAGGCGTGGACTTCTGTCAATGCGGAGCGTGTCAGCCGTGGCCTCAATCGCTTGCAGCCCTGATTTCAGCGGCCACAATGCAACCTGTCAGTTCCAACCTCCATTGTGACAGGACTTGTCATGCCCCCAGCAGATCATCCCGCCTCCGGCTCGCACTCCTCATCGAGCCATTCAGACTTAAACCCCGCAAAGATTACTCTCGCCATGATGCGAGAAGTGCTTTCCGTTCCATTGCTCTGCGACGCTCTTGACTCGTTCGGCTACACACGTCAGTCGCCTCGACTTCCCATCGTTCCAATCACGATGCCGGATGTGACTTTGATCGGTCGCAGCAAAACATCGCTTTGGGCGGATATGGCTCACCCGGATCCTGAGCCGTACAAATTGGAACTGGCCGCTGTTGATTCCTGTCGGCCCGACGACATCCTTGTTTGTGCCGCTTCCGGTTCGAATCGTTCAGGAATCTGGGGGGAACTTCTGACTACGGCGTCTCGCAATACAGGCTGCGTCGGAGTAATCGTCGACGGAGCAGTGCGTGATGTTGCAAAAATGAAGGCGATGAACTTCCCGGTCTTTGCGCGAGGCATGAATCCTTACGACAGTCGCGACCGCCAACGAGTGATCGATATTGATATTCCGATTGAACTGGATGGGATCCGGATCCAGCCTGGCGATCTGATCGCAGCCGACATCGACGGAATCATCATTGTTCCTCAGGCCGTTGAAGAACAAGTCGTTCGAGCCGCATGGAAGAAGGCTCACGCAGAGAATGAAGTTCGCGATGCCATCCGCAAAGGCATGTCAGCGACCAAAGCCTTTGAAACGTTCGGCGTTCTTTAGTCGCGCAAGAAAAATCGCCCTCGGAACTCCCGAGGGCGATCTTTTGAATACCCAGAATAGCTCAGAAGTTTTACTTATCGCCTTTCTTCAGGCGAGCAACGACTTCCATAATCGCCTTGCTGTCGTCAGCGGCTACGACCGATGTATTCTTCGAGGCAATCTTGCCGTCAGCACCAATGACAAATGTCCAACGCTTGGCGGTTATGTGTCGTGTCAGGACCTCTTCCTTGCCATCAATCGTCGCCTTGACCGACTTCTCTTCGCGAGTCACGGGGACTCCAAACGCATCAGCAACTTTTCCATCAACATCCGCAAGCAGAGAGAAGTTCAGCTTATGAGCTTTCTTGAACAGCTGATGATTCGCCGCCGAGTCACCACTCACGCCGACGACCTCGACTCCTTCATCTTCAAGTTTGGGGAAGTCATCCCGAAACGCGCACGCCTGCTTGGTGCAACCTCCGGTCATATCAGCCGGATAAAAGTACACGACGACAATTTTCTTTCCCACATGATCCTTTGATTTCCATGTCTCACCTTTGTCGTCTTCAACCTCAAACACAGGTGCGGCATCGCCGACCTTGAGATCTACAGCATCATTCGCAGAAACCGCCATCGATCCAGACATCATGATGTAATACCCAACAACAGAACAAACAATAGACTTCAACATCGAAACAGCTCCTTGAAAGAAAACTCAGGTGAGCAAACTGGGGGAGGCAAGAGAACACCAGCGACCAACATCCTAACAATTGCAGCTTCAACACAAATCAGACGACTTCAAAACCTCTTCTTTGCGGCCGACTGAGCATCGTATTCGCTTCCGAATCATCCACAAAGGTTTCAGTCGAAGGGTTCCACTTCAGAGATCGCCCCAGCCTCAGAGAAATATTGGCTAAATGGCAAGTCGAAACACTGCGGTGCTGACTTTCGATGTCTGAAATCGGCTGTTGACGTGATTCCACGCAATCAAAGAAATTGCCCATGTGATTGATGATTGCATCAAGCTTCCCGGAACGTTCTGGCCGTGTGTGATTGTCGAATCCGTAGACGCTAAACTGATCTCTTGGAAAAGGATTCGTGGCCAGATCATCGACCGGCTTGCCGGTGATGCTTCCGCGATTCACAAACAACCGGCCTTCCGTTCCCGTGAATAGAATCCCGTTTCGACCATTGTCGCTGATCGTCAAAACAACTCCGTTCTCGTATCGAATCGTGGAGTCAAAATCGATCGGCACCGTGTACCCATCCACAACGTCCGGAAATTTTGCTTTGCCTGAGATTTCAAGGGGCAGCGAATTAATGGCCCATTGTGCGATATCGATATGGTGAGCCCCCCAGTCAGTCATTTGACCACCGGAATAATCCAGCCACCAGCGAAACGTGTAATGGGATCGCTCGGCCAGATAGGGCACGCCGGGTGTCTGCCCCTGCCAAAGATTCCAATTGAAATGCTTTGGAGTTGGCACACGCTCAAACGGACCACCGACTTCATTTTTACCCAGCACAACTTCAACAGTCTGCAGTTTTCCAATGCGACCAGCCCGAACTAATTCAACCGCCTGTCGAAATCTGTGATCACTTCGCTGCCACGAACCAACCTGAATCACTTGCTTCGATGAAGCCGCGACATCTCGAATCTTCTTACCTTCGTCGATCGTAAGTGTCAGCGGCTTTTCGCAGTAAACATCTTTCCCTGCACGGCAGGCATCAATCACCATCTTCGAATGCCAGTGATCAGGAGTCCCGATCAGCACAACATCAACATCCTTGGCAGCGAGCAACTCAACGTAATTTTCGAAGATCTTCGGAGTACTGCCAAACGAGGCTCGGGCCTGTTCGCGTACATGACGATCCACATCACAAACCGCGACAATATCGCCGTACTCGCGAGCTTTCTCCGTAATAACGGTTCCCTGATACCGCAGTCCGATCGCACCGATCCCGGGACGCTCAACACGGTGCCGAGGCATTGATGCGGCAAGCGTTCGACTGAACGTGACAGGAGGAATAAAGCCCATCGAGGCGAATGCCACTGATGCCTGCAAAGCCTGCCGTCGTGTCGTCATGCGATGTTTCATGGATCACCTCGAGTCTTCTTGTTCCAGATGATGGGAGAGACTGCTCAATCAATCTTGTCACGTCGAAGAGCCAGCTCAACGAGACTGATACTGGTCTGACATTCTTCTGATTCGAATTTCTATTTCGAACAAGGCGTTGTTTCGGCCTCTTTGGGCACATCCTTTAGAAGTGTCTTCACTACATCCGCCCAGATCTTGTAGCCCTTTTCGTTCATATGCAGGCCATCGTCAACCAGCAGATCGGCATTCGGTTTTCCATCCGCCGTCAACATCGGCTCCCACACGTCAGCATACTCCGCAAGCGAATCCTTTTCGCAGTCGGCCTTGATCAGTGAGTTAGCCGTCTGGATCTTGTCCGCGAGTGCCCAACGTTTCACACTGGGTTTGATGCCGATGTAGATCACTTGCTGACATTCCGGGACCTTCGCTCGAACCGCGGCGACAAACCGTTGAAAATCAGCGTAAACAGTCTCCGGAGTTTTCCCGGAAGCGATATCGTTGTCACCTGCGTACACCACAATGACGGACGGCTTTACGGGGACGACAATTCGATCGAAAAAGTGCACTGAATCAGACAGGAATGATCCGCCGAAACCATGATTTGCTGTCGAAAGTCCAGGGAATGAACCTTCCAGTTTCCAGAGCCGAATACTGGAACTGCCGACAAACAACGTGGCTCCCGGAGCCGATTTCCCGGAGGCTATTCTCTGCTCAATCTCAACAATCGATTTTTCCCATCGCTCGGGTGACTTTTCATCGGCCTGCACCAACATCGGCAGCAGCCCGAAACACAGACAGCCGACAAGTGCAAAGCATCGAAAGCGGGAATAAAAGTGTTTCATGAATCGGTATCCCTGACGTATTGATTTTCGGAGACCGCAGGTCAGCATACGCGACACAGACGAAATGTTCCATCTCCGGAGACTTCTGAGATCATGACAAGCACAGCGCGACATCGTCGACTTATGGTGATCAACGTCGTTGGTCTGACCAGTCAGATGATCGGTGAGAATACTCCCAACATCAGCCGACTCCTGAAGACAGGCTTTTCTCGTCCGCTCCAGACAATTTTTCCAGCAGTGACCTGCTCGGTTCAGGCCACGCTCCTGACCGGACTCCTGCCGGCTCAACATGGAATCGTCGCTAACGGTTGGTACTTCCGAGAGCTTGCCGAAGTCATGTTCTGGAAGCAATCGAATCATCTGATTTCCGGAGAGCGAGTCTATCAGTCAGCTCGTGTCCGAAATCCCGAGCATACAACCGCCAAAATGTTTTGGTGGTACAACATGTATGCTGACGTCAACTGGTCCGTCACTCCTCGACCATCCTATCCGGCGGACGGACGAAAGATCCCTGATATTTACAGCGCTCCCGCGAGTTTCCGAGATCAGCTTCAGCAGAAGCTCGGAAAGTTCCCACTGTTCAACTTCTGGGGTCCGACAGCCGACATTCGCAGCACGGCATGGATTGCAGATGCCAGTGTCGATGTCTTCCAATCCTGCCATCCGTCAATGATGCTCGTCTACCTCCCGCACCTTGATTACAACCTGCAGCGTTGGGGACCAAACGATCCGAGAATCTGCGAAGATGTCAGACTCGTGGATCATGAAGCAGGAAAGCTCATCGCCGCCGCTGAAGCCGCTGACGCAGATATCGTCGTGCTGTCCGAGTATGGGATTACCGAAGTTCACCGTCCGATTCATCTGAATCGCATTCTGCGAGACGCTGGTTTATTGGCCGTTCGCCGCGAATCATGCGGCTGGGAGTCTCTCGACTGCGGTGCTTCAAAAGCGTTTGCAGTGGCCGATCACCAGGCTGCTCATATTTACATCAAGGACTCTGCTGATATCCCGCGTGTTCGACAGTTGTTGGAACGCATCGAGGGAGTAGAACGAGTGCTTGACGGAGAAGGGCAGAGCCTCGCCGGGATCGCTCACGAGCGAAGCGGTGAACTCGTCTGCATCAGCCAGCCCGACTCATGGTTCACCTATTATTTCTGGATGGACGACAATCTGGCCCCGGATTACGCTCGAACCGTCGACATCCATCGGAAACCCGGTTACGACCCCGTGGAGCTTCTCGTGGACCCAAAGATCAAATTCCCCAAGGTCCGTGTCGCCCGGCGACTGGCCCGAAAAATGCTCGGTTTCCGCTACTATATGGACCTCATTGGGCTCGACGCGTCAATCGTCAAGGGCAGCCATGGCCGAGTTCCTGACGCCAATCGGATCGAAGAGGACGGCCCGGTTCTGGTTTGCTCCACGAAACGTGTAGAACGTGACGAATTGCACGCAACAGATGTTCGAAATCTGCTTCTCGACCTGCAATTTGGAGTTTGACGCTGGAGGATCACCTCGCTTCAAGCCAAAATGCAGGACTAACGGCATACCGACTTCCCGTGTGAGTTTTAGGGCGGTCCATCGAGACCGCTTCGAACTTCTTCCAAATCAACGTACTTCGACAGAGTTTAAGATCCGTCAGAGATAGAGGACTCCAGACAATGGCTGGCCCACCAAAACCAGATCCCAAAAAAGCAGATGCTGGCAAGAAACCTGCAGACGGCGCGGCCGAGCAGGAAGATGTTGAGCAGGTACTTTTTCAGGGACCGCTTTTTGGGCGTGAGTCCAATCTTAAGGCCAACGCAAAACTGGTTCAGGCCGCGCTTGTGCCTGTGAAACAAATGATGTCCGACGCCTTGTCTCGTCGTGCTCATACGCTGCTGATGGAACCTCGCGAAGGCCGACTCGGCATTCGATTTGTGATCGACGGAATGCCATATCCAGCAGCTGCCGTGCCGGGACAAAAAGGCGTGGCGATGGTTCAGATGCTAAAGCTGCTGGCAGGCCTTGACCCTAATGATCGCAAGACTGCTCAGGCTGGAGGAATCAAGGCGGAGTTCGACGGCCTGCCTTACAACCTGATGGTGGAGTCAGTGCCGGCTGGCGGTGGTGCGGAGCGAGTTCGAGTTAAGATCGAGAACAAAAAGGTCGTGCGTCAGAAGCCGTCCGAGGTTGGTCTGCCTGATCAGCTGAAGAAGAAGATCCGCGAGTTTACGTCGTCTCGAAGTGGCGTCGTTTTGATTTGTGGTCCACCGGATTCCGGGGTAACAACTCTGGCCATCGTGGCGCTTCATAGTGTCGACCCTTACCTGTACTCGGTTTATAACCTGGCCGATATGAAGGGCAAAGAACTGATCAATGTGACCGAGTTCAAACCAGAGCCTGGGCACGATCTGGAAATTTCGTTTGACCGTATTTTGCGCCGTGAAGCCGATGTGATTTATCTGAATCCTCTGACTTCCCCAGAGGATGCTCAAACGATCTTCCAATACGCAGATCGTCTTTCGTTCATCATGGAGATTCCAGCCAATACACCGATCGAGGCGATCAAGAAGCTCATTGAGTGGGTTGGGATCGACGAGGTCATCAAAGGGCTTAAGTGCGTCCTCACTCAGAAGCTGATTCGTAAACTTTGCGATGACTGCAAGCAGGCGTTTCGACCAAACCCGATGCTGCTCAAGAAGCTTGGGCTGCCTCCCGAAACATCTGTCCTCTATCGCGCTCCGCTGCCTCCGCCTCCGGATGACCCGAAAGCGCAAACCGTCGAAGAACTATGTGCCGACTGCGACGGAGTTCCCTATCATGGTCGAGTCGCCGCATTTGAGATGCTGGAAATGACTGACACAATGAAGGAAGTCATCGCCGCCGGCGCCGCGCCGGATGCGATTCGCAAACAGATGGCGGAAGATGGTCAAACCACTCTTCAGAAAGATGCCATCCGACTGGTGGCTGAGGGCAAGACTTCACTTGAAGAAGTGCAACGGACTTTCAGCCCCGCAGGTCCACCGAAGAAGGCTCCACCACGGCCAAGACCTCCGGGAAACTGAGATGATTTCCAGATCATGACAAAGTCATAGGGGATACTCTCGGCCGACAAGACGAAAGCTTCTTTCGCCTATAAAAGATCCGAATCGCGTAAACGATTTCACGGTCGCCGCAAGGAGAAGGTTGACATCGTTGAAACATCGGTTCAGTTAAAAACTTCATTCGCACGAAAGTACTGATCTCATGCAGAGGTCTTCTGTTACAGCATTGCTGGTGTGCCTGTTCGGCCTAAGCACTCTCCAATTGTGCGCTCTCCATGCAGCCGAAGAACCACCAGGACTGGTCAAAGAAAAGCCAGCCGAAGGTTTCTCCGTACAAACAGAGCAGGGGTGGATGGTCGCTTATGAGATGGCGATTCCCGGTACAGATGTAAAATTCCGAATGGTTCCGGTTCCTGGTGGCGAATACCTAATGGGCAGTCCGGCCACCGAGCCACACCGCAAAGACGACGAAGGGCCACAGCGAAAAGTTGTTGTCGCTCCATTCTGGATGGGCGAATGCGAAGTGACCTGGGCCGAATACCGCCAGTTCATGGAACTGTATCGCATTCTGAAAGAGTTGCAGGCCAACAGAATCCGAACTGTCACCGACGCCAATCGGATCGATGCAGTCACGGCCCCAACACCACTCTATATGCCGGATTTCACATTTGAATTCGGCGATGATCCGAAACTGCCAGCTGTCTCAATGACGCAGTATTCTGCCAAGCAATACACCAAGTGGCTTTCAGCAATTTCTGGCCAGCAGTTCCGCCTGCCAACCGAAGCAGAATGGGAATATGCCTGTCGTGCCGGAAGCACGACGGCTTATTCATTCGGCGATGACCCTGCAATGCTGGCCGAATACGGCTGGTTTGAATCAAACACCGAGAAGAAAGGTTCTCGCCTGGTTCGACAGAAGAAGCCGAATGCATGGGGGCTTTACGACATGCATGGCAATGCTGCAGAATGGGTGATTGATGGCTATGCCAACTACATGCCACAGGAAGCTGTCGTCAATGCGGCGAAAGACTGGGCACGGACCGACAAGCCGGATCCCCGAGTTGTCCGTGGTGGATCATGGGAGTTCCCGGCCGCAGAATGTCGTTCCTCGGCAAGACTGCCTTCTGATGACGAAGCATGGAAGTATCAGGACCCGAACCTTCCACTGAGTCCATGGTGGTACACCGACGACCCCGCTCGTGGAGTTGGCTTTCGTCTGCTCCGCCCACTCCAGACTTTGCCTCGCATGGAGATCGAAGACTTCTGGAAGATTGACTCGGAGGATATTCAGTACGATGTCGATGACCGCCTGAACGAAGGCAGAGGAGTTCTGGGTCTCGTCGATAAAGATTTGCCCAAGGCAATCCTGGACCTGCAAAAGAAATAATCCCGGATGCTCAATTTGATGCCAGGTAGCTGCGGTCTTTTCAGTACTCATGGCTTATCACCTCAATATGTCCGGTTTCTGTCCGAACTAAACAACAAGATCAGGAATTCTCATGAGCGCTCAGATCTCACGTCGGCAATTGCGCGGAGGCATGGTTGGCATGGGAATGATCTTCGATGAAACCTATCGACCGTTCTTTGAATCCGTTCACGGAAAAGGACTCTACGATCGTCGCTTCGGAGACCTTGACGTCGCGATGGTTGCCGTGGCATCAAAAACAGGCCAAAGAGCAGACCGCTATCTCACCCAGTCAAAAGGAAAGATTCCGGCCTTCCAAAGCTTTCGAGGCGACGATGCCGTTCAGCAGATGCTGGGCGAAGGATTGACTTTCGCCTGTGTCGCGACACCGGACGACCGACATTTTGAAGCATCAAAAGCGATTCTCGAAGCAGGCGTTCATCTGCTGGTCGAAAAGCCATCCGTGCTTTCGCTGCAAGAGATTGACCATTTAAATGCGATCGCCGAAGAGAAGGGATTGCTGGCTCGAGTGGTCTATCACAAGCTGCTTGACCCCGACCACAAGAAGCTGCGAACTCTGGTCCACGACAACGTCCTGCAACATGTGAACAACGGTTACTGCTCGTTGCTGGAACCGCGCCAGATTTCCGGCAGCCAGTTTTCCGAATGGATCACTGGCCGCAATCCCGGAACGTACGTGGCCGTCCATTACATCAAGCTGATCGACTTTACCTTTGGCGGTCGCCTGAAAACTGTGATGTGTACCGGGCAACGCGGACTCGTCGGGCCAAAGGATGGGAACACCTGGGACAGCTGCCAATTGCGACTGATCTACGAATATGAATCGGGGCGCGAAGCCGCTTTCGATATCCATACATCGTGGGTCACGCCTGACAATTTCCCTGGCTATGTTGAGCAGGAAGTTCAGTTCCGCTTCGACAACGGCATCTGGAATGGTCACTCTCGTAAACGCGGTGTTGAATTGACCGTCGAGAACATGACTCCGTTCAAGATGAAAAACACGATCAATAATCACTACAACGGAAGCTTCCTCGAACCCTGGGGTGAGCGTTCTCAACGAGGCTACGGCATTGAAGTGATCGACCGGTTTGCTCGCGAAGTTGCCTTCGTCGAACACGGTGGCCCTTCCGACCAGCGTGCGCAGCGATTGGCGGAAATCCGCAAACTAGACTACGCAGACCTTTCAGCAGATCGCCAGGTCGTCGCAGCTGTGCAGGCCATGGAGATGATTCTTGAAGAGCAGGCCAAGGGCAATCCAGATCGCGTGGCTCGCTATGACGGCCGGAATCTGACGCTATCGTAGTCACGCCCGACACAAATCGCCCTGCAAAGTCGTCGTTAAACCAAATCAAAAGCCCGGCATTGTTCCCAATGCCGGGCTTTTTTGTATTCTGGTGATCAGTCAGCCAACCCCACTCCGGCCGATTGTTCAGACGACGAAAGCAGAAATCCTGATGCAAGATGCAGGCAATGGTCCGCGCGCCCACGACGCGTCGCCCCGGAAGCAATCATCAAGTGACCAGCCAACAACAGGCATTCCTGCCTGGGGTACCGCGAATCTTCCCGCACCAAAACCTCTGGGGCTGAAGAACCTGGCCGGGTTGATTGGTCCTGGAATCGTCATGTGCGGAATTCAGATTGGCGGGGGCGAATGGCTGCTGGGGCCGGACACCACGGCGAAATATGGCGGAGGTCTGATGTGGATCGCCACGATCGCGATCATCACTCAGGCCTTCTACAACATCGAAGCCGGACGTTACGCTCTCTACTGCGGCGAACCAGTTTTCACCGGCTTCATGCGAACCGCTCCCGGCCCGGGATTCTGGATGGGCGTCACACTTCTGATGAGCCTGTCATTTTTTATCCCCGGCCTTTCGACCAACGCAGCCGTTCTGATCGCGACTCTGTGGCTGGATCGACCGCCAACTCCCGACGATAGTTTTCTGGTCAACACCATTGCCTATCTTTGTCTGGGCGGAGTTATCCTGCCGGTCCTGATCGGAGGCAAGGTCTACAACACTCTGCAGTTTGTCATGACGGTTAAGGTTTTTTCGGTCCTCGGATTCTGCCTGTTCCTGGGGCTTTGTTTTGTCAGTCCACAGGGATGGATCGATGTCTTCAGCGGCTTCCTGAAGTTTGGCAATATCCCGACCAAAGATGCGGCTGGCCACGACTCAGTAACCAACGTCTTTGCATCACTCTGGAAAGACGGCACACTGCCAGTGCTGGCCCTGGGCAACATCGCCATGCTAGGAGCCTTCGCAGGTTATGCGGGCGGTGGTGGACTCAGTAACTCGACTTACTCCAATTTTGTTCGCGACAAAGGCTGGGGCATGGGACATGAAGTCGGCGCTATTCCCAGTGCTGTCGGCGGTCGCAACGTAACACTCAGTCATGCTGGGAAAGTCTTTCCACTGACCGAAGAAAACCTGCGTCGATGGCGGGGCTGGTGGAAATACATTCTGGCCGACCAAATTCTGGTCTGGGTTCCAGGTTGTTTTATGGGGATGGCTCTTCCGGCATTAATGTCGATTCAGTTTTCTCGCCTTTCACCAATGTATGGAAAAAGCGTGACCTATTCTCAGCCGCTTATCACTGCGGACGGAATCCGACACAGTGAGGCACTGGGAACCTGGGCTCCTTTACTTTGGACAGGTTCGCTGATCGTTGGTTTGCTCGTGTTTCTTCCCAGTCAGATGTCGATCGTCGATGACTTTGCCAGACGATGGACCGACATTCTGTGGTCAGGAAGTCGTCGAGTTCAGAACCGACTTCGGACCAATCAAGTCCACTATTTGTACTACGCGATTCTGGGCGTCTACACCGTCTGGTCATTTATCGTGGCCACACTGTTCCTGACCGTTGTGGATTCGCCCAAGGTCATGACCTACATCATCGCCAACGTGAACAACGCAGCACTCGCCATCACCTCCTTTCATATCCTCTGGATTAACTGTCGGCTGCTTCCCGAGCCACTGCGACCGCGATGGTATCAGCGAGTTGGCATCGCGGCCTGTGGAATCTTCTACTCAGCACTCGCGATGCTGGTCTTCTGGGCGGAGATTCTGCCCAGAATTCGAGGTTGATGAAGCATGTTGTGTTGTAGTCATCTGCACGCTTGATACTCGTCAGCGCAATGCAGCGATGCTATACTTGGGCAAGAATCGCGAACAAGAAATCGAGAGAATGTCGCGGAATCCAAGTCCCTGTTTAAGACTATTCAGACTGTAACCTCGGAATGTCAGCTCAAGATACAGATCAGGACAGTTCAAACGACCGATCTGACGAAATCGTGCAGACTCAGTTTGTGGATCTCTTCCAACCTCCCAATCTGCTGACATTCGCCAGCGGTGAAACACTGGGGCCGGTGAGAGTCGCCTACGAAACATACGGCGTTCTCAACAAAGACGCCTCCAACGCTATCTTCATCTGCCATGCTCTGACCGGTGATGCTCATGCAGCCGGAGTCCATTCCACATCAGACCGCAAACCGGGCTGGTGGGACGGTTTTATTGGACCAGGCAAAGGCATTGACACCAACAAGTACTATGTCATCTGCGCAAATGTTCTCGGGGGATGCCAGGGAACAACTGGCCCCGGGTGCGTGAACCCTGTCACCGGAACTCGCTTCTGCCTCAACTTTCCATTCCTGACGGTCAGAGATGTCGTCACGGTTCATTCTGAACTTGTCCGCCATCTTGGAATCAAACAGCTCCTGGCCGTGGTGGGCGGCAGCCTTGGTGGGATGCAGGTTCTGGAATGGGCTATTCTATTTCCAGATCAACTGAAGGCAGCCGTTGTCCTGGCTTCGGCTCCTAAACTGTCAGCACAGGGAATCGCCTTCAACGCTGTCGGCCGTCGAGCGATCTATGCCGACCCGGGGTTTGCCAACGGAGATTATTACGACTCAGAAGGTCCACGGTACGGTCTGGCACTGGCCCGCATGGTGGCTCACATCACCTATCTGTCTGAAGACTCCATCGAACTAAAGTTTGGCCGACGTCTTCAGGACAGTGATCGCTTCGCCTATAGCATGCAAAAAGAGACCGAGTTTCAAATCGAAAGCTACCTGCATTATCAGGGCAAACGATTTGTGCAGCGGTTCGATGCAAACAGCTATCTCTATCTCACACGCATGATGGACTATTTTGACTTGTCCGAGGGATTCCCTTCTCTGGAAGCGGCACTCGCTCAGACAAAGGCTCGGTTCCTGGTGGCCTCTTACGATACGGACTGGCTGTTTCCGACAAGTCAGAGCCGCGAACTTGTGTCGGCTCTGCTGCATGTTCGGCGTCATGTGTCGTTCATCGAACTGCGATGTCCGTTTGGGCATGATTCATTTCTGATCGATATTGATCCTCTCGCAGCTTTGGTTTCTCCGTTTCTTGAACGAACATTTGAATCCACCAGCCCTTAGCAGATCTTACGGATCGTGACTTCGTCGAAATGCCAAACTCCAATCGCTACCAGATGCCTGACCCGTCGATTCAGCTCACCGATGAGTTGATCATGCACCATATTGATCGCAAAAGCCGAGTCATCGACCTCGGCTGTGGTGACGGTCGACTGATGCAGCGTCTTCATGACGAAATGGGCTGCGAAGTAATGGGCGTGGAAGTCGAGCAGTCCAACATCATCGCGATTATCCAGCGGGGGCTTCCGGCCATTGCAGCGGACCTGAATGAGGGTCTTGTCGATATTCCCAATGACAGTTTCGACTTTGCAGTGCTCAGTCAGACACTGCAGCAGGTACGAAATCCAAAACTCTTGCTGCTGGAAATGCTCCGCGTTGCTCGCCGAGCACTCGTCGTTGTGCCCAACTTCGGACATTGGCGAGTTCGCATGGAAGTTCTGCGACGCGGCCGAACGCCAATCACGCAGGCCTTGCCCTATGAATGGTACGAAACGCCAAACGTACACTTCATGTCGATGCGTGACTTTCGTGACCTGATGGATGGCATCGGACTCCGTATAGTGAAGGAAAGTCCGATCATCAAAGGCCGCTCCGTCGATCAGCTCTGGGGGGCCAACCTTCGAGCCGACAGCGCGTTTTACCTGCTGGAGCGAGATCCCGGCAAAGGATAACCGCCCACCAAATCCCCTGATCATGCCGGCACTGCCAGACATCCCAACTGGCCAAACTTCGGCAGATTCAGCCGGTTGAAGGCGTCGAAGGCCTAAAACAGGCGGTGATTCACACAATTCTGGCGATCGGAGGTCTGGAGATCCCATTCTGACGCAGACCTCGTATTGACCCCAAAAACCGACCGTCGGATACTGCCCGATGGCATTTTCAATGGGCGGAGTTTCGCGCAGAGCGTACTCGGTGGCCCACTTGGCGTGCCTTGGGAATCACATTGCTCATGGATGGGCGCTGCACATTTCTCTCGATCCTTCTCTCCGGCGTTATACAGGCAATCTGTATCGCTCAGGACAACGGGGCAGAATTGCGCGCGACGCCGAACAACAATTCGTCCGGTATTCTGGTTCTGGCGGACGGAAAAGTCCTGGATGGCCGCTTTCTTCCAAGGCCCGATGGATATGAAGTCGAAGTGCAGGGCGGGCGCATGTTTATTGAATCGGCGCGAGTACGATTCATCGCTCGAGATTTCGAAGACGCTTACCAGAGAATGCGAGCCTCATTTTCTGAACTCACACCACAGAGTCATATGGAACTGGCGCGGTGGTGCCTGACGAACAAACGCACAGATCTGGCGCGTCGTGAAGTTCTTGACGCGCTCCATAAAGATCCGAATCGAATCGATGCTCAACGACTATTGCAAAGTCTCGTTCAGCAAAGCGAGCAAGCTCCGAAATCATCCAGCGGACGTGGCCTGAGTGAATTCCCTTCGCTTGCAAGACCCGCGGGGCCTGTCCCCGAAGCACGTTCTCTGGCAGGATTGTCTCGTTCCGTCGCACAGGATTTTACTCGACACATTCAGCCGATCCTGATGAACAAGTGCTCCAATGCCGGTTGTCACGGAGTTCGCACAACATCTTCCTTTCAACTGACGTCTTCACATCGAGGGACGAGTGTTTCGATCGCAGAGAGAAATCTGGCAGCGGTCATGAAACAGATTGATCTCAGCCGACCATCGTCCAGCCCGCTGTTGTCAGCTCTGGACGGCAATCACGCCAATACCTCAGCGCCGCTCTTTCGAGGACGCAGTGGGGCAGTGCAGTTGAAGACTCTGCGAGACTGGGTCGGAGCCGTCTCAAATGACATCGCCCCTGAGTTGAACGAAGAGGTGCGAGAGCGGCAGGAACAAATTCAACTGGCTTCCATGTCACAAACTATAGAACCTGAATCAGACGCGGCCGCTGATGAGACTAATATGGGTCCCCATGGGCGAGTTCTGACGACAACCGAAACCGATGTTCGTTTTCTCCAGAAGGCCTCCCGAGCGAACGCTCGAGATGCATTCGACCCGGCAAAATTCAATCATCAGTTCGGTAAGCCCACAAGAACAGAGAACTCTGATCAATCGCCGAAAGACAATGAAAACAAGTCCAATGATACGGACGAAAGCCTGATTCAGGATTGAGCACTCCAGAGTGCAAGCTCTCGAATCAGATTCTGAAGACCGTCCTTCAATGATAGTCGAGCTTAACTGTAACTGATGATTGACTGACCTGCGTTGAAATTCGATTTCAAAATTCTGCGACACCACCAGACCCTCAGTTTTTCGTGAGAGTCTTTGGCGGAGGATCCTGCGATGATAAAAAAACCTATCCTGTTGTCTCTGGCCTGCGGCCTGTTTTTCTCTACAGGTTGCGCAGCCAAAAATCGCTGGTTCTCGCGAAAAGATTACTCCGAGATTCAGGATCCGTTCATGGAAACGGAAGCGGTTGCATCAAAAGATGAATCGTCTTTGCCGGAAGGATCTCGAGACAGCGCGGGGCGAGCTAAGCTCGGTGGAACGACAAGTTCATCACCCGCAGTTGCCAGGTCTGAATTATCACCGGGCTCACCACCAAAGTCGGTTCTTCAGACCGGAGCTTCCGAAGACGGAGTGGCCAGAGTTGGTCGAGTTGCCAACGCCTCGTATCCGGAGAAAACGGCCGCAGGCGCATCATCTGCACAAGGAGCCGCGACCGCAGCAAATCCTGGTGTGCGCTCATATCAGGGACCAGCTTTGTCTGATTTCCTCAGCCGCAAACAGGCTGAGTCCGTCACGGCAGCGGCAGACAAAGCCAACGCCGTCACTCGCACCACGGCTGAGGTCGCAAGAAATCCAGCGAAGGCTATTTCTCCAGCGGCCAGAGCTGCCGCGATTCCGGACCTGAGCGAAGAAGCCGCTGGGTTCGACAATTTCCTGCAGAAGGGCACGGACACCGTCAATTCCAAAGCCAAACAAGTGGCAAGTAAAGTTGAAGAGACCGAGCAGTCGACTGAAGATTTCAGCTCATGGGCTTCTCAGGAAAAGCAGAAGTGGACTCAGGAAACCAGTAACGCGGCGGCGGCGGTCTCAGCCGCCCCTTCAGCCGCTAAGAAACAGGTCAAGGCATCTGCTGGTCAGATTCGAAAAGCCGCAGACGACGCAGTCATGGATTTCGCAACCCCGGATTCCGAAACTCCGGAGTTCGACGAAACAGCCACAGCTCGCCCACTTCTCAAGAGGTACGCTCCAGCTCCGACAGCAACTGAAGAGGAGACTGAATTCGAATTCGAGCAGGCTCCGTCAAAACGAAAAACGACGGAATCAAACCCGTTCGAGAATCCTTTCGACGATGAAGAAGTGAATCCAGCTCCATCCACAAAGAATTCGACCTCTCAGAAAGCAAAGTCTGCGACCGCTCGTCAAAATTCACTGGATTCTTCTTTCCAGATGGACAGCGGCTGGAAACCATCCCATTTGACACACGAATAGAGCTTTTGAGATTTCAGTCTGATTGCTTCTGATTCCTCTCACGATTAGAACAGCATCCGAACAACATCATTCCCATGAAGTTTTCGGAGCTCTTCTTGATGAGGTCTTTAGCAATTTGCGCCGTGCTGGGAGCACTGCTGGTCTCCGGTCAGCGACAGGCCGCTGCAGCTTCGAAGCC
>JBILXT010000150.1:0-16371 GCA_044378235.1 Planctomycetaceae bacterium
GCTGCAGTTCCTGATCATCCGGATTCGTCGCCGCGAGCTTCGCAGAGATCTCGTTCGCCTTCTGATAATGCCGGAGAGCTTCCGCAGTGGAATCAGTCCCTTCCACATTTCCGGCCAGCAGATACGTCCGTCCGATATCATTGTGAGCAATCGCCAGGTGGCGTTCTGATTCCGTCCGCGTGTCCAGAGTCTTCGCCACCTTATTCAATCCATCGATTGACGTTTTGAGCAAAGCTTGCCGTACCTCAGATGCCCCCGAAACAGCTTTCAGTTTTCGCGAGATGTTCAACACCACAGACTTGAGTGTAGTGAGGGCCAACTGACTCTGCTCATCCGCGACTTTGCGGGCCTGGGCTTCCTGCGCGGCCAGTTGAGATTTCTGCTCCGCCAATTTGCTGGCCTTCGCTTCTGCCTGAGTTGCGGCGATCGAACGATCATTTGCGATGTTCTTCTGTTCGTTCAGCAAAACGGCAAATACTATCGCGATGACGGCAATCGCGGTGACAGCCGTGGCAATGGCCTGCGTCCAGGCGCGATGGCGCCGCATAAATCTTGCAAGACGCTCAGAGACGGAGTCGCTGACCGCGGACACAGGTTCATCTGTGAGCCAGTGTTCAAGGTCCGTCGCCAGTTCCAGAGGGCTGGAATAACGGTCTTCCGGTCTCAGAGACATCGCCTTCAAACACACAGCCTCCAACGACTTTGGAACCAGCGGTTGAATCTCCCGTGGAGGCGGGTATTTGCCAAGACGAAGCTGTTCAATCCAGTCGACACGCTCTTTAGTGGTCAGCGGAGATTGTCCTGTCAGCACAAAATACAGAGTCGCTCCCAGGCTATAAATGTCGGTTGCTGGCCCAATCGACGTTTGTGTTCCGGAAGCCTGTTCGGGACTCATATAGGCCGGAGTTCCAAGCACTGCTCCCGTTCGAGTTAACTGATCCTGAAGCAGAAACTCCTCATCGTCTTCGGTCGTCTTCGATCCCCCCATCACCAGAGTTTCGACATGCTGCGGTCCGATGTCTGGCAGAGAACGAGGAGCTGATTCCCCGGAATGTAACATGCTGGATGGCCCCAGACAGCGAGCCAGACCCCAGTCGACAACGTATGTCGCTCCGTATTCCCCCAACATAATATTCGCAGGCTTAATGTCCCGATGAATGATGTTCTGGCTGTGAGCGTACGCGATCGTATTGCACGCCGAAATCACTCGCGACAGCAGTGGCCGAATCACCTGACGCTCAAAACTACGTCGATCATGATTGTGATCTTCAACAAACTGTCGATGCAACAAGGATGCCTGAGCAGACAGCGTCTCGCCCGCAATAAACTTCATCGCATAGATTGGACTCCCGGACTCGTCCTCCCCTATGCTCAGGATGGAGACAACTCCCGGATGGTCCAGCCGTCCTGTAATCTCCGCCTCTCGGAGGAACCTCTGACGCCGCACTCGATCCGGGGTGCCGGTTTCCAGAATTCGTTTGATCGCGACACGTCGCGACAACCGTTCGTCCTCGGCGATGAATACTTCACCCAGACCACCGCGGGCATGTGATTCGACGATCCGATATTTCACGGAACCGTTCAAGACAGAATTTGCCGGAAGCTGTGACGCCGATCGTTCTTTTTGTCCACCGTCCTGAGACGTTTTCCACGTAGACTCCAGATTGGACTGCAATGCCAGTTCCATTCTTTCGAAGGCTCGGATCCGTTCCTGGACCTGTGGCAACAGGTCTGGATGATCTGAACAAAGAGCAGACAAATCAGGACTGTGCCCGGCCGCCTTTTGATCCTCCCACCGGTCCAGCAATTGCTCGATCAAACTCTTTTCAGAACTCATGGCATCGTCTCGACGAAACAGTGAAAGAAGTCCGACCTTATTGAAATCCCGGAGGCAACCCGTTTAACGCATCATGTAACTCAAGACACGCCTGACGCCAACGACGCTGAACGGTACGCTCGCTGACGTTCAGTATGTTCGCAGCTTCTGCCTGACTCAGTCCCTGGTACCAAACGATATCCATCACATCTCGCAGTTCGGCATCCAGGCTTTGCACGCGGAGATGAAACTCAGACCAGTAGGCCAGCCGAGTTGGCTCATAAGTGTCATCCGACACGTCAGGAACTCGCGAAGAGCTGCCGGAAACCACATCAGAGCGATGGTGAGTCCCATGCCCCTGCGGCCCCTGATAATGTCGAGCTAAATCAATCAGTGCACAACGCATGTCTCGAGCAGCGAGATGCACAAACGCAGCCACGGAATCCGGAACAACTCGCTCGAGGGTTTTGCACAGTCGAATCACAGCATCCTGAAAAACATCATCCGTATCCTCCCAGCGACGCACTCCCGGAAAGTCACTCAACATTTTCCGCGCCAGCCTCACAAGGCGATTCTGGGCTGATCTGATTAAGTCCTGTCGGGCACTCAAATCACCGGCGCGCAGGCGACCCAGACATCGCAGGAGTTCAGCAGAACTGTTCGATTCCATGCTCATGACCAATGAAACTCCGAAACCGATTCTATGGCCGATCGTCTACTTCGAGTTTCAGTCCCAGCGACAATTGCTGGTCAGCTCGTGTCAGCTCCAGCACGGCGCCTTTGAAGCAGCGGACGACTTCGAACAGCGTTCCAATGGCTGCTTCAGCTTCTTCACGTGAATGGCCTTCTTCCAGGATGTTTTGCGAAATCAATTGCTCGCGATTGTCCGCAAGGGACTCGCTGATGGCAGGAACAAACAGCTGGAGGCTTGTGTTCACGCCCGTGTGGCGTGACTCCGGATTTGACGCCTCTGACAGTTGCTGAGCCAACTCTGAAGTGCTGGCCAGCACAAATCGATCGCCGGAAAATCCAACCGACGGCGAGAAGTTAAAAATGATCGGAGCAGACGTCGAATCTTTGTCCTTCTTCTCCGGCAGATAGCGAGACGTAATCATGTCGACGTCTCCGTTCTTCTGCATATCCATTTCCAGTTGAGGATTTCCCTGCTGAGCTCCCACGATATTGAAGAAGCCGATCGCACTTTGAAACGTGCGTCGCAGTTCTGATCGCATTGTTTCCGGATCTCGAAGCTTCATTACCAGAGCAAAGGCCGGCAGCTTGATCGCAGGAACTGGTGTCTTGTTCTCAAATGACTGACGCACAACCATCAACCCGATCTCCGGTGCAAGAGACCCCAGAATTTCTTCGCCGAAATCTCGCCCGGCAAAAACTGTCGACAGACTACTGTCAGCTTCTGCCAGTTTATCGTTTGTCTGTTCATCAAACAGATCACCAGCCCGCAACCACATCTGGGAGATATCCCGGTAGGTCGCAAGAGTCATCAGTGTGCCAGGCACTTCAGGCAACGACGGAGCAGAACCTTCATTGTCCGGCCCAAAGTAGTATCCGCGTTCTTCCGGAATCCAGTCGGCCTGCCACGGCGTTGAGAACTGCAGTGCGACACCACTGGACGCAACCGTGAGGTCTGCTGTGATGTATGGCGAATGTTTGAGAGTACTCTGGAGACCGCCGATCAGAAGTTCCGCCAGAGGATTCTCGGCCTTGTCTTCGAACGCCTTCTTCGCGCCACCGGCTTCACGAACGGCATTCAGATTGGCGAACCCCCAGGCGTGTGAATCCGCTACTCGCGTCTTCTGTGCGGCCTGAAAATCCGTGTTGCTGGCGAGCGATGCGGCGTCATCCTGCGGGGCCTTTCCTTCGGCAGCATCCAACAGTCGGTCGACAACACTCTTCCCCAGCTCAGACTTGTTCGTCACGACCAGCCAGTCGCGGACAACGGCCGCTCCACCTTTTTCCAGACGATAAATCAACAGATCACGGTACTCAACAGGCTCGCCTTTTTCGCCGCCACTGAGTCGAGTCATCTCCAGGATCTTCGCTCGGAAGTTCTCCATCGTTGGTTCATCCTTGCCGCGAACCAACAATACCGCGCCTTGAGTCGCGACATCGTACCCCGCGTAGATCCCTTTGGCGGTCAACGCTTCAATCGCTGGTCGCCAATCAGCACCGATTTGAAGTTCGAAAAACTTTCGTCCGGTCAGAAATCCGCGAAAGCCCTCAGACATCTGGGCCTTCTTGTAGACATCCAACTCCTGGATCCGCTGATTCAGCGGGTGATCAAGCACTGTGTTCAGGATAGATACAGGCTGCGCAATCTCCAGATAAGCCACTGTCGTATTCGGCAGCAGTTGGCTGGCCTGCGGTTCGTCGGCCAGCAGAATCGCTGAAAGACAGAGTCCTGCGACAAAACCAAACGCTGTAACAAGCTTAACAGGAGCAGACCGCATCATGGCATTTCTCAGCAACAAAGTACTGCAGAGTGATTGCAGTGGAAACTCGAAGGCAGGCATTCAATTGTGGAGCGAACCCGCAGAAAGTGCAAAGGTGCTCCGGAAAGATTGCTTTTCTATCCTCGAGGCCCCGAATGAGAGCATCACGAGTTACGATGAGAAATGGCGATAACAAAACTAGTTCGGCAAAGGTCTTTTTCTGAACCGCGAATGGACGCGAATTCACGCGAATAGCGAAGAATCACAATAATGAATTTGACGAGCGGCATGGTCCAGAGGAAACGGGTACTGGCGTATCAATCCGAAAACAGTCCGCCTCTTCTCGGAATTTGTTATCTTTATTCGCGTGAATTCGCGTCCATTCGCGGTTCAAACTCTGCTCTCCAACGGAGCACTCCCAAATGTTGGTGCGTTGTATCTCGTTCTTTGGAACGCAGGCTATCACCAAAAAATTCGCACATGAGACTTCACAACGCGGCACTCGCTTTGAAGATGGCTGTGGGCTAGATTGGAGAGGTTCCGAACTG
This sequence comes from Planctomycetaceae bacterium, assembly GCA_044378235.1. Taxonomy (GTDB): domain Bacteria; phylum Planctomycetota; class Planctomycetia; order Planctomycetales; family Planctomycetaceae; genus SXXK01. The sequence goes on from JBILXT010000150.1 coordinate 4,815, forward strand.
GCTCTGATCATTACCAGATCTTCAATTCTCGCCGTCGAGGCATCCCATGTCACGAATCGTGTTCCTACTGGCTCTTTGCGGGTTTGCCGCAGATGTTATTGCTGACGAGAAGGTCACCTTCAATCAGGACATACGACCGATTCTGTCCGACAAGTGTTTCTTTTGCCACGGTCCCGACAACGCCAAACGGGAAGCCGATATGCGCCTGGATGTTCGTGAGGCGGCCATCAGCAAAGGAGCAATTAATCTCGACAATGTTTCCGAAAGCGAACTGCTCAAAAGAATCACGACCGACGATCCTGATCTGCAAATGCCACCAGCCAGCGCCAAGCTGGGCAGGCTGACGGATCAGGAAGTAGCGACTCTGAAGAAGTGGATCGAGCAGGGCGCGGAATATGAATCGCACTGGTCGTTTATTTCTCTTGATCAGCAGGCCGTGACGATGAAATCGTCGCCTCAGGAGACGGCTCGAAAGATTGATCATCTTGTTCGGACCAGCCTGACTGCTCGAGGAATCAAGCTTCAGCCTTCAGCCGATCGCCAAACTCTGATTCGACGACTCAGCTTTGACTTGACGGGGTTGCCGCCGCGTGTCGAAGACGTTGAGGCTTTTGTCGCTGACGAATCTGCAGAGGCCACTGGAAAACTCATCGACCGCCTGCTCGCGACGCCTCAGTATGGCGAACGCATGACGGTCGACTGGCTCGATACTGCTCGGTACGCCGACAGCTATGGTTTTCAGGTGGATCGTGAACGTGAGATGTGGCCGTGGCGTGACTGGGTTGTGAGATCGTTTAATGACAATCTGCCGTTCGATCAGTTCATCACCTGGCAGCTTGCGGGAGACTTGCTGCCGAACGCCAGCGATGAACAAATCCTTGCCACGGCGTTCAATCGGCTCCATCAGCAGGAGTCTGAAGGTGGCAGCGTTGAGGAAGAGTATCGCGTCGAATACGTCTGTGACCGGGTTCAAACATTTGCCACAACATTCCTTGGGCTGACTTTCGAATGTGCTCGTTGTCATGACCACAAGTACGACCCGATTACTCAGAAGGAGTACTACCAGTTCTTTTCGATCTTCCAGAACGTGGACGAAGCCGGTCTTTATTCCTACTTCACAAACTCCCCGCCGACACCAGCTTTGACAATGTCTGACGCCGCAGGGAAACTGAGACTGAGCGAATTGCAGGCGGCAGTGGTTGAGCTTGAGAAGAAGTCCGTTGAGCTGCGTGAATCGCGGCGCCCCGCATTCGAAGAGTGGCTGTCAAAGCCAGAGCGTGCAACAGCGGAGATAACTCTTCCCGAACTTGCTCGTTATGAATTCGAAACTCAGGATGGTGACAAGCTCGCCAACGCGATTGCAGGCGGAGCTCCGGCCAACATTCGCGGCGAGAATAAGCTGACGCCTGGACAACAGGGAAACGCGATCGAATTCACAGGTGACGATCCCGTTGATCTGCCCCTTGGCAACTTCCGACGCGAAGAGCCGTTTTCTGTTTCGCTGTGGTTGAAGACACCGGATGTCAAAGAACGGGCCGTCGTGTTTCATCGATCAAGAGCCTGGACGGATGCGGCCAGTCGTGGCTACGAATTACTGATCGAAGATGGTCGACTGAAATGGTCGCTGATCCACTTCTGGCCGGGTAATGCGGCATCGATCGCAGCTGAGACTCCTCTGACGCCAGGCGAATGGACGCACGTTGTTGTTTCGTCCGATGGCAGCAGCCGCGCGGCGGGGCTTACCATTTTTGTCAACGGACAACCAGCCAGTACTGTCGTTGTTAAAGACCAGTTGTCACGTGAAATCACCGGCGGTGGCGGCGACAACATTGCTCTGGGTGAGAGATTCCGTGACCGCGGTTTCAAAGGCGGAATGGTTGACGACTTCCGAGTCTTCAGTCGGAACCTCAGTCCACTGGAGGCTCTGAGTACGTTCGACGCCGCGACTGCGAAACAGAATCTGCAGGCTTCAGCGGACACGATCAACGAATCACTTCGCAATCAACTATTTGAACACTTCCTTCTAGCACAGGATGAGGAATGGACCGCGCATCGGGCTTCGTTGCTGACAGCTCGCAGTGAGCTGGCAAAGTTCAACGATGGTCTGAAAGAGATCATGGTGATGCGTGAGTTGCCGGAACCGAAGAAGGCCTATGTGTTGTTTCGCGGTGAGTATGCTCAGCGGCGAGAAGAAGTTACGGCTGGTACTCCCGCGGCATTGTCACCGTTTCCTGAAGATGCTCCGAAGAATAGACTGGGGCTGGCTCGCTGGTTGACTGATCCACGACATCCGTTGACTGCTCGAGTCACCGTCAATCGAGTTTGGCAGAGCATCTTTGGAAGAGGACTGGTCCGAACATCCGAAGACTTCGGCAGCCAGGGCGCGAGACCTCTGTATCCGGAAGTACTTGATGCTCTTGCCGCCCAGTTGATCAGCAGTGGCTGGGATATGAAGCAACTGGTTCGTACCATCGTGCTCACGGACGTTTATCAGCAGAACAGTATGGCCGATCAGCAAACGATGACCGACGATCCTGACAATGAGTGGCTGGCGCGAGGGCCTCGTTTTCGATTGTCAGCAGAGATGATTCGCGATAATGCTCTGGCGGCCGCCGGACTTCTCAACCCCGCGATCGGCGGCGCACCGGTGAATCCATATGAGATGACAGAGTCCTTCAAACCCGCTGCGGCCAGTGGCGGAGACGGCGTTTATCGTCGCAGTCTTTACACAAACTGGCGTCGAACGGGGCCGCCACCGGCCATGGTCGCCTTCGACGCGCCTCGGCGAGCTGTCTGTACGGCAAAACGGGAACGCACTGATTCTCCGCTGCAGGCTCTGATTCTGTTGAACGGCATCCAGTATGTTGAAGCGGCTCGTGTCCTTGGTGAGTCGCTGCATCGCGACGCCAACGGAGATCCGGCCCGGATGGTTGATATGGCCAGTCTTCGCTGCCTGAGTCGTCATCCTGACGCCAAAGAGCAGGAGATTCTGGTCCGACTTTATGAGGAGCAGCTCAAGCATTTTGAAGCGAATCCCGCCGAGGCCGACCAATTGATCAGGATCGGTCAGAAGCCGCCAGATCCATCCATCAGTGCCGCCAAGATTGCTGCCGCCACAGTCCTTGCTCAAGCCTTGTTGAATCATGACGAGTGCGTTGTGAAACGCTGATTGCTCTAAAACTGTGCTGAATGGAACAAACTTTGCGCGGCATCGCACAGTTCCCAAAGATTCAGAGGCGGTGAGGCAAAAATGGCTCTCAGGGGCGAGATGCAGAGCCGCCGGCGCTTCCTGAATTGAGGGAATTCGGTAAGCTGCGGCCCAGTGTGAAGTTGCTGCTGCAAGTCGCTAATTGCCAACAGGGATGAGTCTATGCGTCATGTCGTCTGCCTGATTCTCGGGGGAGGCAAGGGAACTCGATTGCTGCCGTTAACGGAGTATCGTTCGAAGCCCGCCGTTCCGCTCGGGGGCAAGTACCGACTGATCGACGTCCCGATTTCCAACTGCATCAACAGCGACATCAATCGGATGTATGTTCTGACGCAGTTCAATTCCGTCAGCCTTCACCGACATATTCGCCAGACTTATAACTTCGACCTGTTTCACAACGGTTTCGTCGAAATCCTGGCAGCTCAGCAGACTTTGGACGGCTCAAACTGGTATCAGGGAACTGCCGACGCTGTCCGCAAGCAGGTTCGCTTCCTCAAAGAATACGGGATCAAGTATGTCCTGATTCTTTCCGGCGACCAGCTCTATCGCATGAACTTCAAGGAGATGCTGGCGACTCACGTGAACGCCAACGCGGACGTGACGATCTCCACGGTTCCGGTTCATGCAGACGCAGCTCGTGGCTTTGGGATTATGCAGCTCGACGGCACCGGCAAAGTCACGGGCTTCGTCGAAAAACCCAAAGATGATGCTTCACTCGCCAAGGTCCGAACACCGGCCGATTGGATCGACAAGATGGGCATCGAATCCAATGGTCGAGAATATCTGGCCAGCATGGGCATCTATTTGTGGAATCGCGATCTGCTCGTTGATCTGCTGGAATCAACGGACCACGAAGACTTCGGCAAAGACATTTTTCCGCTCGCGATCAAAAATCATCACGTGCAGACGCATCTGTTCGATGGTTACTGGGAAGACATCGGAACGATCAAGGCCTTCTACGATGCGAACCTTGCTCTGACCGATACGAATCCACCGTTCCAGTTCGCCGATCGACGAGCCCCCATTTTTACTCGTCCGCGTTTTCTTCCTTCAACGCGCATGGGTTCCTGCACTGTTCGTGACAGTCTGATTGCGGACGGCTGCTTCATCGGAACCTCAACGATCATTGAAAAATGCGTTGTCGGCATGAGAACTCACATCGGCAAGAATGTGACTCTCAAGAACACCGTCGTGATGGGAGCAGACTTCTATCCGACCACGGACGATCAGTTGTATGCACTCGGCGATGCTACACCGGTTTGGGGCATCGGCGACGGAGCGTTCATTGATGGTGCGATGCTGGACAAGAACGTCTGCATCGGCCGCAACGCTCGAATCGTCGCCAGTGAAGCCCCGGGGCCAGAATGTGACTGCGGAGAAGTCGTTGTACGTGACGGTATCGTGGTTGTTCGCAAAGGGGCCAGGATTCCAGATGGCTGGAAGTTCCCTGCGAAGTAGCGGCTGGGATTTCGTCGAGCTTTTCCAGCAGCCATTCACACCGTGCAGATACTTCGTGTCCGGAACACCACTCCGGACGCCAGCCAGAGCATCGCTGATGAAACCAGCAAAACGCTGACGTCGCCCCATGGAAACACGCCTGTCTGAATAATGATCGCCGGGCGATAGTATTCCATCACGGACAGCCATGGCGAAATGGACTTCGCCCAGTCCTGAAACTGCGCGAGGAAGTTCAGCAGAAAAGAAGCCAGCAAGACCGTGAAGACCACGCCTATGGCGCGGCCTCGTCGATCACTGAAGGCGGAGATCAGGAACGCAAAGCTTCCGACGGCCAGATACACGGCGGCAAGATTCGCCATCACCATCAATGTGTGCAGCATCGAAAGTCGCATGCCCGGCTGAACGAACTGCGATGCGATTAAATGGCCGAGATATCCCAGCGACAAAATTGCCAGCCCGCTGATCAGCCAGCCGATTGTTTCAGAAACGAAAACGCTCCATCGCGACACCGGCAGACACAACAGAAAGTCGGCAGTACCTCGATCGATCTCACCGGCCGGCATCCGAGAACAGTACATCACCTCATGAGCCCACAAGAGCGTTAACACCGTGGGATGGACCCAAAGAAATGCCTGAGAAAGCTGTGCCGATACCTGATCGCCCGGATCAACACCCAGCAATGCTGTGAGTAAAGGTTTGACCATGGGCATCTTGTCGAACATCTGATGAATGTTACCCAGCACCTTGGGCAGTAAGGCCGTCAGAAGCCCCATGATGGCACATAATCCGAGGCTCAGCCACAAAACCGGCCAACGAACTTCCATCCATATTTTTTGAAGCAGTCCGGACATTACGCTGCCTCCGTTGATGTCTCATAGTACTTGCGGAACAACACTTCCAGCGACGGCGGTCCAATCATAATGTCGGCGAATCCTTGAGCAGCCGCCCATGACATAAACGAAACCGACGAACCGACAAGTTGCAGGACGCAGGTGCGATCTCGCAGGATGCTGTCTTCTATCGCAACACTTTTTGGCAAAGAAAAACCTGCTGGCCGTGATGATTGAGGAACACTTTGTACAACCACACTGTCTGGCCATTTCAGATTCCGATGATCCTGATCATCATGCAGCGTCACAACAATCTGCCGCGGAGCCTGAGCCTTCAGGCGGCTGACGGTGGAGTCCTCCACGATGCGACCATCGCGAACGATCGCGATTCGGTCACAGAGCGATTCCACTTCACTCAACGTATGGCTGGAAAACATCACCGTGCGTCCGCTCGCAGCCATCTCACGTAGACAACTCATCAGTGTATCCTGCATCAGAGGATCAAGCCCTGAGGTTGGTTCATCCAGAATCACCAGCTTTGGTTCATGAGCCAGTGCCAGAACAAGAGCAACCTTCTGTCGATTGCCACGCGACATTTTTCGCACGGGCAGGTCTGGCTCCAGGCGAAATCTTTCTGCCAGTTCATATCCCTTCTGGTTCAGGCTGCGACCATGAATTCTGGAAAGCATCGCGAGGGCTCGACGAGTCGTCAGCCAGGGATAGAGACGCACATCTCCGGCCACATAACCAACCTCACGGCGAATCTCTGTTCCTTCGCTCCAACAATCGCGACCAAATATATTTGCAACTCCGGAACCAGCCCGCAGCAGTCCCATCAGAACTCGAATCGTCGTCGACTTCCCGGCGCCATTGGGCCCAAGAAAACCGAAGATCTCACCGGCTGAGATCGTCAGATTGATATCCGCGATGCCTCGTCGCGAACCGTAGCTGCGGCACAACTGCCGTGTCTCAATAACCTGCATAAAGACCTCTCGAAAACCCTGCTCGCTGTATTCCGGGTGCGAGAGTTGTATGGGTTTGTCGTCAGAACAGCACGCCTTTTAAACGCCCGAAAGCAAATGATCCCGCCATCGACCGCTCCCAGGACTGAGAATTAACTGCTGCGTTTCACTGAAGCTTGAGCCCACGATTCAACGGCGGCTACGATGTGCTCCGTGGAGAGCGAGCCGGCAGTCAGTATCAGCATGTGGGTTTAACCCCGTCAAAGTTTGATGAGAACTCCGTTTCGCAAATTATCGAACCCGGTTTACCGCTGGCTGAGCTGCCTGTCGGTGCTGTTCGTGTTGTGCGCGGTGCTTCTGCCGATGCCGATCAGCCTGCAATCCTCCGATGGTGTTGAGAAGGACTTGTCTCAACCCTTTCCCTGCCAGAGCCGTCCCTGCGGATGTCGCTCGGCCGAACAGTGCTGGAAGAAGTGCTGCTGCTTCACCAATTCTCAAAAGGTCGCCTGGGCGAAGGCTAACGGTGTCGACTTGCCGGATTATGTTTTGGCTGCAGCCAAAAAAGAAACCGCAGCCGTAAAGAAGTCCTGTGCTTTGTGCTCCAAGACAAAGAGCAACGGCGCGAAGTCGAAGTGCGAAGAGTCAATCGCCTCAAGAACAAGTAAGCCTCAATCATCGGCGACTCAGGCACCGAAAGTTTTGGCCCGCACCAAGACATCAAAGTGGGTTCTTTCGGTTTATGCTGCCGAGTGTCAGGGTCAGCCTTCGACAACGATGTGCTTCCCGGCCACGATCATTCCTGATCGAGTTGTCCCTGTCACGATCTCTGTCGAGATGACAGAAATCGTGCACGAGATTTCTGAACGCTTGAGCTCAACAACTCTTCGACCGCCGCTCCCTCCTCCAAAGATCGTCTGAGCACTCTTGCCGCCTCTTTGTGGTCTTCATCTTGTTCGATTCTGATTCGAGTCGCAGGTGAAGATCATCCCTGCACGTGTTGCATACCCGCGTGCGTCGCTTCAGTTCCCGCGTTTTGTTCAGCCCGCGTTCGCGCGCTCAACCAAACTGTCGGTTCGCTCTCCACAAGCGTGATCCGTCTGGTTTGTGTTGAGCGTGCGAACCGGGGCTGCAGGACCGTGTGAGAACTTAATAGCACACGGAGAATCGCACGCACTTCCTCAGATTTATTCAAATTCGCTTTGGAGCGTTTCCATCATGATCTCTCGTTCCCGCAATCATTCTCGCGGCTTTACGCTGATCGAGTTGCTTGTTGTCATTGCCATTATCGCCATCCTGATTTCACTGCTGCTGCCTGCTGTTCAACAGGCCCGCGAGGCAGCTCGGCGAACGCAATGCAAGAACAACCTCAAGCAGTTTGGTCTTGCTCTGCATAACTATGAAGGTTCGTTCGGTGTCTACCCGATGACGAACGCTCAGAACTACCTCCCGAACACTCAGGGCTTCTCGCCTCAAGCTCGCTTACTGCCGTACATGGAGCAGGCCAATCTGCAGAACATGCTTGATTTCACGCAGCACGGATTCAGCGGGCCGTTCAATGCATTGGTTCCAAATCCTCAGTTTGCAGCCGCCTTTGCGACACCCTTGCAGGTCATGCTGTGCCCCAGTGATCCGGCTCCGACCCAAAACACGGGTGCTGGCGGAGCGATCTACGCAGGTCTCAATTACATGATCAGCTACGGCAGCGGCATGAATGCCAACTACGACCTTCGTTGGCCAACCGACGGCATAGTTTACGAGAACTCCAATGCAAAGATTCGAGATATCATCGACGGAACTTCGAACACCGTTGTGATGAGCGAAGCGATTCGCAGCATCGGAGCCGACTTTACTCTGGCAGCCGGTACTTTGCCGAAGTTCAACTACCAGGCCACGATGAACGGCTCGTCGGGAGTCAGTGCCGGTCTGCAGGCCGTGCAGGGACTTGCCGCATCCGGAGGAGCCTGGAGCAATGGTCCCGGCGGTGTCATCAATAATCCGAACCTTGCTGCCATCTCGGCAACAATGACCAGTTGGCGCGGAGCGTCCAGCGCGGCTCTGCGAGGGCGTGGTGTGTCATGGGCTCACTCCGGAGCCGTCAGCACTTTGACGAACGGCTACAACACGCCAAACAGCAGAATCCCGGATGTTGTTGTGCACTTCACCGGCTTCTTCGGACCTCGCAGCTTTCATACGGGCGGTGCTCAGGTTCTGCTCGGCGATGGATCTGTGAGATTCCTCAGCGACAACATCGACGCCATGCTGCACCGCGGTATGCACAGCCGCAACGGTGGCGAAGTCCTGGGTGAGTTTTAACTCGCAAACATCCCCCTCCGCCACCGGGTACACCCCGGTGGTTCAACGGCCTTTGCACCACGTCCCATCCATCAACTGCCAACTCCCTCAGGTCTTCCATGTCCGAAAAATCATGGCCCGATTATCGAGCTGTCTGGCGCTGGCACTTCTACGCTGGGTTGCTTTGTATCCCGTTCGTGATTGTGCTCTCGATCAGCGGCTTGATTTATCTATTCAAGCCACAGATCGAAGCGTGGAACGATCGACACTACGACAATCTGCAATTGTCCGGTCCCGCGAAACCAGCTTCTGAACAAATCGCGGCGGCGATTGCCTCAAAGCCGGGATCAACATTCAGCAGTTACGAATTGCCGGAGGCTCCTGCTTCTTCGGCGCGCGTCGTTGTAAAGCACGAAGACGCCTCGATTAGAGCCTACGTGCATCCGGAAACGCTGAAGGTTCTGCATACTGTCCCGGAAAACGAACGTTTCATGCGTTGGATCTTTCGGCTGCATGGAGAACTGTTGATGGGGGATCGTGGTTCGAATCTCGTTGAACTGGCCGCCTGCTGGACGATCGTTCTTTTGATCACCGGACTTTTCCTGTGGTGGCCGCGAAATGTGAAAGGCCTTGGAGGTGTCCTGTTTCCTCGTTTGTTCGGCGGATCGCGAATGTTCTGGCGAGATATCCATAGTGTCGTCGGCATGTGGATCTCGTTCTTTGCCATCTTTCTGCTGCTGACCGGTTTGCCATGGGCCAAATTTTGGGGCGACTATTTCAAGCAGGTTCGCGAGGTCACCGGCACAGCTGTCACTCAACAGGACTGGTCCAACAGCAGCGGAAACTCAGGACGTGGTCGATCAGGAAATTCTGGTGGCGGTGAACATGGTCACCATGGCAGCAGTGGAGGAGACTCCACCGGTGCGAAAGGTAGCAAGCCGCCAGCTTCGCCCGTTGATTACTCGGCCATCGATATCATGGTTGCCAACGTTGTGCCGCTGAAACTGGATGCACCTGTCATTATCTCCGCACCCGGTGGACGATCGAAAACATGGAGTGCGAAATCGAATACTGCCAATCGGCCTCGTCGAGTCACCGTGGAACTGGATCCAAAGACCGGCAGCATTCTCAGTCGAGAAGACTTCAAAGATCGACACTGGGTGGATCGCGCCGTGGGAGTCGGCATTGCGGCTCATGAAGGAGCGTTGTTCGGCTGGCCGAATCAGGTCCTGGGAGTTCTCACGACTCTGGGTTTGATTCTGCTGTCTGTCAGCGGTGTGATTCTGTGGTGGAAACGCCGTGATCAGGGAGTTCTCGGCGCTCCGAAACCTGCGTTGAATCCTCGCGTGTCGTGGGGACTGATTTCCATCATCGTTTTGATCGGCATCTGTCTGCCGCTCTTTGCGGCATCCTTGCTGATCGTGCTGCTGCTGGAGTGGTTGGTTCTGAGCCGTATCACTTCTGTTCGAAACTGGCTGGGCTTGATCACAAAAACACAGGCTTCAACATAGCAGGGATGGACTCCCGCCAGGCGCACATCGGAAACTAATCATGCGACAACCAAAGCTTATCCTTGCCGTATTTCTGTTCACGGTCTCGTTGCTGAGCGGATGCAGCGACGCGCCGGCTCCAGCGACCGGTGGCACGCCCGGCACTCTGACTTTTGGTGATGGAGTGACCAGCGATATCAATATCACCGTCCATCGAAGCTCGGCAGGAAGCTTTCATCCGATCGGTTTTGGACTCACGGATGTCGAGGGCAAATTCATCCTCTACCAAACCGGAGCAGCCGGACCTCTCTGGCTGGAACCCGGTGATTACGTTTTCACGTTGGAATCAGTTGGTCCTGCGATCGCGTTTCCGAAAGAGTACCTCCGTCCTCAGTCGACTCCGCTCAAACTGAGCTGGACGGCTGATTCGAAGTCGGCAGACCTGACGTTATCCCAGAAACTGCTGGGGGCGAAGTAGATCTGCTCCTTGAGTGCGCCCGTCAGGATTGCCGACACTACGGAATACCGAGCAGCATTACGTCAATTCGTCGGCGGCCACGGTTTGACGTTCCTGTCGCAGGTATTTTGACCGCCGGTACTCGGGAGTCAGTCTGAATTGATCAGAACCCGCATTACGTTCTTTCTCTGCGCGGTCGCGGTCATGTTCGTTGGCCTTGCTTCGCGTCGTTATCAAACCGTCCTGCCGGAGTTCGTGGGTGAGTATACCGGTGATACGCTGTGGGCGTTGATGCTGTTCCTGCTGGTGAGTACTTTGCTCGCTGGCCGAACCGTGATGTCTCGTGCGACGATCTCGTTGGTTCTCTCGTTCCTCGTCGAGATCAGCCAGTTGTACCACGCTCCCTGGATCGACAGCATTCGCGACACAACGCTGGGCGGCCTGGTTCTGGGTTTCGGCTTCCTGTGGACCGATCTCGTTTGTTACACCGTCGGAATTATCATCGGAGCCCTTGCCGAATGCGGGCTACGCCGCACGTTGCATCGAAAGGCGTAGAACGTTGCGAAAAAATCTCAAGCAGAATATGGAGCGATTGAGAGTACCTTGATCGCCGTTGTGAGCAGACGCCGCTGCGTCTCCTGATGGTTCTTCGGTTGTGAGCCGGGTTGACCACGAAAGACACGAAAGAATCGCATTGAAGCCACTCGGACGTTTGCCGCCTTTTCGTGTGTTTCGTGTCTTTCGTGGTAAAAAAAGTTCCTATTCTTTCCCGAGCAGTTTTCAACATAGCCGTGTCGCTGCTGTTAAGACTGGAGAGATGGGTAACAGGTGTTCGGAGACATGGGTAACACATTTATGTC
>JBILXT010000519.1:0-4583 GCA_044378235.1 Planctomycetaceae bacterium
GGTGAGCACCCCAGTCCGTAAACTTTCCACCGGAATATTCATACCACCAGCGGAAGTTGTTGTGACATCGTTGCTCGATGTAGTCCACCAACGGAGCCTGACCAAGCCACATATTCCAATCAAGATTGGCCGGTGGATCGGACTTCTTGAACGGACCACCAACATCACCGCCACCAATCCCGACGGTCATTTTCGAGATCTTGCCCAGCAACCCCTTCCGCACCAGATTGACGGCCCGCAGGAAGCGATCCTGATCACTGCGCTGCTGAGTTCCCACGAAGAAGACGCGATCACTGTATTTGCGGCAGGCATTTCGAATCAGTTGATTCTCTTCGAGAGTCAGCGTCAAAGGCTTCTGACAGAAAACATGTTTGCCAGCCTGCAGCGCTTCGATTGCAATTTTGACGTGCCAGTGATCGGGAGTCACAATACTGACGACATCGATATCAGCACGCTCCAGAACCTTACGGTAGTCCCCATAGAGATCGGCTTTCCCGCCGCCAATATTGGGATCGTCATTGGCTTTCTTCGCCTGGTTCTCATCCACATCGCACAGGGCAAGAATGTCACCGTAGCTGCGATGCCCATGAGCATCCCCGCGGCCCATGCCACCCAGCCCAATGCAGCCGATCCGAGGACGGTCGTTCAGCAGCGTGTTTGCAAATCCGATTTGAGCCCACGGGAAGCAGGCAGCCGCTGTTGCCGCCGCTGCTATCGAAGCGGACGATTTCAAAAACGTTCGACGATCAGACCTTGTCGAATGAGACATCAGGAAACTCCGGAGACTTGTAGGGGTTAAACGGCACACGGAAGCGTGGGATTCTCAACGCTCAGGAGTCTATCTGAACCCTGGTCGTGAACAAGCAATGTCACTATACCGGCGTTACTCCATACCATGGCGGACGTGATCAGGGGCCGTACTTCTTTGGATTTCTGATGAACTCCTGCACGGGAACGGGCAGATCTGGATATACTTTTGAGGTGGCACAAGGCGTTTTCAGGGCCACTGCCGCGAACCGCACCAGATTGAATTAGAGAAGTTAGAGAAGAATGTCATGCCGATTAAGACTGACTCTCTGGATGAGCCACAGCTGAATTTGACGCCAATGATCGATGTCGTCTTTTTGCTGATCATCTTCTTTATGGTCGGCGCTCGATTTACGGAAGAAGCGAACGACCAGAAGTTTGAGATCGAACTGCCCACAGCGGCCCCCGTTCAGATCATGAGCCGCACGCCCGACGCCCTGGTGGTCGTTGTCACGAGGAACGGCACGGTAACGATGAGAAAGAAGGAGTTGTCACCAGAACAGCTGCTGCAGGAGTTAAGAACCGCCAAAGCTGCCTATGTGGACCAGGCCGTTCTGATTCGTGGCGATGGAGACGGCAACTATCAGGCAGTGATTGATGTGATGAATGCCTGCCATCAGGCGGGGATTAAGAAGTTCTCATTGGCATTTAAACCGACAGAAGTCGTTTCCGAGCAACCCTGACAGTTTTAAAAAGTCCGAATCGTTATTGAACGTCAAACGGGCCCTGTTTCGCTTTCACTGATCCCAATCGTTCCAGAAAACTTTACAGCGGTTTCGACAGACCTTTCTGTTCCTCATGAACGCACTTAGTCAGCTCATCAGCAAGATCTTTCGCGGAGCGTCCCTCAACGGTGACGACATGATCGCGCTGTTGCTGGTGCTGACGATGATCGCATCGCTGACTCATCTGCTAACCATGCTGGTGACACAGTGGGGCGATCGCAATACAACAACGAAGTCACTGCTCGCTTCTATTCTTGTGCACGGTGTCTGCTTTCTGGGGCTGGAAGTTTTTGAACCATCCGTAACACGCAAAGCCCGTTTGGAAGTCGTTCCGCCAAAGCTGCCCGAAACAGTGACTGAGATCCTTCTCGAAAGCGATCAGGACGTAAAGCTGCCTGAGTCCGGGAATACACCGATCGCCGACATGATGACAAAGCTGGACGTGGAACTGCAGCGGCTCGACGTAACATCTCCGGAAATCACAGCGACCGAAACCCCCGAACGAACTCCGGATGAGCTGGAGTCATTAAGCACCGCAGCCAAAGACGTCACTCAGTTCGAAGAACGCCAGATGACAGAACTGGCAGTCCCCACTGATTCCGGAGAACTCGGCCCCCAACAAGTTGGGGCCGAAGATGTCCCATCCGACCTGATCACCACGTATGAGCCCAACAGTGCCGACGTGCTGACGCCAAAAATGACTCGAACACTGCCTCAGATCGGGCGCCCAGAGGAGGGACGCCGGATTGACGACCCCACGGGTTTGATGTCTGCTCCGGAGTTGGAGTTTGAGTCGCCCAAACAGGATGTGGCAATGAGCCTCGCCACCGTTGGTGATTCAGCGATCTCGTTACCACCAGCCACGATCAATCCTCAGGAGACCATCGAAAGCCGCAGTGCACCGATTTATTCGATGCAGCCAACGGATGGCAGTGGACTGACTCAGAATGTTCTGGATCCGAAAAATGGAGCCGCCTCCAGCTTTCAGGCTCGTCTGCCTCGACCGACCCGTTCCGCGCCCGATCGCACTCCGGCCGAACGCCCCTCCAGAATGACTCCGGATCGCGCTCGCACGATGACGCCGCTGAACAGCACTTACGATGATGTTCGCGTGGGCGACGTTGCCCCACAATTCAGCGAGGCGTTGGAATCGGCAGCAGCTCTGGTGGAGGCTGATCTGCCCACTGTCCGTCGGCGAGAAAATCCACCGGCCACCTACCAGCTTCGCAGCCTCGCTACACGACGCGATGCAGCGTTGCGTTTCGGCGGTACTCGTGAGTCAGAAAACGCCGTTGAACGCAGCCTGCGATGGTTGGCATCCTGCCAGTCCGCCGATGGACGCTGGGATGCAGAAGACTATGGAGCTGGTCGAGTCAAGATCGACGAAATTGGAGTTGATCGACAAAACGCCGGACGCGAAGCCGACACTGGACTCACGGCCCTTGTGATCCTGTCGTTCCTCGGCGCGGGTTACACTCACGAAGATGGCCGTTACGCCCTTCAGGTCGATCATGCTCTGGACTGGCTGATTCGCCAACAACAACCTGACGGGAACCTCTTCGGTAAGTCCGAGCACTTCGCCAAAATGTACTGCCACGCAATGGCCACTTACGCTCTGGCCGAAGCTTACGGCATGCAACAGGATACGGTTCTCGGCCCCATCGTTAATCCGGCCTTGATTCGAGCTCCCAATGATGCGGCAGCTCTCGCCGGAGCTGTTGCGGCGGCCAGCGCCACGTCGCAAAGTGGCCTCCTATTGCTTGCGATAGAACCCGGTCGAAGCCAAATGGTGGCTGACAAAGTCGCCAGCTCATTTCGCCTCGTGGATGATCTCCGACTTCGTGCAGCGCTTGCGCGAGCTGTCGCGTTTACGATCGGACGACAGGACCCCAAAAGCGGCGGTTGGCGTTATCGGGAACTCCAGGAAGGTGATGTCAGCATGTTTGGCTGGCAGATGATGTCGCTCAAAAGTGCGGAGATCGCCGGGGTGTTCGTTCCCTCCAAAGTTCGTCAGCGGATGGATGATTTCCTGAACAGCGTCCGGCAGGGGAAAGATGGCGGGCTTTTTGGCTATCGCCGAAATGTCGTTCGAGATGGAAAAGATTCTGAACCAGTCAGTCCCACAATGACGGCCGAAGCATTGTTCTGCCAACAGATGCTTGGGTATCCTCAGGAGTCCGCCTCAAATCAGGAGTCCGTCGCCTACCTGATGAGGAACACGCCCCGATTGTCAGATCTCAATTACTACTATTGGTATTATGGAACGCTTGCCATGTACCAGCATGGCGGCCGAGCCTGGCAGGACTGGAACTCGACCGTGCGTGAGGTATTGATCTCTGAGCAAATTACTTCCGGAAAAAATGCCGGCAGCTGGGAACCTAAAGATCAATGGGGACGCTACGGTGGCCGTCTTTACTCAACGGCTCTGGCCACTCTGACACTGGAAGTGTATTACCGCTTTCTGCCTCTTTATCGCATGAATGACAAGCAGGAAATTAAGGTCAAGGTCGACTGAGAACTCAACCGCCAGGCATGGCATCAACACGGTGCCTTGCCATCTCAGGTTGAAAACAGACAATCGATAAAACCTCCCAATGACCGGCGTAAATCCTGGATCGGCCGCCGCTCGAAGGCCCCCAACTGGATGGATGATCTCTGACATGGCAGCTCGGATGAACCTTCACAGGCCCTCCAACGACACCAATCCCTATGCAGCCCCCGAAATTGCTGATCGCAGCATGACTGCTATGGAATTGCCACCGGGAAGCCCCTGGAAAGTTGATGGTGACGCCCTGCTGTGTCGCGGCGATCTGACATTCGACTGGCTTTGTTTTTCCACCGGATTACCCGTGAAGCCTGATGCAAAGGTCTTCTACATGAAGATTTTTGCTCCTTCACAGCAACGACGAATCGTGTTTCGCCTGTTTCATTCATTGAGCATCGCGACCATTCTGATACTGCTCGTGCTGGGCCGAGTCATGCAGACAGGATCGGTGAAGATCTTCGGCATTCCTTCATTTGTCATCGTGCTCGCCTATATCGCGATCTTCA
>JBILXT010000151.1:0-16170 GCA_044378235.1 Planctomycetaceae bacterium
GCGTTTATTTGACAGTTGCTTAAAGCGACATGGCGCGACAAATCCGGCGTTGGCCGGGTGAGGGGCGCAACTCGAAATGCCATTGAAGGATCAAACCGCAATGGTCCTGCGAGCAACTCGCCCCCCACGCTTTGACTTTTAATGGCCGTGAGTCGCGCCGGTGTCCAGAATCAGGGGCAGATTCATATGCTTTGGCGTCTCTGTATTTCTGAACGTCCAATGGTTATCACACCTTCGGTTCCCAGCCGGGTTCATATTCGCGAGTCCACAGTTTCATGGCCGCTTCATTATTCTGAATGTGACCATTCGTCGGGTCGCATTTCAACGAATCACCAGTGCGATGTGCGATGTTGCCAAGATGGCACAGCAGGGTTGATTTGTGCCCTTCTTCGATATCCGAATTCAGCAGTTTCGGATCGTTAGCGCGAATGGCGGCAATGAAGTTTTCGATGTGAGCCTTCAAGCCGTCTGCACCATCAACGCTGGCGATCTCTTTGCCTTTGTCATCGAAAATCTTATAGCCCCATTCGTGCATCTTCAGGGTACCCTTTTCCCCATGAAAAGTCGCGCCGAAGCCGGAGCCATCCATGCCGTAGCGATTGCAGCTCAGGCATTCCCAGACGATCTGCTTCTTGCCGGGGAATTCAAAGGACACCACATGCGTGTCGGCCGTTGTCTGGTCATCGTCAAAGACATATCGTCCGCCCGACGAGACGACTCGCGTGGGATAATCCACACCAAGACCCCAGCGAGAAAGATCGATGGAGTGAATGCCGTTGTTGCCCAGTTCGCCGTTGCCATAAATCCAGTTCCAGTGCCAATTGTAGTGCAGGCGATTGGAGGTGTACGGCTGCCGTGGAGCTGGTCCCTGCCAAAGGTCATAGTCGATATGCGGAGGTACCTCGGCCGGCGTGCCAGTTCCGATGGAACCGCGAGTCGCTGCGTACCAGCTGCGGCTGTAGTAGACTCGTCCAATCTTTCCTTCGTGCAGTAGATTCATCCCTTCGGCCAGCTTAGCCCCGCTGCGTCGCTGATTGCCCATCTGCACACAACGATTATTCTTCCGAGCCGCTTCGATCAGCAATTCGCCTTCGCGAGGATTGTGGCAGCAGGGCTTTTCGACGTAAGCATGTTTGCCGGCTGAACAAGCCAGAATACTGGCCGGTGCATGCCAGTGATTCGGAGCCGCACAGACCAGTGCATCGACATCAGCATCATCGAGAATGTTGCGAAAGTCGGTAACGGCCTTCACTTCATTACTCACCTTACCCGCCAGCGTCTCGCGAAAAGCGTTCAAGCGATTCTTGTCGGTGTCGCAGACATACTTCACTTCCACATCAGGCAATGAGGCATAAACCTGAGCAAGGGCCGCTCCACGACTTACGCCCATGATGCCCACGACGACCTTTTCAGCCGGTGATGACGCTTTGGCTGACGAGGCTGCCAGCGTTGATGTGGCGGCTGCCGCAGCCGCTGCAGAACCCAGAAACGAACGGCGAGAAGTTTCGGTCGAGATCGGCGTCATAAAGAGCTCCGATAATCAAATGTTGGCGAGTGAATCTGCGGATTTCGCAACTTCATGCGGAGGAGAGCCGGATTGTGGCACGATGAGTTCTGAATTTCCAGGCAGTCGCAAATTCTGGCTGCTGACGCTCATATGTAGAATCTGACTGCTCAACAAACAACGATCAGGGGAGGCAAAGGGATCATTCGACCGCACATCCGAGGTCCCTGGGATTTGCTGTTCAAGTCCAGAAACTGACACATCTTTTTCCCATGCGTCGCCACGGCTGAAATGGCGACAGACTCAGTCTTCACGTGGATAGAAATACTCGATCATCGCATACATCAGCACACCCAGCAAAGCACCAATTGCGGCTCCTCGAAACTGCTGCAGGACATGACGAGAGGAGGGAAATATCGCGGGCGAGATAAAGTACTGCCCCAGCAGGAGTCCGACCACAACAAACGCCAGCATCGGAATCACGCGAATCTTCGCGCTGCCTGCTGCGGGCTCGCTGTGAATCGCTGGATTCTCCGGGACTTTACGAGTGTCCATGGTTGTCGGCGGAGCATAGGGGTTCTGCTCCAGTTCTATGCGATCATGGTCAACACGGACCTGAGACACATCGTAGAGATTTTCACCACTCTTCAATTTGTTCTCCTCCGGACTTCGTCATCAGGTTCTTCAGCACTACGGCATCAATGTTCTTGTTCATGAACCTGACGGAACCATCGGCGAGTCCCACTTGAGCACCTCCAAAGTGCCACGACGATATCATACTGCTCGATCGTCCTTTGACCGGCCCTGAACCATTGACCGACATTTCACCATTGGAGGAATCGACGTCTCGCGGATCGGTCCAGATGATCTCCGTTCCGCATGCTTCCAGTGTGAGTAGTGTGCTGGATGTACCGTCTTTGATTTCGGAGATTGATGGCCCGCCTGCCGAAGTGAAGATCGCTCCCGACGATGTTGGTACAACATATGACGTCAGGAAACGGCCCTGCGAGTCATATTGCGAAGGACGGGACGGGCATTCATAAGGCTGGACGCGTTTCTTCTGCAAAGCCACATTTGGGGTACTGTCCCACGCCTGATTGCGGTCATATTGCTCTGCCACTGCTGCATGTTCCAGGTACGGCAATAGACTGACTCGCCAGGAAACAAGCGGCGAGCCCAACGCGGCGGCTGGAAACGAACCATGGACGTCATGGTAGCTATGCATCGCGAGGCCAATTTGCTTGAGATTGTTTTTGCACTGAGTTCGGCGCGGCGGCTCTCGTGTATGGATGACGCCCGGTGAAAGAAGTGTGATCACAATGCACAGAACGAGAGAAATCACGATCCCTTCATGAAGCCTGGCCGCTCCCTCTTTCGACCGCCACCAGATTCTGAATACTGCGGCTGCGCTGAGAACAGCAAGAAGTCCTGGCAGAGCCATCATGTATCGATAGGGCTCGTAGGTCTGACTTCCGTACTGAAAGTAACTGCCGAAAACACAGAGCGAGATTACGCCGACCACAACCCAAACCGTTGCCATCCATGGCTTGTGACTTGTGTATCTTGCCACAATCAGAGGCAGGAACAGACCGAAGATGGCAATGAATGCCAGGCTGCCGATGGTCAAGTCCTGATTCGTCCAGATCGGGGGCGGAAATTTGTACATGAGCGTCTCTCTTCAATGCGAATCTTTCCCATGCGGACCTGAGACAGGTCCGCCTACGTAGGTCGATCTGTCTCAGATCGACATCCTCGCAACCTCCACCGCAAAACCCTGCCGAAAAAGAAACCCAGCAGCAACCCTGCCATCGCCACTCCTCAGCACCAGCAGGTACTCCTCAATAACCTTCACACCACGCCATGCTTTCTCATGCGGACCTGAGACAGGTCCGCCTACGTAGGTCGATCTGTCTCAGATCGACACCCTCGCAAATTCCACCTCACTTCGGCGGAATCAATCGGACCGCTCTCAAATCAATCAACGCAAACGGCGGCTTCTCGGGAGCTGTGATAATCAACTGCCCGCGGCCTCGATGCAGATCGATCGTACCAGCCTGCCAGGTCTGATAGTTGTCCCAAGTCCCGCTGCCAGGCACGCGAGCTGTCAACATGCGATTGCCAGTGGAGAACTTAATCAGACTTCCCGCGTTGCTGTCGTCGCACGCGAAGTCGAACTCAACCGTCCAGTGCCCGGACTTCGGGACTTCGAAGGTCCATCTGGCGTAGTCGTCCGCTGACAACCAGTAACCCAGATTTCCGTACTTCTCTTCGAAGATAAGACTCGGCCCGTAGATCTCCGCCGCAGACGCCGGCAAAGTTACCGTGCCATCCGCGTTGGCCGCGACAAACTTCGGAGCATTTCCGTCAAACCGTTTCCACGGCGTGCCTGTTGACTGCACAAAGGCAATTACATTCGCAAGGTCCGTCGCAGAAAGATCCTTCTCCAGTCCTTCCGGCATCAAAGATCTCTGCGAACCCACAAGCTCTTCGATGTCCGCTCGCACGACGGTGATTTCTTTGCCATCGTTACCGATCAAAGTCAAACTGCCGCCGGTCTCGCCTTTCAACATGCCTGAATGCTGCAGCCCGTCCTTTGTGACGACGGTATAAACCAGAAACTTAGATTCCACCGCCTTGTTCGGATCCAGAATCGCGGTCAGCAGGGCATCCGTCGATCGATCCTTCAACGCCGCCAGATCGGCCCCGACCTCTTTGCCGATGTCCTGCAACCGGTGACACGTCGCACAACGTTTTTCAAAGACCAGCTTGCCTGCTGCGGCTTGTTCGTCTTTTGAGATCTCAAATTTCAAATTTGAAATTTGAGACTTGAAGTCGTCGAAGACCGCAGATCGTGCCGTATTGGCCATCACATCAAACAGCTGCTTCGCTCTCGCAGCAACCGTTTCATTGCGATGATGAATCAATTGGTCGCGCTGAACGGGATCGAGATCCACGCTTGAAAAATCATTGGCTTCCATGCGTTCAAGAATCCATTCGACCGATGATTCTCGCTGCATCAACTTCGCGACTGCAACCGCTCGAACATTCGGGGCGAGGGATTTCCATTGAGACGACAGTTGATCCAATCCCCGTGGATCCCCATTGGCAGCGATGAGTTCCACGACTGTAAGCTGCAGTGCCAACGGGGTTTGCGGAGATAGAAACTCGGAAAGCTCAATGGGCGGCGATTCCATCAACTGTCCGCTCTTTATAGCCAGACGCAGGGCGGCCGCTCTCCGTTCTGAGTCGGTGCTTTCGTCACGAGCGATTTGTTCCGCCGCCTCACGAACGGCCTGCAACGCCTGATCGAAGTTTGGTGTCTTTTTCAAAGCGTCCAATGTGGGACCTCGAAGTGTCCGTTCAAGGAGATTTGCAATGACTCCAAGTCTGCCAGTTGGCGCACTGCCGTCGATCGATTTCAACAGCGTTTTAAGCGGTTCTGTAATGGCTTCCGGTCGGCCCAGTGCCGCAGCTTGTTCGAGCAGTATTGCGACCAACTCTTCGTTGATCGGGCCACCAGAGACGTCTATTGCTTCGGCAATGACACCTTCAAGATTCGATGTGCTGAATCCTGGAGGAGTGGAGTAAAGTGAGCTGAGCGCCGCGTTTCTGATGTATAAGTCGTCAAAGTTGTCACGCAGAAGACGACCAAGAACACGATCTCCGCCCTTCGGTCGCCAGGATCTCAGCGAAAGACACAGTGCGAGTTTGACTCCGGCGTCAGAATCACTGCGTGCCTGATTCAGGACGTCTTCTTCGTTGCCAACGGTCATCATTTCCGTAGAAATCAACTGCAAACTAAACGCAGCTTGACGAACTCTCGGATCTGCATCTTGCAGTAACGGCCGGAATGCGAGATCAAGGATTGCAGCCATCGGAATGGTACGCCGCTCACGAATTTCGGTCTCGATGATCGCTTGGTGGGTTGCTGCAATTTGCACTTTTACTGGAGCGGAAAGGTGAGTCAGATCACCTTTCAGGTTGTGCACCATTAGCTTCCCAATTATTGATTCGTCGGCCCGGTGCACGAGAATCCTTTGCGCCGTATCACGCCACCAGCCGTTGGGGCTTTCCAGTCGTTTGACGAGGGCCTCAATCGGGATCTCATTCCACGGCTGCTCAAAGTAGCCATCTCGCTCCGCCGAGATGAGCCTTGCAGGTTTCGCTTCGTCTGCCAATGCAGGTTCACCATGTTCGTTAGCGCCGTTCTGTCGCCCCTCCGGGGCTTTGTCGTCGTTGGGGTGATCGATCCCCGGGCTCACGCCCGGGGCTATCGACTGTCGCTGCTCCGCAGCTGAATCGCCAGCCACCGCAACCTCCGGCTTTCCGCTTTCCGCTGTCGGCTTTTCCACATCACGATGCGCCGTTAAAGGCTCGTCTCGGCGGAGCGAGACGGCTACGTTTTCCCCACAACATTCACTCGCCGGCACGATCCGATAAATTCGTCCCATGTCACTGCCGGCATAAAGATTCATCTTCCGCTGATACTCGGGCGGGATCCATTCCGGATGTTCAATTACCGCGCGATACATGTCGGCCACCCAGATTGCGCCGTCGGGGCCAGTTCGAATCATCGTCGGACGAAACCAGTTGTCAGACGATGAGAGAAACTCCGACTGCTGCTCGTCGGGTGCTCGTTCGCCTTTGAAACCGTAACCATCACGAGTCATCACCAGCCGCGACACCAGATTGTGAACAGGCTCCGATGTGAATGCGTTGCCGTAGTATTGTTCGCCCAGATAGTTGTCTCGATAGATCATCGTGCTGCAGGCGGATGTAAATCGATTCGCAAACGCGAAGTCATTGAATCGGGCCAGCGTGCGACTTGTGGGATAAACCGGCGCGGCTCCTGGAACCACAGCAACCGGAGCAGTCACCTGCGAAATTCCGGCATGAGGATTCCGGCGAACATAACGATCTTCCAGCACGTACTGCCAGATCGGGTTGGAGTTGTTATTGCCAAACCAATTGCCGAAGTCGTCTCGTTCACGACCAAACTGAGTTTGCCCAGAGACGGCATCCAGTTCGTTGGTGTCGGGATTGATGCGAAGATCACGACCGCGAAGCGAAACGCTCGGTTGGAGTCTTGTCCCTTCTCCCCCGAGACCGGGGGAGAAGGTGGCCGAAGGCCGGATGAGGGGGCTTGACGCGCTGGAAGCCGCCTGATCATTCGCGGCGGCCCCCTCACCCTGGCCCTCTCCCCCGGCGCGGGGGAGAGGGGACAAATTCTGGCCGGGAACGTACCCCGTCCCTGCAATCTCACCACCGCTATCACCGTTCGCCAGATACAACCAACCATCCAATCCCCAGCGCAGGCCATTGACGCGATGTTGCTGATTGCCTTCGACGAAACCTCGATACATCGTCTCACGAACATCGGCTTTGCCATCACCGTCCGTGTCTTCGGCGTAGAAGATCTCCGGAGCCATCGTGACGATCACGCCACCTCGCCAACAATGAATGCCCGTCGGAAACGCGAGGTTGTCCAGAAACGTTGTGGCTTTGTCGTAGACACCGTTCTTGTCGGTGTCTTCGAGCATCTGTACGCGACCTCGATGCTGGCGAGCCGAGGGTGTTAACCCTCGGGTATGAATTCCGCTGGCGACATCGGCATCCGAATTCGGCGGTCCAATCGCTGTACCGGAGGGCTGACGCCCACCGCTCGCCGATGAATCCCCTTTCGGATAATCCCCCATCTCCACAACCCACAACCGACCGCGTTCATCCCAGTCAAACGCAACAGGGTCACGAATCAGCGGCTCCGATGCGGCCAGGACCACTCGCAGATCTGGCTTGGTCGTCATCGTCTTGAGAGATTCCTCGGGGCTCTTGGGAGCCGGGAAGTCCTGCTGTAACTTCTCCGAATAAAACTTGTGCGGCATGATCTTCTGCACGGCATCGCACAGAACATCTTCTGCTTCCGGAGCCAGTCGAGTTGGCCGGCGATAATACAGCATCGACGAATCGCATTCGTATCCGCCTTCACGAAGAACTCGCGCCGAGGCGATGTAACAAGGCACATCATTCGAGTACGCATTGATCCACAGTCGGTCACTATCAAACATGTCGTTCATGCGGATCGAATAATCCACCACGACTTCGCCGCCCAGGAACACCATCGCCAGATCATCGCCGAAGCACCAGGTCTGCACGGGATAATTGGGGATCGTGGTCGGGATCGGTTGGCCTTCGTCGAGCATCTTTAGAAAGTACCGAGCTCGCGAACCGGTGACTCCGGGTTCTTTGGCTTGTTGTTCCCAGGTTTCTCGCGAGGGAATCGGCCCGAGCGGCAAATCAATGCGAGCCATATTGCAGAGGATCGCGGGGTTGATGGGATGAAGCTCGACGGTCTGGCGAGCGGAGGGTGTTAGCCCTCCGGTACGTTTCGAATTCACATTGGTTGCAGAAGTGTCGGCAGCTGCGGGTTTTGCGTTTGTACCCGTGGGCTCACGCCCACGGCTCGCCAATTCTGAACTCGCCAAAACTCGATTCACCTCATCCGCAATCGTCTTCCCATGCACCTTTGCCTGCTCATGAGTTCCTCTCGGCGACGGATTTGCATCCGCTCCGCAACCGATCACAATTAAAGCCACCGCGCCGGGGTGATCGGCTTCGAGCATATCCGCAGCGAAGCCGGCCCAGTCACCGCTGATCTGATTGAACTCGCCGGTTTCCGTTGTGCAATGACACGCATAATTCGCCAGCACGGCGATCAGTTTTTCATCGACATCATGAGCTGCCAAAACGGGAACTCGCTTGTCCGTCGGCCCATCGGGCACTTCACCGAAGCCAGACCATTTTCCATTCGCGAGAGTTCGTCGATTCATCGCAAAGCCCGCTTCGCCAAAACCGTAAGACAGATGTCCCGGCCGCTGGCTGGCGATGGCTTTTTCGACAACTTCAACAAGCTTGTCCGTCAGTTCTTTTTCATACTGAGCCAAATGAGCCGCATGGTCCTCGGGAATCTCCGCAAAGATATTGGGCGCGAATCCTCGCAACCACGGCGCGGAGTGAGAATGCGTGGACGAAATCGCAAAGTTCTGCCGCGGGATGCTGTACGTCGTGGCGATACGTTCGTAGACGGCTTCGCTCATTTCGAGCGGGACTCCGCAGTTGTCGACGGTGATCAAAACAGTGTAGCCATCTCGCTCCGCCGAGATGAGCCTTGCAGAGTTCTCATGATCCGCCGATGCCACGTTGTTAGGTGCCAAATCTTTCGCTGAGGCTGCTGGCGTTCCTGAGCTTTGCGGCGCTGATAAAGGCTCGTCTCGGCGGAGCGAGACGGCTACTTTGGGTCCCCCAATTACCAAAGCCCTCGCATGGATTCTCGCGGCCACGCCTTCCGATTCTTTCATGCGGTTGCCGTAGCCGGTGAGTCGCACGGGATGATCCGGCGTGATGTCCACAACAGCCGCGCCGATGAGGACTGGATCGTAGATCGCGGACGGGACTTCTGATTTCAAATTTGAAATTTGAGATTTGGAATCGCCAGCGGGTCGCCCCTCCGGGGCTTTCTGGGTGTTGGGGGCTTCATTCCCCGGGCTCACGCCCGGGGCTATCGGCTGTCGCTGCTCCGCAGCGGAATCGCCGGTCTTCTTCGCGGCCGCTAACACCTCATCAAACGAAACCCGATACATCAAATCCGGCAACTTCGCCGTGTCTTCGTTGATCCAGCAGAAGTGGCGGTCGTGAATGAAGAAGCCGTTGTCCGAGTATCGCGTCTTTGACTTGGCGTCGACAGTCTCAGATTCTCGACGGAACGGCCAAAGTTTAATCTCCCCCTCGATGGGCAATGTCCATCCATTGGAACCATTCTCCTGAATCCACATTCTCACTGTGGTTTGTTTTGCCACAACAAGGTCAAGGTCACCGTCCTGATCAAGATCTGGAAATCGCAAATCACCAATTCCAATTCCGTCGAGCGACGGTTCGACAGGTATGGCCCACGCTTTGGGAACCCACCGGCCTACTGAATCATCATGACACCACATCTCAGCGACAGGAACGCCCGTGTGGGTGCCGTTTGATTCATCTGACTTGAGGTTACGGCAAGGATGAAAGATCAGTCGATCGATCTGACCATCGCCATCAAAGTCTCGCCATAAACTTGCATTCCAGTCAAAGTCGTGTCCAAGTGAGTCCCACTCAGCATCCGCGCTGATTGGTTGACCTAGCGAGCGTTCTCTCCACCCTTTTGCGTCCAGAATCCATGCTTTGGGCTGGACGACTCGAGGTGCCTCGCCCGGCATTTCATAAAAAAGGGAGTAGTCTGGATCCAATCGTGCAGGGCTTTTCTCCTTCGGCCAAAGCATCCATTTTCCGGGATGAGAAATGGATTCCGGTACGGCAATCTCTACCCATTGACCATCCTGCCAAATCCGGGATATCGGGCTTCGGTAATACTCTTTTCCCGAGGCCACTTTGGAGCCCTTGCTAGAGAGTCCACCATTGTCAAAAACATCCACTATTCCGTCGCTATCCAAATCAATCAAGGTGATGTCTTTAAGGACATCCGCATCTCCAGCAACGCTCGTATTTAACCGCTCCGCCACCTCCCTGAAATTCAAAAACTTCACCTTGTTCCCATGCTTCGCAACCGCGTGGTCGATCATCTCGACGACTTGTTCGGGCTTGATCCAGCCGTGAGGATGGAAGACAAGACTAAAACAGCCTTGCTTATGCACAGTCAGATCGATCGCGGCTTTCCAGTCTTCGATGGTGACGGGATTGTTGATGCCGTGAAGATGTTGAGCCGACCAGTCGCTGGGAGCGATGCAGGGAATTTCCCAGCACGAATTATTGATCACGTACGGATAGGGATAGTTCTTGATGTAGTTCACGAAGTTGTCATGAGTGTTGCCGCCGTACTTGTTGTTCTTTGGCAGATACTTCCAGAAGCGTTCCTGGCTGTTCGCGTCGAGGACCAATTCCCTGGGCAACGATTCATCTTCGGATGTGAAGAATGTAAAGACGGACGAATCAATCTGGAGGAAATTGCCTTTCTCTGTGGTGCTACTGAAGATTTCAGAGAAAAACCGTGGGCTGACAGTGTTCAACGAATCGCAGCATGGAGTGCGAAAAGCCACAGGCTTGTTGCCGGGGATCGTTCCCATCAGATCGACGCAACGATCGTACGTCGACTTGGCTTTCGGGAGATCTCCACCCTGCAGAATCGGACAAGGGTGATCGATCGTGTGACATTCGATGCTCAGGCCTTCCCCGAGCCAGCTCTGTAACTGAGCATCATCCGGCTTGACATCACACGTCATGATGCTGACCGGAGCACGACCGTCGATCTGCTTGAGTCGATTCAGGATCGGTCGCAGATACTGCTCATACTTCGCGGGATCTCGCATATCGTCAATGGCCAGCACGATGACCGCTTCAACGCCTTCTTCACCGACCCATTGCGGTGTAATAAGCTTCGGGAAATCCTTGTGCGGATACCACGGATTGCATTCATCGAGATAGGCCAGGCTATTGGCGTCCCGAGGCTTTTCATCGGCTGCACAAAAACTCATCACCGCAAAACATGAGACGAATATCAGGCTCGATCGCAGCATTGAATGAAACTCCCATCAAGGGCAAACGCACACAGAGCAACACGAGCAGCAGGAAAACCCACAGCCCTGAGCATGAGGCGCTAACCGAACCTTTGAGTAAACTCGGCTAGCGCCTCGGGCTCAGTGGAAGTGTACCGAATGGCTGTTTGCCGTCGAACTCAAGCACTCGGTCCCTTCTTGACCGGCGGGGCGGTCAATGGATCTTCAGGCCACGAGTGTTTTGGGTAGCGGCGTTTCAGCTCCTTGCGAACATCTTCATACGTATTGGCCCAGAAGCTGGCCAGGTCATCGGTGACTTGTTGAGGTCTCATGTTTGGCGCGAGCAGATGCAGCAACACGGGAACTCGACCGCCGGCGATGCGAGGCGTGGCTTTCATGCCGAAGATCTCCTGAATGCGTACGGCCAAAACCGGCGGACGACCTTCTTCGTACGTCAGACGCATGCGACTGCCGGTTGGAACTGTGATCCGCTCCGGAGCTTCTCGTTCAATCGTCTGCACCAGAGCGTAGTCCATTCTCGACTGCAACGTCGACAACCACGGCGCAGACTTCAGATCGGCAAACGAGCGGCGACCTTGACATAACTCGTGCAGCACTTCCAGCATCGTGGCATCATCAAATGCCGGCAGTGGCAGATCGGGCATCCATTGCTTCAGGCAGCGAACTCGTGCCAGAAAATTCGAGAACGCATCGTCGTCAGCCGGAATCACGGACTCCAGTTGTCCTTTCGCCGCCTCAAACAAGACTTCGGCGGCCGCGTCGCGATCGGTAATGGCGGTTGGAGATTCGTCCAGAATCAAATCCGCAAAGGCAACTCGCCGACGAGCAACTACCTGCTTCTGTGTCGGGTGGAAGAACAATTCTTCGCCGCTGCGAACCTGATCCGGCGGCAACCATTCGCGTTGCACTTCCGAGGCCTGCCGGACTGTGGCTTCGATGCCCGCTCCGTCGATATCGACACAAAGAAACAAGGGAGACGTCTGCACGGCCGATTTGGGGCCCAGCTTCACTCCGCGACCGCCAACCATCAGACCTTTGTCACTCGTCGCATCACGGCGCCGAGCAACTCGGTCCGGAAAGCCGGCGACGAGTGCTCGCAGCAGAACTTCGTCGGACGACGGCGACTGTTCTGAGTTTACGCGGCTTCGTGCTGACACCCCCTCATCCGGCCTGTCGGCCACCTTCTCCCCCAAATTGGGGGAGAAGGGACGATCGAGAGCGGCGGGTAAGGATCGATGGTGCAGTGCGGCATCATGCTTTGCAGTCCGCAGGGCTTCCGAGATTTGCTTGGCCACTTGAGTCAATGTGCGCACGGCGTTGCGATTAATCTCGCCGCACGGTGAATTCGTCTGCCCGGTATTCAGGAAGTCTTCCACGGCGTGCAATCGATCAAGCACATCAGATCGTGAACGATGGATGCTTGTTGTTCGAATCCCGCCGCTCGGATTTCCAGCCCCGCGAGAATTCCGATCCGCCGACGGGCCGCGCAGGAAGGGATCTCGTTCCGACAACATCGCCGCCATCAGGGCTGCTCGATCCGGTTGGCCCAGACGAAACGCTTCGACCAGCAAGCGGCCAATGCGAGGAGCCACGGGAAGCTGGACGATCATTTGCCCAAGAGATGTGATGCCTGACTCGTCGATCGCACCGAGCAAACTAAGCAGCTTTACGGCATGGTCGATGGATTCGGCGGGCGGAGATTCGAACCACGGAAACGCCGCGATATCCGTTTCGCCCCATGCGTACAGCCGCAGCACAGCCGAAGAAAGATCAACTCGATGCAGTTCGGCCGCATCGAAATCCGGGCGACGGCGTTGAGCCGACTCTTCCCACAATCGCAGGCAAACACCAGGCTGAGTACGTCCAGCCCGCCCAGCCCGCTGATCGGTGGAAGCTTTCGAGATCGGTGTCAGTTCAAGTCGATCGAGACCCACGTCCGCATCAAAGTTCATCTGCCGCGCGAGACCGGTATCGACGACGGCCGTGACACCTTCAATCGTTACGGAGGTCTCCGCGACGTTCGTCGACAATACGATCTTGCGCCGGTCGCACGGCGAGAGAACTCGATCCTGTTCTTCGGGCGTCATATCGCCAAACAGCGGCAGCACTTCCAGATTGTGTCGGCGTGAGAGCGGTTCCAGCTCCGTGCGAGTCTTCATGATCTCGCCAACGCCAGGAAGAAAGACAAGCACATCACCGGTCGTTTGCTGCAGCACCGTTTCGACACCGCGAGTCGCCAGGTCGGTCATATGCTGACGTTCACCCGCGCGCAAATCTCCTGGGCGAAGATAGTCGATGCGAACCGGATGCAGTCGGCCTTCGCTTTCGACGATCGGACAATCACCGAGATACTTCGCGATCGCGATTGGATCAAGCGTCGCCGACATGACCACGATGCGAAGTTCCGGGCGCACGGTCTGCTGAACTCGCCGCACCATCGCCAGAGCCAGATCGCTGTCGAGCCGTCGTTCGTGAAATTCATCGAAGACGACAACCTCGATATCTTCCAGAAACGGGTCGTCCTGCAATCGTCGCAACAGGACGCCTTCGGTCACCACCAGAATGCGAGTGTCTCGGCTGACGGATTCTTCGAAGCGAACTCGATAGCCCACCGTCTGGCCGACTCGTTCGCCCCGTTCAAACGCCATCCGCCGGGCAGCCGTTCGCGCGGCGATGCGGCGAGGTTCCAGCATCACGATCTGTCCACCACTCTTCCCCGCCGTTTTTTCGCCAGCCAGACCGGCGGCCAGCAGGGCCGGGGGAACTCGAGTCGTCTTGCCAGCACCTGCGGGAGCTCGCAAAACGACACAGTTTGATGACTGCAGCGCCGCCACGAGGTCGGGCAGGACAACATCGATTGGCAGGGACACAGTCATTTTGACAACAAATCAACGTGAGAACAGGTGGTCGGGCGACAATGGTGCCAGATGATGCGGATTGCGAGTTCCGGAGGCAAGTGGAGGTCTGGTCAGGTGACAGTGGGGGAGGTTTCCTTGGGAATCCCCACATCGAATTGTCAGAGTTTTGGCTTAGTGGTTTTTCACAACCCGAAACGTCAGTGAGGGACCAATTTCCCCTTGCTATGCATACAACGTCCCTCGCTGATGCTTTTTGCAGTTGCGAATTTTCGGTTAGGGCTGGAAGCCCCGGCACATCCTCTGCCGGTGGCGTGAGCCACCGGACTGCAAAAACACTGAGTTTCAGGCCTGAAGGGCCGACACATGCCCCTTGTGTCGGCCCTCCGGGCCTCAGATTCCTTATGTTCGCAGACCGGTGGCTCACGCCACCGGCATTGGATTTGTCGGCCCGCCGGGCCTGAAAATGCGCAACTTCAAAACTGTTGCTTCGGGTTGGGATGAAATTAATAGTCTTTTAGAGTCGGAATTTTCCGAAACGGGCGGTGAACAGTCATCATACCCAGGGTAATTCCGGCAACGGAAGTTGATTTTGAGGGGTGCGTTCGGACAATGGCCAGACAAAATTCCTCGGCCGCCCGGTCTTCGAAAACCTGCGTCCCGAATGAGTGGTACGTAGAATCATTGGGGAACGTGCGACGGTTTAGCCCATGAAATGTCCTCCCGACAATGTAAAGAATCTTGTGGCGACCTATACCACCCGGGAGTTTGCGTTGACCAGTCGAATGCTCAATCCACATCATTTCCGTCGAATGACTTTCGCCATCCTTGCCTTCTGGCTAATGATGGCTCGAACGGTCGTGCTGGCTGATGAATTCGCGCCTGCCGCCGCGGCTGTCTCTGATGAGGTGATGATCGAATCACCAGCTTTGCCATCGCCGCAGCCTCCGACAGCTGTGACACCCTCGGATGGTTCAACTCCAATGCCGATGCCAATGCCCGGGACCCCAACGCCCGGCACAGAAGCAAAGCCAGCCGATGCTTCGGCAAATGCTTCCGTGAAACGTCCCACGGCGGACAAGTTTGTACCTCAACCGATCGACACCGAAATACGCAAGAACCCGGAAGGCAAAGTTTCCTTCAACATTAAAGGTCAGCCCTGGGAACCTGTGTTGCAATGGCTGTCTGATGCTTCCGCATTGTCGCTCGACTGGCAGGAACTTCCTGGAGATTCGCTGAACCTCATTACAACTCGCGAATACACGATGGAGGAAGCACGCGATCTGATCAATCGTCATCTGCTGAGCCGTGGCTTTACGATGATCGTGACCGGGGAAGTCATGTCGATCGTCAAAACCAAAGAGCTCAACCCTGCGATGGTTCAGCGAGTGACCCCGGACATGCTGGCGAAGTTGCCTGATCACACGATGTGCAAAGTCTCGTTTGATCTTGATTGGTTGATCGCCGATGAAGCCGTGGAAGAACTGAAGCCGATGCTGAGTTCGGCCGGGCAGATTCACAAGCTGAGTCGAACGAATCGTCTGGAAGTCATCGACACCGCCATCAGTTTGCGGCAGTTGTGGGAGTTGATTGAATCCGAACAATCCAAGGATGGTGAAGAGCAGTTGGTTCGTGCGTTTCATCTGCAGAATCGCCGCGCCGATGATGTGATCAAGATGCTCCGTGAATTGCTCAAATTGCAGGGGCCAGGCGGCGACGCGGCCGGCGGCGGTGGCGGCGGAATGGATCCGAATATGATGATGCAGATGATGCAGCAAATGCAGCAGCAGATGCAACAGGCGGCCGCTCAGGCGGGTGCAGCGGGTGGAGCAGCCGGTGCCAAAGCGAAAGTTGAGACGCGGCTGGTGCTGAATCAAAAGGAGAACATGATTCTGGCTCAGGCGGCTCCCGATCAGATGGCCATCATTGAAAAAGCCATCGAGCAGATCGACGTTGTCAGCGGCCGCGAAGGCAGTCTGTTGGACAACATTAATCGGATGAAGATTTATCGATTGGAATCGATTGACCCACAAACGCTGGCGGATTTACTGCAGCAGTTGGGCGATCTGGATCCGGCCACAGTTCTGAAGGTCGACAAGCAGAAGCGATCGATCATCGCCTGGGCGACACTGGCCGATCATCTCACGATTACATCTCTCGTCGAAAAACTGGACCAGTCTTCACGTAAGATCGAAGTGATTCCTTTGCGGCGGCTGGATGCAGAATACGTCGCCGGCACGATTCGCCT
>JBILXT010000152.1:0-16162 GCA_044378235.1 Planctomycetaceae bacterium
GTGGAATGCTGTTTTTCGTGTCTTTCGTTTGTTTCGTGGTTACAAAATAATCCTTCGAAGATACCGAGCCGCCGTTGCGCCGAATCGATGTCAACACTTCGGTGAGACCGACCGACGCAACGACGCGGTCAATGGAATTTCATCCGGTATTGAGTTCCAGTGTCGTCATGGAAATGGAAGAAAGAAAATTTGGTGCAGGCTGGACGTTCTGGTCGTCAGTGACGGCGCTCAGTCACTCTCGCTCAGCCGGTTTGCTGCTGACCTTCTCTGGGGCGGGCACGATGTCTTCTAACGGGCTCTGCAGGCGAATGGTCTGTGTCATCTGCAGCGGCGGTTCGCCCTCGTTCTGGTTCAGAAGAACCTGCAGCTCGTAAGTGCCCGGAGGCGGAGGTTCACGAAAGCCAAAGAACAGCTCGTCTCTTTGTCCCGGCAAAAGCCATCGACCGAAGCCGGACTCGACGACGAATCCCCGGCCGAATTCATCACTGAGCGATAGTCGTCCGCCGAGCGGGATGTGTCGCAGGCTGTCATTTTGCACGGGGACTGTGAAACCCGATCGATCGTTGCTGATCACCCACTCCGGGTTTCCGGGGGCAAGTCGAGCTTTACTTTCACTGTTTGTGAGCAATGCGATCGGGATCTTGTGAGTTCCAATCGCCTCCCCAACTTCTGGCGATACCGTTAGACTCGCGTACGCGTAACCATGCTCGGTTTCGTCGCGATCGGCTGACATTGTCACCACCACTTTTCGACTTTGACCTGGTTCCAGTTCGAATCGATCCGGTCGAAGTTGCAGTGACTTAAAGAATTCTCCCTGAAGCTGTTCGGGACTCAACTGCACCACGATTTTTTGAAGACTTCCGTTCCGCACCGAGATCGATTCCATGCGGCGTCCGCCCTTTCGCAGCGACAGTTCGATCTGAGTCGGCTCGATGGTTACGTCTTCAGCCACCCGCACGATTCTCGCATCCTGAGCCGGGAAGTCACCGTCATGAATGGTAAGGTCGTACTCCATTTTGCGAATGAATCGACCCTGATTGGAAACTTCCGCCACCAGCTTGTAATCGCCAGCGAAAACAGGATGCGGCAGAAACTCTTCCAGTCGAAGGCGTGTCTTCGGCAGGATGCGAGCCTTGTATCGCTCCGGTGCGGATTGTGCGGCACGGACGGGGACGACCAGACCGAATTTTTTCCCAACGGCTTGTGTATTCTCCTTGATCAGCTGGCAGTTCAGCGAAAACTCCATCGCCGTGTCAGTCGGGTTCTCCACGAAGACTCGAGCAAGGCATCTCCCCTCCTGTGAAACCAGCGTTGCGTCAGGAAACTTCAGCTCGCTGACCGAATCACCTTTGACTCCGATGACATATATGTCGACTCGCAGCAGGTACTGAGTCACAAAGCGGATGCCGACTCGCGCCTCGTTATCCGGGCCGTCAGCTTTTTGATCATCGAGCGGTATTTCGCGAACCAGAATTCCGTAGGATAAAAACGGAGCCGTCGTGACGGGTATCCGCAGTTCCGCCATGATCTTGTGCTCTTCCGCAGCCGTCAGATCGACTGAAGCCGCACTTGTTAAGCGAATAAGTTCGGGAGCCGGAGCTTTTTCGTCCGGCATGATGACACCGTTCTCCTGCTGCATCATCGCAACGGGACGAATCTCCAGACGTGATGCTCGATCATGAGCTTCGATCAGGAACTCAAACTTCAGAAGTTGTCCCTTTCGTCCCTGAAGCCGATGCACAAGCGGCTGGATCAGAAAGGCAGGTTTGACCTGTTGCTGAACCTGCACCGCTTTCAGGTCTGACGTTCTTTCAGTTCTCTTGTCGGGCGTCAATTCCTCAACAGAGTCCTGCGCGATGGTCGTTGAGAACGAAAGGCAGGCCAGCAACAGCGGAGTGAGATATCGATGAACCATGGTCGCCGTCATTTCTGCACAAATGATCCTGTGAACCCTGACAGATTAAATGGATGGACCTCTGATGAATTATTCGCTGCCTGTTTCATCGCCGGATAGTGGAGCCGTTGACTCAATTGTTGCCAGTGTATTGGGCGTGCAGGCTGGCCCGCTCGTTACGATTCGCGGAGAGATAAAGATGACAACTTCTGCGTCCTGCTCCAGATGCTCTACCGTCTGAAACATTCGTCCGGCGTAAGGAATGCTGCCCAGAACCGGTACTCTTCCAATTCGGTCCACCGTCTGGCGTTGAACGAGACCACCGATCACGATCGTCTCGGCATCTTTCACATTGACTGTCGTGGAAACGGTTCTGCGATTGATCAGAGGATAAGGATTGTTCGCCACATTCTGATTCACGTCGGTCGTGCGAATGTCCTCACTGACTTCGGCCTTATCGATCTTCACCGTGATGTTGTCGCCACGAATGATTGGAGTAATCTCCATGGTGATACCCGCCTCAACCTCTTCCAGTTCCTGTCGAAAGAACTGATTTGGGTTGTTAGGCTGTGCGGTGAAAAAGGACTGACGCGTGATCGAGATTTTCGCGGGTTCGCCATCTCTCGCAGTGACTCGAGGAGCAGCTCGAATGGAAAGGTATCCTTCCTGAGCGAGCAGCTTCACAAAGGCAGCTGTGACGGCGAAGTTCGAGAATGCGTTGTTAGCCCCCTGCCCTGAACCCTGACCATTGAATGCCAGGCCCGCCATTCCAAACTTAAGAACTTCTGAGCCGTTCAGTGTGACCGCATGATTCCAGTCCAGCCCGGATTTAAATCCTTTGTCCGGAGCAATGACACAAACGATCGCTTCCAGCTCGACCTGCGGAATGGGATTGTCAGCTTCTCGAAGTCGCAGCAGGATCGGTTCGGCAATCTCTGTGGGTGCCTCCACAATCATCAAATTTCTTTTGTCGACCACGGATACAAACCGGGCTTCGCGCTGAGGCAGCAACTTCAGGAGTTCATCCGGACTGACATGGGTCGGACGATACTCCATGCGATCAGAAACTTTTGAAAATAATGGTGATGAGGGATCGACCGCAGCCACGACGTATTCGCCAGTTTCAATGCGACGTGAGACGAGGCCGAGCGGCATCAGGACCTTTCGCAATGCCACATCAAAAGGCTCGTTCTCAATCAGCGTAGTGATTGTGCCGCTGACCTGTTCATCGACAATCACAGTGACCCCGGCCTGTGTTGCCAGAACCTGCAGAGCCTGACGGATATCCGTCTCTTCGAACTGTTCACTGACTGTTGTTGGGTTTGTGGCACTGGGGCGGAAGGCAATCGTTTTGACTGGAGCTGAAATGCGGGTTTCGGCCTTCGCAGGCTCGCTCCGCTTCCGCCAGACTTCTGTCGAATGCTGAACTGACGTCGACGCGCGAGAAGTCGCGGAGTTCGTTTCACCTGGGTTGGTAAACTCCGGTGTCAGCGAGCCGGGATTCCGAGGAGACGGAGGATCGATGGGCTCGATTGGCGGAAGGTCAATCGGAACTTCGATGTCCTGTGGCATTGCAGGTGGCACAGGAGGAACGTCCGGGACTGCCGGCAGAGGAATCTCGGGTTCCGGGCTTGCTGGAGGAGCAGGCATTGACGGCGATTCTGTCAATGTCTGTGGTCCGACGGCGGGGTTCGCCCCTAACGTGTATTCCGGTCTCTTCTGTGAAGCGGTCAATGCTTCCATGTAGAGTTCGTCGATCGACTTGCGATTCGGCTCCGGATAAACCTTGCAGCCGCTGATCAACGCGCAGAACGCGATCGCACAGAGCAGCGGAGTTCTCCCGCGCTCCACAGTCCACAGACGTGGTCGATGTGCGATGAGGTTGTTCATTTCAGGTTGCTTATCACGGTGCTGTGATTGTTCCGACGAGCTGAGTGCGATACTCACCGGCTGCCGGAACGCTGGTGTCTGAGGTGCTGAAGGTGACGGTCAGCCCCAGCGTGGCTTCTCCGTATTCCGTGCAGATGGCCGAAACCGTTGCAGATTTATCCCCTTTGGTGATGTTGGTTGAATCGGACTGTTGAGTCACCTGCCAGGATCGATCCGGAGCAGCAGTCAGGATCCGCAGGTTCAGTCCTGCGTCGGCAAGGTATCGCTGTTTACCGCTTTGAGTTGTAAAAGAATCAATTGTCCAGATGACTGCAATCCCGTCGTCTCTTCGGCTGTTGTGAACATCCCAGCGAACTTCTTTGAATTGCTGCTGGCTTTGGCGAAGATCATGAATCAGTTCCTGAGTTTTCTCACGCGATCGTATTTCGACACTTTGTCCGCTGCCGTGTTGAACGCTGAAGACCAAAAACAAAAGGGCCACAGCGATCTGCTTTAAAGCAAACTCGCTCTGGCCCTGTTGATTTTTTTTACTCAGCGAATCCATGCCGAAGTACTGCTTGTTCTCTACAAATCAGTTGGCGGCAATCGTGCCGACAACATCAATCTGATAGTCACCCTGCAACAGAGTGGAATATGTGTTCGTAATAAATGTGACAGAGAGAGCTAACGTCGCTTTGCCGGGCTGGCTTGAAGTCGCCTGCACTGCTGCTACGTTGTCTGATCCTGCAAAATTGGTCTGGTCAGAAGGTGTTGATACGGTCCAGATCGCGCTGGTTCCGTTGTTGTCGCTGGAGCTGACAGCCAGATCGAGCTTTGCATCTCGCTTGTACGCGCTGTTGCTGGTGTGTGTGAAAGGCGTATTTGTTCGCAGATTCACCGTTGCACCCGCGCCGGAGTTGCACTGCACGGCCCAGTGGTTGGCCGTGTTACTTCCAGGCACAAAGACCTGGTTGTTGTTCGTCGTGTCGTGCGTCAATGTCTGATCAGCCGGTCCGGTAATGGACAGCGTTGACGGAACCGTCACCGTGAAACGCTGTGTGTCCGTTGTTTGAGCCGACACGGTCTGAGACAGCACGGCAATAGCAAACGCAGACATGATCTTCAGGAAACTCTTGATGTTCATCTTCATCGTAAAAACTCCCCCCGGAGTGACTCACGTGGACGCACTCCAACCTTTGATACGTATTCGGAAAAACCCCCATTTCCGAATGAACTTACACCCGCACAATTTGCGAAATCGCGACAATCGACAAACTTGATTCAGGTTGCCTAAAGTCCCGGTTCGGCAGCGTCTGTGTTGCTTTTTCGAAACACATGTTTCGTTCTGTAAACCGTTATGCAATCTGGCTTTAATGCGAGATCCACAGGAACCCTACTGCAGGAAATGATTGGGTCAAATTGCTACTGGGCAAATACCCTGATTTTGCCGGTCTGCATTCACCTGTGGGAACACGATGAACGATTTGGTCCGCGAGTGTAGTCCTCTGACTCAAAGCAAATGGCGCAGAAACTGCCGAAGCGGTTGTTGCTTCTGGTGTGGTTTCTTTTCCTGAAGTCGCGATGCGAATAGCCAACACCAGGGCACGACATTCCGTTCCCGGTTGGCAAGTTCATGTTTTGTTTTATTCAGCAGGCCCAAAGCCAGTCGACCGCTGTCCATCGGATAACAGCCGCAAGAATTGTTTTTGTCTTGATGGTTTCGATTTGCTGCTTTAGGGAGCCAGCTGTTGGCGAAGACAAGACTGCTCGCCAACGCTTTGTCGTTGAGGTGTCAGGAGTGATACGGATGAACTCCGTACCGGCGACTGCGACAAGTGAATTGAGTCGCGTCGAAATTTCATCGGCCGGCGAGGTCGTGCTGGCTGTGAGTTCAACGGAAGAGCCTGCTTCATCTTCTGGCGCAGTGTTTCTGTTGCGTGCTGGACAGACATGTCAGTTGAGTTTTCGTCGTGGATCCGGGCCTCTGAAAGTACAGACCATTTCTCTGTCAGGCCAACCTTGTCTGGAGCTTGCAGATGAGTCGACGCCGGTACTGACCATTACATCGATCTGAAATGGCGTGCGTTGGAGAATGGGAGAATGGGAGCCCAAGTCTTTGTTGGGCCGGTTTCTGACGGCCGTGAATTCCTGGTGCGTTTCTTGTCGCCCCGTTTTCTCTGTGAGTCTCATGGCCCGTCGGTACCGGCCTAACGGGGCAGGTTGATGAAGTCGTTCGTTACTGCACCAGCTCAGGAAAGACTGCGTCCGTTGTGTCGATGAGTCGTGCCATGGTGACTCCGTCACGCGAGCTTTCTGCGATGACCTTTGCTCCAGGCGGCACAGCGCGCAGAGAAGAGCGTAAGTCCGCCAGACGATGAATCAATAACAGGAGTCCACGCTGTCGAGCAGGATCATATTTCCATGGCACCAACTTGATTCCGCGGTGCTGGACGATGGGGACCAACGATTCCAGAGCACTCAACTGAAACTGATGGCTGACGGGGGCAACATACACGACGCTGTTTTCGGGCACTTGATTCCAGAACTCTGAATTCAATGCATCGGACCAATATCCTGCTTCCATTCCCAGTTTGTCGGCTCCTCGATTGCCGCCGGCCAATGGCCCGTATTGAGAAATCGCGAGCGGTTGCATTGTCCAATACAGAGGTGCACAGCCAAGAAGAATTCCAACGAACACTCTGCGGCG
Organism: Planctomycetaceae bacterium; assembly: GCA_044378235.1. GTDB lineage: Bacteria > Planctomycetota > Planctomycetia > Planctomycetales > Planctomycetaceae > SXXK01. Next base: position 6,471 of record JBILXT010000152.1, read on the forward strand.
AGGAGTGCGTGAGTCAACGGAAGTTGGAGCGGCTTGATTGGTTCGTGGGCGTCTATCCAGCCACAAACTGAATCCTCGAGCAGCCAGCACCGCGAGCGGCGGCATCACGATCAGGAAGAGTCGAGTTCCATCATAAACGGGTACGCCCGGAACGGCGAAGACCGTAAGTGGCATCAGCACGAACAGCAACAGCAGTTTCTCCGTCGAATCAAGCGCTGCGCGAATACTTCGCAGGACCAAACCCGACAATGTCCAGATTGGCAGAGAGATTAGTGTTGTGATGAACGGAAAATGCCAGGGCACAACCTTGTCCGCAAACCTCTGGCTGAAGTACCAGCAATAAAGAGATTGTCGCTCCGTTGTCCGTCCCAGATAAGTCAGGACACTCTTCATTGGATCCAGCCAGAGCCATGGCCAGCCGACAAAGAAGATGATGGCTCCGATGATTCCGAAGATGGCCAATGGTCGAATTGACTTCCAGCGAAACTGTGCGACGGACCAAAGGAACAGCAGCACTGGAAGAAAGATGCCCTGCACTTTCGTCAGAAGCAGCAAGCCCCAGAAAAATCCACTGACAGCGGCCTGCAGTGTTGTGGGTGCCGTTGAACGAGTCCACCAGGTGAGCAGCGGAATCATTGCAGCGACCCACGCCAGGTTAGTGCATGATTCCAGAGCTGCCAGTCGCGCATGGCCCATCAGGTGAGTCATGCCTGTTAACATTCCGGCGACCAGCAGTCCCGTCGTCATGCCATATTTGCGACGAGAGAACTCCGAAAGCAGGAAGATCGTCAGGCCAAAGGCCACACAGGAACCAAGTCTTGCCGCAGGAACATTGTAAATTGTTTCTTCAGAGCCTGCGAAGAATGTTGAGGTCAGGTTGTGTGACACTCCCAATACAAATCTTCCAAGCGGAGGATGATCGGGAAGATATCGCGGAGCTCCAAAAACCTCGCGAGCGACATCGGGAGTAAACAACAGTGGTCCGTGTTGAGCGAACGCGTCAACCAGATAGACTCCCTGATCGATATTAAATGATTCGTCCAGAGTGAGTCCGGGGCCAACCGGAAGATTGGAATTCACCAGGCCATGATTTACCATCGACGCCGCGAGCAGAAATGCGACGAAAGAGAGGCCAGCCAGAATTGGTGAACAGCGAAACATGACGGACGATCGTTAGCAGTGGTGCCCCATCAAGATAAAAATCGTGTTGGGGGTAGTGGATCTTGCTAAAGATCCCTTGGCTGCCGGACCTTTAGCAAGGTCCACTACCCGAAATTCACATCTTGACGAAGCAGAAAGTCGATTCAATGAAAAAGGGCGTTCCCTGGGGAACGCCCTTCGTTGTTGCTTGTAGCAGATTATCGAGATGCATTGTAATGCACCGGACAGTCCAACTACTTCGCTTCTGGAGCAGGAGCAGCGCCTTCAGCGGCCGGTGCAGCACCTTCAGCTGCAGGAGCTGGAGCAGATCCTTCGGCCGGTGCCGGAGTTTCGGCGGCCGGTGCAGCACCTTCAGCAGGAGCAGCTGCTGGAGTTTCAGCAGCAGGAGCAGCACCTTCAGCGGCTGGAGCTGCATCGTGCGAGTGACCGTCTTTTTCGTCGTGCGAATGAGGAGCTTCTGCTCCACCGGCAACACCAGAACCGGCTGCAGCGCCGCCACCACCAGCTCCTGTTGTGCTTTCATTGGCGGTGCAACCCAAAGTGAACGTCACGCCTGCCAACAGCACCAGCGTGCTCAATGATTTAACGAATTTCATGTCCCCCAGCCTTTCACAAAAAACACTTCAATTGATGTCGCGACCCAGAAACCGCAGGAAACTGCGATTAAGCGACGCTATAACGCTACGAAAACACGGCGCGAAATCAATCTTTCGGAAGACCGAAATCGTGGAAGTTTCGTTTTTGGGGCTTTCTTGAGCCCGCGCCAAGAATTGAGATTGCGTAAGATCGGCCGACTTGCCAGGAATTGACGACGGAAAATACTGCCCAAAGCAGCTGCCATGGATGACCAAATCCCCGAATCTGTAGATCTTTCGCAATCGGACGCTAACGCTCCGGGCGGAGCATTAGTCCCACGCGAAAAAGTTCGGAAGTTCCCGACCACGCCTGGTGTCTACCTGATGAAGGACTCACAGGGCTGTGTTATCTACGTCGGGAAAGCGATCAACTTGCGGAGTCGTGCTGGCAGCTACTTCACTCGAGCGGCCGAGATCGAACAGCGCACGGCCGAACTGGTGTTGCAGATTGCGGACATCGATTACATCGACGCAGAAAGTGAAGTCGATGCTCTGCTGATGGAAGCTCGACTGATCAAGGATATCCAGCCGAAGTTTAATACTCAGCTCAAGGACGGAAAGACCTTCCCTTATCTGCAGATCACAACTCGTGAGGACTTTCCTCGCGTAGAGTTTACTCGGCAACCGGAAACATCCGGAGTCAAACTGTACGGCCCGTTTCTGAACTCCGCTCAGCTTCGCGGTGCGATTGCGATCCTGCAGAAGATCTTCCGTTTTCGCACATGCACCCTGGATATTGACGAGCACGATGAACGGTGGCGGTGGTTTCGTCCGTGTCTGCTGGCCAGCATCAATCAGTGTACCGCTCCCTGCAATCAGCGGATCAGCAAAGAGGATTATCGAGAAGACATTCGCCGGTTGAAGATCTTTCTTGACGGAGGCAAAGCCAGTCTTGTGAAAGAAATGGAGGCCTCGATGCTACAGGCTTCGAAGGAGCTGAAGTTTGAGAAGGCCGCTCGGATCCGCGATGAGATCAAATCGTTGAAAGACCTGAGCCTGCGAGGAAACCTGGAGAGTCATGCTCAGCCTGAAGTGTTCTACATTGATCCTCAAAAAGGTTTGGCAGGACTAAAAAAGGTTTTGAAGCTGGACCAGATTCCTCGACGAATCGAAGGCGTGGATATCGCTCATATTCAGGGAAAGGATACGGTCGCCAGTCTTGTTCAGTTTATTGATGGACTGCCATTCAAGCCGGGATACAAGAAATTTCAGATTCAGTCGGTCGAAGGCGTTGATGACTTTGCCTCGATGCGCGAAGTGATTACTCGACGTTTTCGTCGGCTGGTGCAGGAAGATGAAGCGTTTCCGGACCTGCTGCTGATCGACGGCGGCAAGGGGCAGTTGAATGCCGTGATGGAAACATTCGAGGTTCTGGGGATCAAACCGCCCACAACAATTTCGCTCGCAAAGAAGGAAGAGGAGATCTTTGTCCCGGGGCAATCGGAATCGATTCGTTTAAGCCGTCATTCCTTCAGCCTGCGCCTGCTGCAATACGTTCGCGACGAAGCCCACCGGTTTGCTCAGAACTATCATCATCTGCTGCGTCGCAAGTCCACGTTTGAGGATAATCGCAAGGGGCCGCGGAAGAAGAAGGATTAGTCGTGGAAACCAACGGTGAATCCACCTGGCAGCAGATACTCAACGCTGTGGGAATTCAGCAATTTCAAGAACTCTTTGAATTTTAATGGTAGCTGAGCCAGACAGGCACTTGACCTGTGCGGTTGCATTTACGGACCGAAGACATGTCCCGGAATTGGTTGAATGCAAGTGACACCCTGACGCCAACGTCCCAGTATGATCAGGGTTTTTGCGATTACAGACACTGCCGTCAGAGTAATTCGAAGAACAAACAGAGGCCGGTCTTTTGAAATGGAAGATCCGTTCGCATAGTGACGTGCTGCCTGGGATGTCAGCTGAAATGTGTCAGTGAGTTCGCTGGATGCGGTCAGGAATCCTGGCAATCCTTGCGCGACATCTTTTGAATAATCAAACACGTCATCAATGATCTGACATTGCATGACGATTCTGAACAGGATTTCAAGGTCACTGTTCGTGCGAGTCGCCTCAATACCGTCTTCGACGGATGCGTATTCAAACGCAACCATCGTGAAAAATCCAAGAGATAATCGGGCCACGTCTTCTCGATAGGCCTTTATTGTTTCACACTGCGAACGATCACCAACCGCTAACGGTCGGCTCAATTCCAGTTGTCGAATTCGCCACCAATAGTCGTTTGAGGTCTGTCGAAGCCCTGCGTCAAAAAGCCTTTGCTGTAATCTGCGAAACTCATCGGGGCAAAATGCTTTGCCATCAAAGGCTGCATTCAAGCTCGCCCCGAATTTCAATAACAAGGCAAGATTCTTGATGCACTGTTTCGGCAATCTGCGTGATCTTCGCAGTGAATAGACCGTGTCGAATGCCACGATGCATAGAACTCGCAGTGGCGTTCCAGGGCAGGAAGCAAAAATCAACGGCAGGCCTCGCAGAACACATCTGAATGCAACCAGTAACGATGAAATCCGATCACGACCTTTGGTATCCGTCAGCGAACTTTCGGAAAGCATTGAGGTCATGAGTCGGTCTTTCTGTTCCAGTGCTCTGAGGCAATCAGGCTGCTTCAAACGTGGCACAGTACCACTTCGCGGGGGCACCGCCAGCGAACGGGGATCAAATCACTTACTCCTCGGCTCACAACGAGTGTTGTTGAACCGCATTGGTGCGTCAAATAGCAGTACGGGTAAAAGATGGCGCCCGGGTAGAGTCTGTCTCGGAATTCAAAGGCCACAAGCTGACAGCCGTGAAGATGGCCAGCGAGCACAAGATCATAACCGGATTCTCTGACCGTCCTCCAAATACGAGGATTGTGTGCGCAGAGAATTCTTACATGTCCGTTGGTTGAAAATGCCGTCGAAGCCTCAGGGCCTGAAATTGTGATGGTGCGGCCATCGTGAGCGAACACTTCTGTGTCAGTGTGAATCCATTTTCCGCCGCCATTGAGAATTGCGTCGCGCACAGGATGCAGTCCAACGTGGCTGTCGTGATTGCCTCCCACCGCGAATACCGGGGCGATCCTGCAAAGACGATCAACGAGTTCGCTCAGATTCTCCAGCTCAGAGGCTTGATCGACAAGGTCACCTCCCAAAAGGACAGCGTGAGGTGCCGCTTGTTGGGCAGCCGCGATGATTTGATCCGCAAGATCTCGTGAACGTCGCCTCCGAAGATGAATGTCGCTCACATACAGAATTCGACAGGCGTGGGGTTCTCTTGAAAGATGTTCTTCACGAATCCGCAAGCTCTGCTGGAGTCCGATCTCGAGTCGTCCGGATTTCAAAGTTGACTCTCCCGTCCAGCGCCATGTTGCATGTCGAACTGCGGCGTTGTACGTGAGTTGTCGACGATCTGATGGATGATTTCACGCAGACTTTGCAATTGCGGTTCAATTTTTTGAAGCGAACAATTTGCCGTTCGAGTATGCCAGAAGATTCTTGCAATACCATGAGGGACAGTTAACTGCAGGCTGAGTTCCCTCAGCACTTCGAAATTCTGGTACGCGTTAAGAAAGGAGAACGCAATATCGTTCCACCCAGTCGCTGATATCGAGATCAGCTCCAGTAGGACGGTCTTCAGATCATCGGCATGACGTGTTGTCTCGTGGAGTTCAGGTTCATGGCGTGTGTCGAAGTCGATGAGTGTTGCCTTATTCAGCTCGTGGTCATAGAGAATATTGCCGAGATGGAGATCGCCGTGAGACCAGCCACCGTTGTAGATTGGACAGTGAAGCAGGTGTGCCCTGCGGATTTCACGAGCGGCGGCTTCGGCCGCATTCGTGTCCAGCTTGTTTGAACGAACGAGCTCCCGCAGGCTGACTCCTCGAACTTCCGGCATGACGAGGATTTTCCCTGTTCTGACACTCGTCGCCGTACGGTTAGGATAGAGTAGCTGAACGCAGTGGAGTTCCCATGCGATCCAGTCTCTTGTCCAAACAAACATGTGGATGCCGCTACCGGCAAGTGACAGGAATCTGTTGCCGCACCAAATTACAAAGCTTCCTCCAAATCGTCGAGTTTTGACAAACACCCGAGAGTCATTGCGAATCTCTGGTCGAACGTTGTTGACTCGAACACGATTCAGCAAATGAGCTGTGATTTGTTGAAACCGCATGATCCACTGCCCGTCGGCCTCTACGGTAACCGTTCGGTCACGAGATTTCGAAACCCTGCCATGATGTTTTGTCCGGGAACTTTGTGTTCTCGATTTATCGATCAACCCTAAGTTTGGCAACATTCAGTTTGAAAGTCTCTACGAAAAGCGGTATCAACCTCGTTATGAATTCACCCGGTACTCAACTTTTCGGTTCCTCTGAAACTCCGTCACGTCGTGCGATGATCGGGATGATGGGTGGCGGTGTCGGTGCGATTGGGATGATGTCGGCTTTGGGTCAGTCGGCGTTTGGGGACCTTCAGCCGTCGCAGTTTCCGGGCAAGGCGAAGAGAGTTATCCACCTCTTTATGAACGGCGGTCCGTTTCAAGGGGACCTGTTTGACCCCAAACCGGATCTACTTAAGTTCGCCGGCCAGCGGCCGCCAGAAGCCGATTTCAGGACGGAGCGGAAAACCGCCGGACTCCTGCCTTCGCCGTTTCGTTTTCGTCAATGCGGCGAATCAGGGTTGCCGGTCAGTGAGCTGTTACCGCTGACGTCGAAATGCATCGACGACATGTGCATCATTCGTTCGACGTACACCAATAATCCGAATCACGGCCCCGCGTTGTTGTTGATGAATAACGGGACGATCTTGCCGACCAGACCCAGCATGGGTTCGTGGATGTCGTATGGGCTGGGGACAGAAAACTCAGATCTGCCTGCGTACATCGTATTGTGTCCCGGAAAGCCGGTTCGGTTCTCCATTCTTTGGACCAGCGCGTTTCTGCCGGGTTCTCATCAGGGGACGTATATCAATCATGCTGATCCCACTCCGGACAAACTGATTCCATTCCTGCGGAATGCAAATGCCTCGCGAGATTCTCAGGCTGCTCAAGTCGCTTTGATGAGTCAGCTCAATCGGCTGCATCTGGAACGTTCAGGTCCGGATGGACAACTGGAAGGTCGGTTGCAGGCCCTGGAAACGGCCTTCCGCATGCAGTTCACGGCGACCGATGCTTTCGATCTGCAGAAAGAGACTCAGGCGACTCGCGATGATTATGGCACCGGTCATTTTGCCAACGGTTGCTTGTTGGCTCGAAGGTTGAGCGAACGAGGAGTCCGTTTTGTTCAGGTTTATTACGGCAATGGTCAGCCGTGGGATACTCATAGCGATCACAACAACAGCACGATCAATCTTTGCAGAGATATCGACCGTCCGATTTCGGCGCTTCTGCGTGATTTGAAACAACGTGGTTTACTGGATGAGACATTGGTGTTGTGGGGCGGCGAGTTTGGCCGAACACCGACTTCGGAGAACGGAAACGGTCGTGACCATAATCATTACGGATTCACTACCTGGATGGCCGGCGGTGGAATTCGAGGTGGCATGACCTATGGTGAGACCGACGACTTCGGTTTCCGTGCGGTGCACAATCGAGTTCACGTGCATGACCTGCACGCGACGATTCTTCATCAGTTGGGAATTGATCACGAGAAATTAACCTACCGTTATGCGGGCCGAGATTTCCGGCTGACAGATGTCGCCGGCCGTGTGATTCAGGAAATCGTCACGTAGCGGCTATACTCGTGCTGAACACATGTCTTGCTCGGCCGTTCGCCTTCCGGCCCTGTTCTGCTAATCTTGGCAGATGTAGTCGAATCTCCGCGTTGTTCAGCGGATTCATTCTTCCCTGCTCTTCCCTCTAATAATGTCGCTTGATGGGCGAAGTAGAGCCATGCAATCGCAATTCTCAGCACAATCCCTTGAACGAATGCATCACACCGGAGTCATCGCGGTTCTGGTTGTCGATGATCCTCGTCGAGCCGTCAAGGTGGCTCGTGCGCTGCTGGCTGGTGGTGTCAGCATCATGGAGTTGACGCTGAGAACCGCAGCCGCTCTGGAATGTTTGAAGGCTATTACCAGCGAGGTGCCTGAGATGATGGCCGGGGCGGGCACGATCATCATTCCGGAGCAAGTCGATCAGGTCCTGAATGCCGGAGCGACGTTTGCGGTTTCCCCGGGGACCAATCCCGTTGTCATTCGTCGAGCCATCGAGTTGGGACTTCCATTTGCTCCTGGCGTTGTGACTCCGACCGATATCGATATGGCCGTTCACGCGGGGTGTCGAGAACTCAAGTTTTTCCCGGCGGAACAAAGTGGTGGCCTGAATATGTTGAGCGCCATCAAGGCTCCGTATGCTCATCTTGGGCTGAAGTATATTCCTCTGGGCGGAGTCACGACGGCAAACCTTGAAAGTTATCTGCGAGATCCGGACGTGTTGGCTGTGGGAGGATCGTGGCTGGCGAAGAAAGACACGATCGACGCGGAGCGTTGGGATGAAATCACAAAGGCAGCTCGCGAAGCCAGCGCGATTGTAGAAAAAGTGCGAGCAAAGAATCACAACGTATGAGTTTATCGGCTGAACTGGTCATTGAAACGGCGAAGGTCAGTAAGACCTATCGTCGCGGATTCTGGGGCAGAAATTCGTTCACAGCGCTGAATGATGTTTCACTGCAGGTTCCTCGAGGTGAGATCTACGGGTTGCTCGGACCGAATGGCGCCGGTAAGACGACGTTGATCAAGATTCTATTAGGGATCATTCGCAAGTCCGGGGGCAACGCCAAAGTTCTGGGGCATGCGGCCGGTTCGATGGAAGCGCGACGCAGAATTGGATATCTGCCGGAGAATCATCGAATTCCTCGGCATCTGACGGCGCTCACCGCGCTGGAGTACTACGGCAGTTTGAGCGGCATGTCGATGAGTGCAATTCGCGCCGAGCGAATGAAGCTGCTGGAAGTCGTCGGACTGCGAGGTCGAGAAAAAGAGCGCGTGTCCGGATATTCGAAAGGGATGTTGCAGCGGCTGGGGCTGGCTCAGGCCATGCTTCATCGGCCCGACTTGATCGTGCTGGATGAGCCGACGGACGGAGTTGACCCGGTGGGGCGTCGCGAGATTCGTGATGTGCTCAAGCAACTGGCCGATCAGGGCCACAGCATTTTCCTGAATAGTCATCTGCTGCAGGAAATCGAACTGATCTGTTCCAGTGTTGCGATTCTGAATCACGGAAAGCTGTTGAGGACCGGCAGTGTTCGAGAATTGACCGCGGCCCTTGCGGATGCCCCTGTGCAGATGCAGGTGACGGGCGATGAAGCGGCCGTTCGCCGCATTGCTGATCATCATCCCGGTTCAAAACTGCGAGTCGTAACCGCGGGCGCATACGAGCTGGAGGTTCGAATTCCAAAGCAAGCCGACCTTGATACTGTCGTCGATGCTTTGCGACAAGCGGGTATCAGTATTTGGCGGCTGGCTCGTAAAGAGCAAACTCTGGAAGAAGTCTTCATCGGCATTGTGGGAGGAACCGAAGTATGAAGGCCATCTTCGCCATTCTAAAGGATTCGTTTCGCGAAGCGGCGGCCTCACGAGTTCTGTTGATTGCTCTGGCTGCAATTGTGGTTGTGTTGCTGGCATTGGCGCCGCTGTCATTTACCAGTGCCCCCAGTACTCAATTGCGACCGTTTGAACTGGTCGATACACAGTTGTTCCTGCAAACGCTGGCGGATGGACCCAAGACGCCGGGGACTCCAGCCTCGCACCTCTGGAGCTTGCTGAAGGATGATCAAAGAAAACAGATTGATAGCTATCTGAATCCTCCGGCTGTGCAGCAGCCCACGGGCGGTCCGGGTGGACCTCGTCCTGTCAGAGTTCAGGCGAGAGTTCTTGATCTTGTGAATAAGCTATTACCGCTACCGGAGTT
>JBILXT010000520.1:0-4570 GCA_044378235.1 Planctomycetaceae bacterium
CAATTGGACACGTTGGCCCAGGCCGCGCGAGCACAACAGGCCGCTCAGGCGGCTGCGCGACTTCGCAATCAGCAGGAGACGATGGCGGCGCTGGGATTGGGTGGAACTCAATCTTCCGATTCTGCATCGACGGAGCCACGAGTTGCTGATTTTGAAGTGACACCGGTGAATCGCAATGATGGAAAGAACTGGGGTAAACTTCGCAGTCAGTCGGCAGAGGATCTGACGAAAGGCAAATCGGAAGTTGTTTCCGAGGAGTATCGCAAGAGCGTTGAGACCTACTTCCGAGTTCTTGCGGAACGCGCGAAGAAGAAGTAACAGTGGGAAGGTTTTTTCTCTTGAACTTATGAGCTGGTTTCAGACTGAAAATCGAATGCGAGCAAAAATGCGGTTCTCGTTTCTCCTGATGATGGTCGTGCTACTGTTTCAGAGCAAATCCGTCTCCGCGCAGGAAGCGGTGAAACCAGTCGCTGATTCTCCGCAAGTGCCGTCCGTCTTTCAGAAAGACGAAACCGATCTGGCGCTGGACCGAGCGATTGCGTATCTGATCAGCAAGCAACGTGAAGACGGCGCGATCCTGGATAAGGGAATCGATACGACAATGACATCGTTGTCGATCATGGCCATGGCCAGCGTTGGTATTCAGCCTTCGGATGTTTCTCCCGAAGGGCAGGCGATGCAGAAAGCTCTGGCGTTTGTGCTGAAGGAAGATCGAGTCGACCCGAAGGGATACTTCGGGGCCAAAGATGGATCTCGCATGTACGGCCATGGCATCATTACTTTGATGTTGACCGAGATGCTGGGCATGGGAACAACCGTCGAGCAGGATCAATTGATTCATGATCGCTGTCAAAAGGCGATCGACGTCATCCTGGCCTCTCAGAAGCAGAAGAAGCCGACTCATTACCGCGGTGGCTGGCGTTACGAACCTCAGTCGACCGATTCAGATCTTTCGGCGACCGTCTGGCAATTGATGGCTCTGCGATCGGCGAAGAATGATGGCCTGCAGGTTCCCGCCGGGGCGATTGAAGAGGCCGTTGAATACCTGAAGAGATCGTATGCATCTCCGCTGGATGAGAATGGCTTGCCCGACAAGAAGGCCAGTGGATTCACCTATGAGCCCAACCAGAACAATCCAACGTTCACGATGACTGCAGCCGGACTGTTGGCGATGCAGGTTTGCGGCGAGTATGAATCGCCGCTCGTCGCCGGAGCCGCTGATTGGCTATTGGAGCATCCTCCGAAATGGGAGGAGCGTTTCTGCTTTTATGGAACGTATTACTACGCTCAGGGGATGTATCAGCGCGGCGGGAATCACTCGGAGACGGCTCAGAAGCTTGTGCAGGAAATGCTGCTGCCGAAACAGGCGGGCGATGGTTCGTGGACAGCCGCCAATGGCGAAGAGAAAAACCACGGAGCCGTCTATTCCACGTCGATGGCCGTTTTGAGTCTGTCTGTGAAATACCACTATCTGCCGATTTATCAGAAGTAGAGCGGCTTTACATTGCTGAAGTGGGCACGGACGACCGTGAGTTGACGTGTTTCAGGCTGGTTGGGAATTTGAGGAAACTGGAATCCGACAGACTTTTTGCTGTCCCATTGGCCCGTTAAACTTGCCCACAATACCCCAGTGTTTCAATTTTGAATCAATCGGGGATAAAGGAATTACTGACGGTGGCGTCAGTATTGGGTTTCGATCAAGGGATCAGAGGGAGGCTTTCACAATGTTGCGTCATTTCATGAGCTGTATCATCGCAGTGGCCGCGGTGTCTGCTGCTGCTCAGGCTGGTGATCATTACTACTTTCCAGGCTATGCCTTTGCGGGTCCGCCGGTCGTTTACGCGGCACCGGTCGTCAGCTATCAGCCGGCCTATGTCGTGCCATCGACTTCGGTGGTTTCTGTGCATTCGTATCCGGTCAGCACTGTGGCTTATTCAACATCTTACTATGCACCAATGGTGCCAACGGTTGCGGTTGCACCGTCACCATTTGCTGCCTATTACGGAGCACCAGCTGTGATTGCTCCAGCGGCTTATGCTGTTCCCGGTTACTATCGTCGCAATGGCCACTTCCGTCGTTATCGCGGAGTGGAAATTGAGATTGAACGAGATGGCGACATCGAGATTGATTACCGCTAGTCGCGTTGTCAGTTCTTAATTCATCAAAAGGTTTGAGCTGTCTCTTGATGGCTCAAACCTTTTTTCTTGCGCCAGAGTTTTTTGGACTGCGGCAGCCTGCTGCCGCTTTTCGTGCAGGCAGCCTGCTGCCAAACTACCAGAGTGAATCTCGTCAGAGTCGAGCAGTGTACGAAAAGTTGATCCACAGCAGGCTGTGGATCGGAAAGCTGCAGCAGGCTGCAGCAGTCCAAACAGGTATAGGCGTTGCAGGAGAGTTTGATGTCGCGAATGGTCTGGATGATTCAGGTTGTTGTCTTGTTGCTGGCCGTGGGGCCCAATGTTACCAAGGCTGATTCCTTCGTCTTCGTGAGTCTGTTGCAGGAACGGAAGATTGTTACGTTTCAGCGAGAGGTCGACTCCGGAGAACTTCTGCGAACTGAGGTGACAGAATGCAGTGCAGAGCCCGCGTACCTGACGGCTTCGAAAGATGGTCGCGTGTTGTTCGTGTCTTATCGCAGCTCCGGGCAACTGGCCGCGTTCAGCGTGGATGCTTCGACCGGAAAGCTGAAACTCATCAATGTGGTTGAAGGCGGGGAGGATCCGGCGTTTCTTGCGCCGGACCGAACCGGACGTTTTCTTTTGACGGCCTACTACGTCAGCAATAAAGTCACGGTTCATGGCGTGGATGCTGAAGGTCGTCTGTCCAAAAAACCTGTCTGTTCACTGCCGACTGCCGCAAATGCTCATGGGGTCGCGATCGATTCGAAGAATCAATCGGTGTATGTGTCGCATACCGGAGCCAATCGAATCGATCAGTTTGGGTTTGATCAGGAGACTGGCATCCTGACGCCTCTCGATCCGCCATTCGTCACGGCCAATGCGATCCAGAATCCTCGCCACATTGTTCTTCACCCTTCGGATCGCTGGGCCTATTGCAGCAATGAAGCGGGAGGCAGCAAAGAAGACGGGGCTTCTCTGTATGCGCGAGACGCAAAAACCATGCAACTGAAACAGGTACAGTCAGTGTTCTCTCTGCCCGAGACGTTTGATGCGAGCCAGAATTCGACTGCCGAGTGTTTGCTGACTGCTGACGGGAAGTTTCTGTATGTCGCAAATCGAGGCCATAACAGCATCGCCGGCTTTTCGGTCAATCAGTCCAATGGCCGCCTGACACGAGTTTCGATTACTCCGACGGAAGCGGTTCCGCGATCCTTCACGATCAGTCCTGATGGACGACATGTTTACGTGGCCGGTGAAGCCAGTGGACGAGTGGCTTCCTATGCGATCCAGTCCAACGGGGAACTGAAACCGCTGGCCGTTGTGGATTCCGGCCCGATCTCATGGGCGATTCTTGCGGTCGACTGCAATCGCTGAGAATGCACCTTTTGAAGTTGCGCATTCCAGTTAGGGCTGGAAGCCCGGAACATCCTCTGCCGGTGGCGTGAGCCACCGGACTGCAGAAAACACAGCGTTTCAGGCCTGAAGGGCCGAGACATCCGCCCTTGTGTCGGCCCTCCGAGGTTGTGAAAGAATGTAGGACGCCCTTTTCAGGGCGTCGAAATCGCACGCGTTTTTGTGGCAACGACGGCCTGGAAAGGCCGTCCTACGAATAAATTTACAGCCTCTCCGGGCCTGAGAATACGCAACTTCATAAATTCGCTCTGACAAGTAAAACAGCATGGGCACGTTATTGGAGTCTTGTTACACACTTACTTGCAGCGAAATGCGTACAGAGCCGCGTCCGTGCGAATCAGCATCTGGCCGTCGGCGATGACCGGCGTCGCCATGATGCGTTCCTTGAAGTCGTAAGATCCAAGCACGCTCCAGTCACGCCCTGCTGTCAGAATTGTAACGACACCACTTTCACTGATCAGATAAACCTTGCCATCGCCGGCCACAATTGATGCATAGTAGTTGCCTCGACCAATCGCCCTGCCCTGCTTCAACATCTCACCCGTATTGGCATCCAGGCTGGTGATGATTCCGCTGTCCTTTACCATATAAAGAATTCCGTCATACACGACAGAACTCGGCACCGTCGGCAGGCTGCGCTGGTAAGTCCAGTTGACATTCTCCGCAGGCAATTCACCGCGAGTTCCAGGGCGAAGAGAAGCGGCCACGTTCTGAGCACGCTCGAACACCATCGCGTGCTTTTCCCACTCCTTCTGATCCAGACGTTGGTTCTGATTCAGATCGATACGAAAGAATCGTTCGAGAATCGCATTTCCCTCGGGCAATTCCTCTTTGCCGATCTCTTTGTCGCTGTTCTTATCCAGTGTTGTCAGCGCGGTAGCGAAAGGTTCCATGCGGATTCGATCATCGGCGTCACCACCTGGGGTCCAGGTGGCAAAGTAGATCTCCCCGTTAACGATCAGGGGAGTGCTGTCAACGAGACGTGAAAGGCCATCGTACCACCAGAGTTTCTGGCCATCTTTGGGATCGTAGGCCGCAAG
>JBILXT010000521.1:0-4568 GCA_044378235.1 Planctomycetaceae bacterium
AGTGGCTGCTCCGACGTTAATCTGAGCAACACCACCAGCCAGCTTTGCCAAACGCTCCTGCAGTTTTTCGCGATCGTATTCGCTGTCAGTCGTCTCGATCTCGCGACGAATCTGCTCAGCACGACCGGCGATATCACCCTTCTTGCCGCCGCCTTCGACGATCACAGTCTTGTTCGCGTCGATGTGAACCTTCTTCGCCTTGCCCAGATCAGACAGCTGAATGTTTTCCAGCTTGATCCCGAGATCTTTGAAGAAGGCCTTGCCGCCAGTCAGGATCGCCAGGTCTTCCATCATCGCCTTGCGACGATCGCCGTAACCCGGAGCCTTCACGGCAGCAACCTTCACAATGCCGCGCATCTTGTTGACAACCAAAGTCGCCAACGCTTCGCCTTCGATGTCTTCAGCAATGATCAGCAAAGGCACATTGCCCTTGGAGATTGCTTCCAGCAGAGGAACCAGCTGCTTCGCACTGCTGATCTTTTCTTCGTGCAGCAGGATGCGGCAGTTTTCCATCACAACTTCCTGCTCGTCTTCATCAGTGATGAAGTGAGGAGACAGATAGCCGCGATCGAACTGCATACCCTCTACGAGGTCGACTTCTGTTGTGACATGTCGGCCTTCTTCGATGGTGATCACACCATCCTTGCCAACCTTCATCAGAGCGTCCGCCAGGAACTCACCGATCTCCGGGCTATTGTTGCCGGCGATCGTGGCGACCTTGGCGATTGACTCGCGATCAGTGGCCTTGACTGGCTTGGCCATCTTCTGCAGAGCTTCGATGACTGCAGCAACAGCCTTCTGAGCACCACGGCTCAAAGCCATCGCGTCAGCACCGGCTGCCAGATACTTCAAAGAAGCGCGGTAGATCGCTTCTGACAGTACGGTTGCGGTTGTCGTTCCGTCACCAGCCACGTCATTGGTCTTGGAAGCAGCTTCCTTCACCAGCTGAACAGCGACGTTCTCGTACGGATCTTCCAGTTCGATGTCTTCAGCGACGGTCACACCATCCTTCGTCACCTTTGGTGCGCCCCAACCCTTGTCAAGGACCGCATTCCGTCCACGAGGACCCAAGGTGCTGGAAACTGCCTTCGACAGCTTCGAAACGCCGGAAAGCAGGCTTTTACGAGCCTCTTCGTCGAACGTTAGTAACTTAGCCACGGCTTCTCCTCAAATTTGTCAACGCAATCACGAATCAAAGCTCTTCAGTCAAAACTCACTTCCGCACGGGCAAAATGGCACCGGTGACGAGAGTGGCAGAGAATTCAGAATGGGTCGCGAAGTTTGCAAACCCTGTGCCGCCGAAAAAATCGTCGCCGCAAGATGTTTTCTTGAAAGGGTTTACGAAATGTCGAGTCGGTTAATCATGATTGGCAGCGGGCTTTTGCCGTCGTTTTGGCAGACCCGTAGATCAGGTTCGCTGGGAGTCCACTGATCATTCCCGAAGATATGAGCAGGTTGTCTTTTTTGCCGCGTGGGCCAGGACGGATGTATCAGATTTCACCACCTGAAAAAGAATCCGCCGCAACAAGTTCGATTTGGACAAGGTGTTTACCAGCGGGACGAAACTTGAAGACGCCACCAGAGAATTCTGTGAAATTCAGAAAAATGTCGCGGAATTAAACGAAAAAACACGTAAGAAGTGTCTCCTAAGAGACGTAATTGTAACAGTGCTGCAGAATTTGCCGGTTTTTGCATGAGATTTGCAGGAGCGGGGCGAACTACGGCAACCAGGTAAATGTCCAAGGTTAGATTCCACCGGACGCAAGGAAGAACGGTTCAACTCGCATTCGGAGTTTCTTTTCTGCTACTCGCAAGGGAGCGTGCAAGATGCTAGTTCTCAGTCGCAAAGTTGGTGAGTCCATCGAAATCGCCGGCGGCATTCGTGTCACGGTTTCCGAGGTTAAGGGTGGTCGGGTTCGACTGTCCATTCAGGCACCGCCGGAAGTTCGCGTGCTCCGTAAGGAGATCGCTGACTCCGAGGAGTCATCTCGTTCTCGATCGACAACTCCTGGGTCGAATCAGTAGACACTTCTGGTAACATCAAAGGCTCTGAACGTCAGTGAAGATTCTCTGTCAGAATCTTCGTTGACGCTCCGGGCTTTTTTTGTCTCTGGAATGCGGCTGATGATCGTTCGAAATCTGATTGAGTTTATTGCCATCATCGCCGTCTGGGTCGGTTTTCAGCAGCTGCTGGAACGCGATCTCCTGCAGGCCGCCGCATTGCCCCTGGCGATTGTGCTAAGCCTCGCCAAAACGTCGTTCTTCGGCGTCGAGAATATTCGGCAGTTGTTCGAGGCGACTCGATCCAATCAGCCTTATCACCGCTTTATGCTGTTGATGCTGATCAATATGACGCAGATCATTCTGTCCTTCGGTCTCGATTTTCACTGCCTGCACTGCATCAATCCAGCCAGCTTCAGCGTCGAGCTTTCCAGCGCGACGCGGTTTGAGACATTGTTTGAGTTTGTCTACTACAGCACTTTGAACTTTACCTTCTTTGGCTACGGCGACGTGACGCCCCAGACGGTCCCCGCGAAGTTCATTACGATGTCGGAGATCCTGCTGGCCTTCGTCACTGTGATCTTCCTGCTGTCGGATTTTATCAGTCTGAAGGAGTCACTGGGAAAACCCTCCGGCGAAGCGTCGCCAGGCGACCGTATGAATATTCATTAATCGCCGTTGCTGTGATGAGCTTGTGATTCTGCGGCTGGTGTCATGATTTCTTTCTCGACGTGGTGGAAAACTCGCATTTCGTCTCTATAACAAACCTCGACTGCTGTTCATTCCGCCCCTGCCGAACTGGCCTGCTTACTTCTGATTCAGGAATACGAAATCTCATGACTGACTGGCTCGAACCACCCGCAAAGGCTCCTGCATTTTCGTTGAAGTCCACTGACGGCTCGACCATCAAACTGTCGGATCTGAAAGGCAAGCCTGTCGTATTGTACTTCTACCCCAAAGACGACACACCGGGCTGTACCAAGGAAGCCTGCGCGTTTCGTGATCGTCAATCTGAGCTTGCCGAACTCGGGGCGGTTGTGTTGGGTGTGAGCCCTGATGATGTCGCCAGCCACAAAAAGTTCTCAGACAAGTTCAGCCTGAATTTTCCGCTGTTGGCTGATGCAGACCACAAGTTGGCCGAGAAATTCGGAGCCTGGCGAGAGAAGAACATGTATGGCAAAGTTTCTATGGGTGTTCAGCGATCAACATTTCTGATCGATGCCGATGGCAAGATCGCGAAAGTCTGGAAAAAGGTGTCGGTTGATGGACACGATGAGCAAGTGATTGAGGCCTTGAAGGAACTCGTTTCCTGAGACATCCGTGGTTGTTGGATGCCGGAATTCTCCAGGTTATGAAAGGGTGTCAGCAGCAAATTGCAGCGGACACCCTTTCTTTTTGTGCGGTCACAAGCCGGCTGACATGAAGCGACGAGCAGCGCCCCTGAGATGAGAGAACTCGTGAGACGAGTGTCTCTGTTTCTGCTCACAACCTGCGTTTCTCGGTAACAAATTCCCAGCTGGACGCAACGATGCTTCCAATGGTCCATCCGCACTGCTGAGTCGCTACGGCTTTGGAAATGTCAGAGCAATCTCGCTCGCTCCGCCGTCGGTATTCAGGACCACCGGAATCTTCCATGTGGCGGTGGCCAGCCGACACAGAGCATTCTCTTCGGTGCCGCAGTAGCCAAAGCTCATTCTTACGATGAAGGTCGCTTCGCCAGGAGCCCCGGACAAAGGCACTTCGAACACAGCGACATTCTGATCGTTCGCAGTGGCTTCATCGCGAACTCCCAGCACGTCTGCGGCGATGATCGACTGTTCCGATTCGGCGAAGATCTCCCATGTCACAGGCGCAAGATCGTTTCGTTTGTGACCGTCCGGAATCGTCAGCGTGACATTGAACTTCAGCTTATCCCCGGCTGCGAGCTTTTGTGGCTCAACAGCGATAGCATCCGTCGTCTCAGGTTTTGTTGTCTGCTTTGGAGGATTCGGCGGAGTCAATCCATTGATCGTCAAGACCGTTGTCTGTTTGCTCGCAATATCAATCGTCAGGATGCGATGATTGTTGGTATCGGCGACATACAGTTTGCCATCGGCGATTGAAAGTCCCCCGGGTTCGTTCAGGAGCAATGGGTCGACTGTATTGCCGGGCTTGCCACTGCCAGCCCATGTCACGGATTTTCGCTTATCCAGGTCGATAGTCTTCAGCTTGTGATTGTACGAATCCGCTACGAATAAGGTTTCCCCTGAGATTGCAATCCCCAGCGGATGCTGGAACCGAGCATTTTTGCCTGCCGCGTCGACGTCCCCGAACGCAAACAGCGACTGACCTCGGGGAAGCTCGGACGTGCCCGCCACCGTGGTCACTTCACCAGAGGGGTTGGTCGGAACCTTACGAATGGCCGAACCTTCGCTGTCGACAAGATACAGAAACTTGCCTGCGGCATCGCTGACAATCTCCGAAGGCTGAGCAAACGCGGATGTGGCCAGTGACCCGTTGATGACATCTTCACGTCCGGAACCAGCATAAACACCAATCAGATTTGTGCCAATCTGATGTGCCCAAAC
>JBILXT010000522.1:0-4567 GCA_044378235.1 Planctomycetaceae bacterium
ACCTGGTCACGCCTCGGGAATCTCTGGGAAGGCGTCTCGCTGAAATGGTTGCTGGCCGAGTGCGGAGTCCAGACGTCCGCCGCTTTTGCAATTATCGGCGGATGCGATAACGGCTGGACCACGAATGTTCCGCTGGAGGCTTTGCTGGACAATGATGTTCTGTTGGCCGACCTTCATGACGGGATGCCACTTGATGACGACCACGGAGGACCGGTGCGTCTTGTCGTTCCCAAACTGTTTGCATGGAAAAGTGCAAAGTGGGTGAATCGAATCGAGCTGACCGAACACAACGCTCCGGGATACTGGGAACAGGCCGGCTATCACAATGTCGGCGATCCATGGAAAGAACAGCGATACCGTGATGATCCGGAGTGGCAGAATCGAAACTGGTAAACGCGATTTCGAAACCGGGGCCGCCCGTGGAGGCTCCGGTCGACGGACTTGCCTTTACCTGATCAAAGATGGTCAGGAAGTAATTCCGGCAACCTTCAGCGCCAGCTCGTACAAAGCACGAGTTTCCAGGACGGCCGAGTTCGATTCGAATAACGATGCGACCGCTCGCTTGTGAACTTTCATCTTTAACCCGCCGACTCCCAGCGCGCCGTAGCAGATGGTTCCGTGCTTCTCGACCGCCTTGTCCATAACGCCCACGTCAGCTAGTCCCGCTGGCGGCACGGCATTCAGGTCAATCGCCAGTTTGACGGCATCCAGGCGAGCCAATGCCCCTTCGCTGAGGAAACAGACACCAGCCGCACCGGCAGCGATGATAATCTGCTGATCGGCGGCGAGCTTCTCAAACTCCTCCGCAGTTGAGGCTGCTGCTGCCGTCAATCGTGCCGTGGCCACTTTGGCTCGAACGGAATCGCAGGCCGCTTCTGCACGATCCAGAGTTCGCGACACCAACGTTACCCGGGCATTCTCCAAAGCCAGCAATTCAGCCGCGCGAAGTCCGACCGGTCCCGTCGCACCGAAAACGATCGCAGAGGCATCCGCCAGAGACAGATGTTTGCGGGCAGACGCCACCGCCGCTGCTGCGGTCGTGTTGCATCCATTCGAATCCATCATGACCGACACACGCATTGGGCCGAAGAAGGTCTTCTGCACTTTTTTGAACAGTGATTCTCCGGCCGCGACGTCACTTCCGCCCACAAAGATAGCGGTACTTTTCAGGTCTGCAGGGCCTCGAGTAAAAATAGCCCCGTGTACAAGGCCGGTGACGTTTTCCGGAGTGACTCCGCCATAGGAGAACAGGTGGTCCACGTCCGAGTCCACCGCGACGACTCGATCAAAAACACTGGGGAGAGCGTCGGTGTCGAACTGAATCAGAATGGATTTCATGGAAAATCAACCAGGGTCAAGAGTTTGCGATGAGCATTCATCTCAGCGTATTCTCACGGAAACATTCGTGAGAGCAGGGAAAATGCACAGAGGACGTCAGTGAAGTGGGGCGGGATTGTAAAGACTCCATGACGGTCACTCAAACCTTCGATGGCGTGTTCACTGTATCCGCCGGAACGCGTTCGCAGAGTGTTGACTTAGTGCTCCGTCAAGATAAAAAATTCGGGTTGGTGGTAGTGGATCTTGCTAAAGGTCCCTTCGCTGCAGGATCGTAAGCAGTTCCAGTACCCGAAATTGAAATCGTGACAAGGCGTTAGTCTCATCGTTCGGGCCTCTGTTTACCGCCCAGCCGGAGGCGCCGGCCAGCACAAGTGCCGTAAACGACTAAATCAAAAAGCCTATTAGCGTCTCGGTTCCCACCCGAGAAACGTTGGAAAAGCCATTTGAAGCGTAAGGACACGACAAGTTCTAGTGCTCCGTCAAGATAAGGGATTCGGGTTAGACGTAGTGGATCTTGCTAAAGATCCCTTCGCTGCAGGACCTTTGGCAAGGTCCACTACCCGAAACTTAAATCTTGGCGAAATACCAGAGTAAGGGCGCGAGCCCTCATCGATCTGTGCTCACCGTGCTGGCTGCGACAGGCCTGTCGCAGCCAGCGTCTTTCATCGTAGTCGCTGATCTCCGCTGATGCCAAAAGTCTGTTTCTGACTCTCAGACAACAGATACTAGCCCTTCGGTTTCGGCCCAGACTTCTTCTCCTCATCGGACAGCTCGCGCTGTTCCGCTAAAGGCGCCCGGCTTCGGCAGATTTGGCAGAAAGCCACTCGAGCCGCCAAATGCCAGTTGTCTCAAGCCTGCCCATTCCCCTCAAGTCTCCTTGTCGCGATCGATGTGGGTCATAAGTCCTGCGCAATCTGTAGCGATTATGCCGAGTTTCCTCAAAACAGGGGTTCCGCCGGTCCGATAAAGGATTCAAGTGCTGGGCTATGTCCACACGACGGCTGGTTCTTTGGCAATTCACTTGAAATCATGATCGAATGCGAATCGATCGACCGATCGAACGCGCAGAATCGGCAGAGTCCATTGCGTGAAACGGACAGGGTTAACGGGCAGGGTCTTGACAGTAAGTCCTGACAGTCCATAAAGTTGTATCGTTTCACTGATTGATTTTGCGTTCTGCTCTTACTCGGGAGAAACCCACCGTGACCAAAAAGGAAATCGTCAAAGCGATTTCGGATGAGTTGGGGTTAACGCAGCTGACAACGAAGGAAATCGTCCAGAAGACCTTTGATGCGATTGTGGAAACTCTGGTTGAAGACCGCCGGATTGAACTCAGAAATTTCGGGGTCTTCGAGGTCAAGATGCGGGCGGCTCGAAAGGCCAGAAATCCACGAACAGGTGGTCAGGTTGAAGTCCCTGCAAAGTTTGTGGTGACCTTTAAACCGGGTAAGGAGATGGAAGCAAAAGTCCGCGAGCTGGAAGAGCGCGAGGCGGCTCGAAGTCGAGCTGCAGCCGAAGCGGCCAGCAAAGCCAGCGGATTGCCGCCTCTGACACCTGTCACGCGATTTGAGTCAGATGGAAGTCTGAATCGAGGCTCCGGAGCGATGAACTCTGGTTACTCTGATGGCTTGAAATGAGACTCAGTTCCATTGACGCGACTGATTGGCCGACTGGGATTCGCATTGGATCATGTTTTCAAAGTGAAGAGTCTCAACACTTGTTGATGACTCACGCTGGTGAACAGGAAACTGATCTGTCTTCCGAATACTGTGGCGACCGCGGGCATTGATCCCGGCGGAAAAGCGGGTCCAGGGAAGGACGTTTGCGATGAAGATTCGAACGCGACTGATGGCAGGGCTCTTACTGGCATGCACCACAATCAATGTGGGTTGCGCATTGCCGATCTGGAGTCCAAATCCAGACGTCAGAGCTCGCCAATTGATTTATCAGTCTGAAAGCTTGCGTCATATCCCGGAGATCTGGGAACGCATCTGGGGTCTGGAATTGCCGGACCTGGCAACTCCTTACCGCGTGCACGGCGGCGTAATCTAACGCTCGTCCGCAACACTGCGGTAACCGCTCAGGCAGAAGTCACGAGCAGTCGGTGTCGCACAGGCGAACCGATTGCTGCGTGAGTTTCGCCGTTTCAACGACTAAAACAGCTCGTGAATCTCACGATATCCGAAGTCGACCAACGGGAATGGACGACCGGCCGGACCTGGCAGGTGAGAATCCAACTTCAGTCCCATGCTGTGGAAGATCGTCGCCAGCACATCACCTGGCTGCACCGGACGATCGGCCGGAACGCCGCCAATCGGGTCGCTGGCCCCAACGGTTTGGCCGCCTTTTACGCCGCCACCGGCGAAACCGACGGTAAAACACTGCGGCCAATGGTCACGCCCCCCGGCAGGATTCACTTTCGGAGTTCTCCCGAACTCTGCCAGATTGCAGACCATTGTGTTCTTCAGCAACCCTCGCTGATGCAGGTCTTCGATCAACGCAGAATATCCCTGGTCATACATCGGGGCCACGATGTCTCGCATGCCTTCAATGGACGTGAATGGCTTTGAGCCGTGGATGTCCCAGGTGATCTCATCGAACACCGTCAGGAAGGAGTTGATCGTCACGAAGCGAACACCAGCTTCCACGAGTCTGCGAGACAACAAGCAGCACTGTCCGAAGCGATTCATGCCGTAGCGTTCACGCACTGATTGCGGTTCTTTACTGAGGTCGAAGGCTTCACGGGCCTGAGTACTTGTCATCAGGCGATAGGCGGCTTCGAAATTCCGGCCCATCATGGCTGCGTTTTCGGTTGACTCGAAGTCCTTGACGGTGGCGTCGACGAGATCTCGCAGCTTGCGACGGCGCGCGATCCGGACTTCACCCAGGTTCTCGGGTGGCAACAGGTCAGGAACTTTGAAGTCCGGCTTGGACGGATCTGCCATCAACGCAAACGGGTCATGAGCTTTCCCGAGGAACCCGCCGGCCTGGCCATTGGGCAGATTTCCGCCACCGCGTCCCATAGTCTCCGGAAGCACGACGAACGGCGGCAGATCAGTTCGGCGGCCCTTAAGGTAGCTGACCACGGACCCTGCGTGCGGAGAATTCACTCCGCCAGCAAACTGCCGACCAGTTTGCATCATCTGCCAGCCCGCGTCATGCACAGCAGCGCCGGTATGATGGCAACTACGTACCAGGGCGATGTGTTCGGAAATGGCGGCGTGCTTCG
>JBILXT010000523.1:0-4560 GCA_044378235.1 Planctomycetaceae bacterium
TTTGAGGCTGAGCGTGTCCGGGCGTCGGTGGAGAACATCGAACCATCAAATCTCGTTTCCAGCTGGAAGCGAGCGATGATGGAACTCCCGATCATCGATGGATTTAACTCGCATCTTCGAATCGTACAGGACTGGATGCCTCGTCTTTCACAGACGCTGGGCATGGCCGAGATTGCTCGTTTCGATCGCTGTCGCTCCTGCCACCAGAACATTGACAAGACCACATCTGCAGGTGGTCCGGCTTTCCCTGCTGGGCATCCCGCGACAGCCTCGGTCGAAGACTGGGTGAAGGAGAACAAGTTCCCTCAGCCGTTTTCGACTCACCCTAATACCGAGTTGTTTTGCACAGCATCTAGTCCGCACCCTGTGGCTAAGTTCGGTTGCACAATTTGTCATGATGGTCAGGGTTCGGGAACAAGTTTCGGCAATGCTGAACATACGCCGAACGATCCCAATCTGGCCCACGAGTGGCATGGCGAATACGGATATCATCCGAATCACTTCTGGGAGTATCCGATGCAGCCGTCTCGGTTTGCCGAGTCGACATGCATCAAGTGCCATCACTCTGTGACAGAACTCGGCGTGAGCCCGAAGTTTGGTGCATCCGCACCAAAGGTTGTGAAAGGCTACGAGCTGATTCAGAAGTATGGCTGCTATGGATGCCATGAAATGCACGGCTACGATGGCGGAGTCGCCATTGGACCGGATCTGCGATTGGAACCACAGACAGCCGAAGAGGCTGCTCGAATTGCGGCTGATCCGACTCAGGTTGCTGGCAAGATGCGGAAAGTCGGTCCAAGTCTGCGTCACGTGGCTGCGAAGACAACAGACGCGTTTATTCAGTACTGGACTGAGGATCCATCGCGATTCCGCCCAACGACAAAAATGCCAAAGTTCTTTGGTCTTGCTGACCACTTGAGTGAAGCTGATGCAGCTCATACGGCCAAGTTCGAGGCGGCCGAGTTGGCAGGTGTTGCAGCTGTATTGATCGGCACGTCTCAACCGATTGAGTTGTTGTCTCCTGAAGACGGATATGCTGCAAACGCCGAGCGTGGGAAGCAGCTCTTCTCCGAACGCGGTTGCCTTGCGTGCCATCAGCACGGCGCTGTTCCAGGAAACACGGCCGACTTCGGGCCTAATATTTCTGATATCCACAAGAAGGTTCTGCGAAACGCTGACGATGACAACTTCAGCGATTGGTTGTATACGTGGATTCGAGAACCAGAGCGTCATCACAAGCGAACTCGGATGCCTAACCTGTACCTTGATAAGTACATGGATGTTGACGGTACCACGGTTATCGACCCGGCTGCTGATATCACAGCGTTTCTGCTGAGCCAGGGTAAGTCGGAGCAATTCCCTGTGCCTGAAGTTAACGGCGACGAGCTGGACAACCTGGTCAGCTTGTACCTTGAGAAGACTCGTTTCAGCAAAGCTGCTGCTCGTGGCATCATTGAATCTGGTTCATTTCCGCAGAAGCTGGCGGATGTTGTCGGTGACGAGCAGGTTTTGGCCTCAGAAGACGGTGCGGCGATTACCGATCCGGGCGTATGGCGTCAGAAGAAGCTGGAGTATGTCGGTCGCAAGACGATTGCTCGTTACGGTTGTTATGCATGCCACGATATGCCGGGTTACGAGCTGGCTCGACCGATCGGCGTGGCTTTGCAGGATTGGGGTCGTAAGGACACAAGTAAGCTTGGTTTCGAGCATATTGAAGAGTTCCTCCATCACCATGGCGAACCTGCAGGATCTGAATTCAAATCGACTGTAGAACGCGTTGAAATTGCTAATCAGAAAGCTGAAGCCGGTGGGGCAGCAGCTGGCGTGTTTACCGAAGAGCAAGAAGCCAGCGAAATGTCAGCTTCCTTCTTCTTCGACAGCATACAGCGCCATGGACGTGCAGGTTTTGCGTGGCAGAAACTACGGGCTCCTCGAAGCTATGACTACGAGAAGACCGAGACAAAGGGCTACGATGAACGATTGCGTATGCCAAAGTTTCCTCTGAAGGAAGACGAGATTGAAGCGATCGCAACGTTCGTGCTTGGGCTGGTTGCAGATCCTCCGGCTGAGGAGTATGTCTACACTCCTGATGAACGTGGGAAGAATCGTATCGAAGGTGAGTTTCTGCTGGCGAAGTACAACTGTACTGGCTGCCATATGCTCGATCTTCCAAAGGTGACCTATGCTACGGATCTCGAATCTCTGACGTCGTCGGAAATGAAGCCAACGGATCATGAAGCTGCTCTTGAGCTGCTGCTGAAGAGTCGCCCGGTCACGAAGGCGTTGACAGGTGAAGTTCGGGACTTCATGGTTGACGACGAGAAGAAGTCGTTGCATCTGGCCACAATCAGAGCGATGGTTGCAGTACGTCCTGATCCGGAAGAAGAACCTGAATTCCGTGAGCATGGCTTTGATCTTTGGGAGACAGCTGAGTTCGGGACGGGCGAAGAGATGAAACGACTTCTCCCCGGTGAACGTATCACTGTCCCTGATGCACAGCTTGTGAAGTACGAGAGCGGTCGCGGTGGAGCATTCGCTGAATGGCTGGTCGAGAACCTGATGCAAACTAAGACTGGTGGTAACCGGTCTCTGGCCTGGCAGGCTTCACCGCCCCCACTGTATCAGGAAGGTGGTAAGGTTCAGACGTCGTGGCTGTACCAGTTCCTTCTGGAGCCCGGTAAGATCCGACATACCACTGTTCTTCGCATGCCACGGTTTAACATGAGCGAGGCAGAAGCTCGAGTGCTTGCGAACTACTTCGCAGCTGCCGACGGAGCAGAGTTCCCGTATCAGGAAAACCCTTCGACAGACACCGACTACCTGTCTATGAAGGAAGCAGAATTGGCACATGCTCAACTGCTTGGTGAAGGTCAGTCATACCTCAATGAGTCGTGGCGAACTCTGAATGGACCACTGTGTGGTAAGTGTCACTCATTGGCCGGCAAGAAGTTCAAAGCCTCGGATCCAGCGAAGGACATTCAGGGGCCCAACCTTAATATGGTCCAGAACCGCCTTCGAGCTGACTGGGTGAAACTGTGGTTGTACAAGCCGTCCTGGATCACTCCTTACACATCCATGCCAGTGAACTATCCGAAGAACAATACGACTCAGTTGCCTGATCTGTTCAAGGGTGATCCCGATGCTCATGTCAACGCAACACGTGATGCTCTGATGAATTACACGCGGTTAATGGAAGATATCGGCCCTACGACATACACACCTCCGGCGGCACCGGCCGCTGAGCCTGCTCCGCCTGCGGATGCTGCAAAGCCTGACAATGCTGCAGGGGCCGAGTAGGCTGCGGATTGGCTGAAGTGGGGTTGGTTCTGTTTCTTGTTGATGGTTTCAACTGGTTGACATAAATGAAGAAGCCTCTAATCACTGCTGCACTGCTTTCACTGGCTCTCGGAGCTGGCTGCGGGGAATATCCCGGTGGTGCCTATGTGCGCCCGCAAGTGTCGTTTGTGGCGGCTGATTCCTCAGCGGCCGCAGAAGAAGATGCTGGTGGCGGAGAAGCTGCAGCAGAGACAGGAACTCCCGGAATCTTTACCGGTAAGGTTGTGTTGAAGGGTAATCAACCGGCCCTGGCACCATTGATCACCATGGGCGCTGACGTAAAAGATAAAGAAGTTTGCGCGGCAGTGGACGTACCAGACGAGCGATTAGTGCTCGGTGACTCCAATGGTGTTGCCAATGTCTTCATCTACCTTGCGAAGGCTCCCAAGAACGGTAAGAAACTTGAGGCTCCTGCGGATCCTTTTTTCTTTGATCAAAAGAACTGTCGGTTCCTTCCCCACTGTGTGGTTGTCCCAACGGGACAAGTTGTGAAAGTTCTGAGTGACGATAGCGTCGCCCACAACACACATACGTATCCAAGCCGAAATACCGGGATCAGCTCGGTGGTTAGTGCCGGGGATCGAGTAGGGCAGGTTGAGTTTACATACAACAAGGCCGAGACGGCTCCGTTCGCTGTGACGTGTGACTTTCATGGTTGGATGAAGGCTTATCATCTGCCGCTGGATCACCCCTACTACGCTGTGACTGATGCGAACGGTGGATTCAGCATTCCGGATCTGCCTGCTGGAAAGCACACATTTGTTGTGTGGCACGAAGCAGCGGACGGAAATTATGTTGAGCGAAAGTTGGCTGTCGAGATTCAGTCAGGCGGCACAACGGAGCTGCAGATTGATTATCCTGTTGAAAAATTGAAGCTATAAGCGGCTGATATTCGGTTTCTGCGTTCATCACTGAGCTGAGGTTTTGGGAATGTCACTGACTCCCAGTTGGAATAAGTTTCTCCTTGTCCCGATGCTGACGGTTGTCGTCGCAGGGGGATGTTCGGAGTACGATTCATCTTTCGTTTACAGCGAACGCACGACTTCGCTGATTCCTGAGGCGCAGGATGGATTTAAAGGAGCTTCAGAAGACGCAGTTCCGATTTCAGGAGTGAAACAGCTTCTGGATGATCGCTTCGGCAATCCGCAGGACTTGAAAGCGTGGTTGAAGCTCCCTCTTGACTTTGGCGGGACGCCTTCAGCGGTTGCAGAGTATTCCGCTGCT
>JBILXT010000153.1:0-16035 GCA_044378235.1 Planctomycetaceae bacterium
CAGCCCACTTCATCAATCATCTCGCGAAATGGACGTTGTTGTTCAGGAGTCAGCTCCGGGTGGCCCTGAGACTGCGAGCTTTGCTGAGTCGCGATGTCGGAAAATGTCGGGAAGAGAATGCTGGAGGTGCCTCGAAAACCCAACAACCCGTCGAATGCAATAATACCGACCGTGATAATCAGATCTGCGTCAGACAAGAGTCGATTGAGATAAATACGTTCGCCGCCTGATGTGCTGGCGATATAACTGATCTGACTTGAATCGGCCGGGTCATGCACGTGGACCGTAATCTGTTGCTGGACATGCAGTGGAAACTGATCGCGAAGCCACTGCCAACTATTGCCGGAATGATCAGGTGGCAACAGCAAAGTCAACAGGACACCGCCATCGGTCACTGACTGCAACTGTTCCCAGACAGTTGAAACAATCTCGGCAGCGAAGGGAGTTTCCGGATCGACCACGAGAATGACTCGATCGCCCGGCACCACGCATCTAACAAGTTCAGGATACCCCAGAGGATTCAACAACGCTTCGCGGCAACGTTCCGACGGTGAAATCACCTGGGCCGGAATCGGGATCAGTGGCTGATTGACCGAGGCCTGCAATGAAGAACTGACAGGACCACTGGTCAATTGAATTTCAGATGGAATACTCATGGAGCCGTTCGAAGAAAATGGAAGTCGTTATCAATCCTGCGGGGAATTGTAACTTCGTGGGCGAAACACTTCCTTTCTCAGAGACGCTGAATACCAGATTCGAGCAACCGAGAGCAAAAATGCAGCGTTTTTGTGTGCGGGCATCTCCAGGATTGAAACGAACCGCAAAAATGCGGAAAACGCGAATCAGCAAAATCATAGTCCAGTCGGCAAGTTCTTTTCAGGGCAGAAGTCATGAGAATCGGAATCCTCGGCGGCACGTTTGATCCGATTCATTACGGTCACCTGATCGTGGCGGAGACCTGTCGCGAGCGCCTCAGGCTGAATCAGGTCCGGTTGATCCCTGCTTCAAGTCCGCCGCACAAACCGGGAGCAAAAATCGCCGACGGTCATGCGCGGGCCGATATGTTGATGCTGGCCGTCTCTGGTTATCCGGAGTTTGTGGTCGATCGTCGCGAGCTGAAACGTTCGGGGCCATCGTTCACCGTGGATACTCTGAGGGAACTGAAGACTCAGTTTCCAGACGACGATTTGTTCCTGCTGATGGGAGCGGACTCACTGCGAGATTTGCTGACATGGCATGAGCCCGAGGAGATTGCACGCCTTGCCACAATCGTCGCCTGTAATCGTCCGGGGGTCGCAGAGATCACATCATCGCAGATTGTGGAATGGGTCGGGCAGGAAATTGCCGCCAGAGTACTTTCCCTGATCATGCCGGGAACGGATCTTTCGGCGACAGAGCTGCGACAAAGAATTGCCGACGGAAGATCTCTACGATTCCTGACGCCTCGCGCTGTTGAAGCCTTCATTTTTCAGCACGGGCTTTACCGGTGAGACATGGGCGGCGGCAGATTTAACGCCAAGCCCGTCGCTATAGACCGATGAGTCATCGGATCTATACAGGTTCGCGGCCTGCCTGGTTCTTTTTCTAAGTCTTTCTGTCCACGCGATTCATTGCCATCTCATTAGAATCTATTCATTCTGTATCCTGTTTCCGAGAGGAAGATCCAGGGACGAGCCGCAGACATTCGAACATTCTGGAGATGCGATCGTCTCCGGGTTTCAGTGAGCTGAAGTTGCGAGGAACTCAAATGCTAAATTCGTTCCAGCTTCTGATTCTGCTGCCTCAGGTCAGCCTCGGCGTGATCACACTAATCATCGCGATGCTTCAATCGCCGCGACCGGGCCGCAATTGGCTTCTCACATTTCTCTTTACATCTGTTTTCGCTCAACTTCTAACGCTGGCTCTGCATCTGTCACTTGGCACTGAAGTGTTTGTTTCCTCCGACGCCATCAAACGACCAGACGACCTTGCCGTATTTATACTGAATTCCGGTAACTCATTCGGCTGGATTTTCATGATGCTCTATGTTTTCATTGCCGCAAAACATGCCAATCATAGTGTTCGCACTTTAGCTCAAACTCCAGAAAACCCGGCCCGCAGAAGGTTAAGCAGCAGAGAGCAGGATGCAGCAAAACAAAAAGCCGCGAGTCTGGGTGAATCAATCCTTGATGGCGTTATTCCCGATTTGACTGGCGATGTCCGAATAGGCCGCAAGACGTATTTGATGGCGGTGCTCGTGCTGTTTGTGCTGGCTTGGTTCAGTATTACATTGTTGGGGACAGCGAGTGGAAAGACACGATACTACGGAGAAGAGCGTACAGTCGTTACTGCAATGAGATTCCTTTGCATCCTGCTTTTTCATTTGCTGCTGGCTGTTCCTGCTTATTTTCGTCTCAAGGATATTCGCATCAATCCAAAGCTCTCTCTGCTGTCACTGATTCCCGGGATCAATCTGTGGGTGGGTGTTCGATGTCTGATTCTTCCCGCTCGATACGCAGAAACACGAGAAATGGACTCCCGGGGGCGGATCGCCGGTTTTGTGTTGTTGGGGCTATTCCTGAGTTTTGCCGTCTCAGTATTGATTGGCCGAATGCTTCAGCAATTATAGAACTGCAACGAGCGAATATTGTCGTCGGAATCAGATGTTGTTCCGCAACACTTGCTCGCACTCCGCCGAGATACTCCATGCAGGTTGCACCCTGTTTTGTAAGACCCGTGGGCGGAACGAGACGGCCACCTCCACGGTCAAACGGAGGGGCCATTCCGTGCAGTCACCGGTATGTTTCGGCGGAGGGGAAAGCTTGAGGGACCTGAAGCATGTTTTGTCGAGAATTGGCGAGGATGGACCAATTTACCTCGGAAGTCCATTCAGCAACAACCGATAAGTGGGCACTTCAGAAGCGCCAAGACGGCGTATTGGCATTCGGAAAACCTCCTATTCGCCGAAAAAACACTGGACTTTTCCGCCCCAGGCTTGAGTTCGGTGGTTGGCTGAATCGCCGAGGGGCAGCATTGAATTCCGAGGCTCATTGCGGTACACTTGGCGGCTTGATCAGGGGAACTGTTTTCCTGATCGGAACTTTTTGTCTCCCATTTCTGGCGTTTCAGGGCATCGTTTGCAGGTTTCTGCTGGGGTGTACCCGCTGGTTGGGCTGTTGAAGATCAAGAATTAATTATGCCGATTGCTCAGGATCACAAAGCGAAGGTTATTGCTGAATTTGGAACAAAGCCTGGTGATACAGGTTCGCCGGAAGTTCAGATTGCTGTTCTCACCGCAGATATTCAGGCCATCACCGAACATCTGCAGACTCACCCAAAGGATTACGCCGGACGTCGTGGATTGCTGGCTAAGGTTAGCCGCCGTCGACAGCTTCTGGATTATCTGAAGAGTTACAGTGTCGAAAAGTATCTGACAATCATTGGCAAGCTGGGAATTCGAAAGTAGTCATCTTAAGCGTCGCCGCGGTTCTCCTCGGCGACGCTTCTGTTTGTGGGCTCTGATAAAACGGGGCCACAGAAGAATGGTTGTGTAGTTGTTGGTTGTTTTGTGGTTTGTTGTTGAGTGTTGGGGCAGGGCTCGTTTGAAGTCGTGTCAGGTTGTGGTTGAATTGTTTGTTGTTGATGTCATTGTTGTCGTTTGACGGTTTCGTTTTTAAGAAATGTTGTTTGACTGCTGCCGCAGGTTCGTAGCGGATTGCCGCATCCTGTGGTGACTTTGAGTTGTCGGAAGTTGAAGGCCTGTTGTCTGACGTGAGTGATCTGGTGGTCTTGGAGCAGTGTGTTGGATGATCGCATCGCGATCTTGTCACTGTCGGCCCCTCACAAGAGACCGATTTGGTCTGCAGCGAATTGGACTGGAGTTCCAGACGTCCTGATGCATGGCATCAAACAGGGCGGCCGTTGGTTGCGGTTTCTGGACAGATCTGAGTTGTTGCGTGCTTTTCTGATGTCGTGAAGTTGCTGCTAGAGCGTTGAATCTGACTTTCGATCCTGCCTGAGATGCAGTCCGTTTTACCGGCTGGTCCGGGTAAGGAAAGTATTGTGAAGAAAGTCACTGTTGAAGTTGAATTTGCCGGGCGAAAGCTATCTCTCACCACCGGCGAACTGGCGAAACAAGCCAGTGGTGCTGTGATGATTCAGTATGGTGAGACCAGCGTTTTCGTCGCTACTCAGTCAGGCCCATCTCGTCCTGGCACCGATTTCTTCCCGCTGACTGTTGATTATCGTGAACGTCTTGCTGCTGCCGGTCGCTTTGCCGGTGGTTACCTCAAACGCGAAGGTCGCCCGACGACTCGCGAAGTTCTGACCAGCCGCCTGACGGACCGCCCAATTCGTCCTCTGTTCCCAAAAGGATTCCGTGACGAAGTCCAGATCATGGGCAACGTCATGTCCTGCGACGGCGAAAACGATCCGGATGTACTCAGCATCACCGCGGCCAGTGCTGGCCTGATGGTTTCCGGCCTGCCTTTCAAAGGCCCGATCGCTGCCGTGCGAGTTGGCATGTTGGATGATCAGTTGATCCTGATGCCAACTGTTGAGCAGATGAAGACCAGCAAGCTGGATCTGATCGTCGCTGGCTCACAGAAGGCTGTTCTGATGATCGAAGGTTTCGGTCAGCAGATTCCTGAAAAGGAAATGGGCGATGCCATCATGTTCGCTCACAAGCACATTCAGACTCTGTGTGCTCTGCAGCTTGATCTCGCCAAGCAGGCAGGGATTGCTCCGGCTGTTATTCCAGAGCCGCCAGTCAATCCGTTCTACGCTCCTCTGAAGGCTGAAGCTTACGCGAAGCTGCAGGACGCGAAGACTCAGAAGCAGAAGCAGGATCGAGCCGAAAAGGTTCGAGAACTGAAGAAGTCTCTGATCGAGAAGTATTTCCCAGCTGGTGCCGACACAACGGCCGACGGCCTGACAAAGGCTCAGTTTGCAGAAGCTTTCCATGATCTTGAAGAGCGAGTCGTTCGCGATCAGATTATGGCTGGCCGACGTATCGACGGTCGTGCTCCATCGGATCTGCGAGCTGTCTCTTCACGCGTTGGTTTGCTGCCACGAGTTCACGGTTCAGCACTCTTCACTCGCGGGGAAACTCAGTCGCTGGCGACAGCAACTCTGGGAACAACTCGTGATCAGCAGAAGTTCGACGGGCTCTTCGGTGAAGATGCTCAGCGATTCATGCTGCATTACTACTTCCCTCCGTTCTCCGTTGGTGAGTGCAAGCCGCTGCGTGGGCCAGGTCGTCGAGAAATCGGCCACGGCTGTCTGGCTGAGCGTTCTGTTCTGCCGGTCATTCCACCACCAGAAAAGTTCCCTTACACGGTTCGTATCATCTCCGACATTCTGGAATCCAACGGCAGCAGCTCCATGGCGTCTGTCTGCAGTGCGACATTGTCGCTGATGGATGCTGGTGTGCCGATCATGCAGCCGGTCGCAGGGATCAGCATTGGTCTCGTCGACGAAGGCACGAAGTACACTTTGCTCACCGACATCATGGGTGACGAAGACCACTTCGGTGATATGGACTTCAAGGTGGCGGGAACTGGTCGCGGTGTGACTGGTATTCAGCTCGACCTGAAGACCGAAGGCATCAGCGAAGAGATCATCCGTGGTACGCTCGAGCAGGCTCTGAAGGCTCGCAAGGAACTGTTGCGTGAGATGTTGACGACAATTCGTCGCCCTCGCACAGAAGTTTCGACGCATGCTCCAAAGCTGGTTCAGACGTCGATCAATCCAGAAAAGATTGGTCTGCTGATTGGCCCAGGCGGAAAGACGATTCGTGCGATTCAGGAAGAGTCCGGAGCGATGATCGACATCGCCGAAGACGGAACCGTCACGATTTCTGCCGCAAATGCTCAGTCAGCTGATGCGGCTCTGGCACGCGTGGAAGCTCTGTGCGAAGAGATTCAGCCGGGCCGAATTTACATGGGCAAAGTCACCTCAATCAAGGACTTCGGTGCCTTCATCGAGATCGCTCCTGGTAAAGACGGGCTGTGTCACATCAGCGAACTTTCCGACGGTTTCGTGAAGAACGTGACTGACGTCTGCAAGATTGGTGATACCTTCGAAGTGAAGGTCATCGCTGTCGACGATCAGAATCGCGTAAAGCTTTCTCGCAAAGCGGTCCTGACCGCAACGAAGAAAGACGAGCCAGCGGACGACGAAGAATAGGTCTGCTTCTGATTTGAAGCAGGAACCAACCGAAGCCCGGCCTTACCAAAGGCCGGGCTTCTTAATCTGTAGGTCAATCTGTCTCAGATCAACAAGCGAACAGCATGGCTGAGTCACTCACTGATTTTGTGTGACTGCTGCCTGCTTCGGAAGTTCTAAATGCAAGCAGTGCGGATCTGAGACAGATCCGCCTACAGTAGGTCGATCTGTCTCAGATCGACAAGAATGCAGCATGGCTGAGTCACTCACTGATTTTGTGTGACTACTGCCTGCTTCGGAAGTTTTAGATGCAAGCAGTGCGGATCTGAGACAGATCCGCCTACAGTAGGTCGATCTGTCTCAGATCGACAAGAATGCAGCATGGCTGAATCACTCGGTAATTCTGCGTGATCACTATCTGCGTTGGAAATGGTGAGTGCGGAAACTGCGGATCTGAGACAGATCCGCCTACAGGATCGTCCTGATGGAAATGCCCGACGAACAGCAGGAACGCAAACGGCTTCAGGCGGAGAATACCGAGCTGGCTACTCTGGCCGGTGGGCTCGCGCATGAGATTCGGAATCCGCTGTCGACGATCGGGATGAATCTGGAATTGCTCGCTGAAGAACTGGAGAACGACGATTCGCAGCGGGCTCGCCGCATGTTGCGACGCATCGCCAATCTGCAGGGCGAATGCCGCAACCTGGAAGAAATCCTGAATGCTTTCCTGCAGTTTGCTCGTGCTGGTGAGCTGCATCTGTCGGACGGGAATCTCAACACCATCGTTTCAGACTACGTTGACTTCCTGGAACCCCAGGCGAACAGCATGGAAGTCGAATTGCGTCCGCATCTGGACAGTGATCTACCGGTCGTGATGCTCGACAAATCCCTGATGCGTCAGGCCCTCGTGAATCTCTGCCGAAATGCAATTGAAGCCATGCCGGAAGGCGGTTCCATCGATCTGCTAACGCGTACTCGTGGCGAAGACGTAGTGCTGGAGATTATCGATACCGGCAAAGGCATGGACGAGAAAACACGGGCGCAGATGTTTCAGGCTTTTTTCTCAACACGATCCGGAGGAAGCGGCCTGGGACTTCCCACCGTGCGTAGAATCGTAGAAGCTCACCATGGCAGAATTTCCTGCGAGAGTGAGGTAGGAAAAGGGACTCGGTTTACGATAACTCTGCCGGCAAAACGTTAAACTTCAACAACTACGCCACCGGGTTTATCCCGGTGGAACAGGCTTTTGCACTACTTCGATTCCAGTTTTGGGTGTGAGGTGCGTAGTGCAAAGGCCAGTCAACCACCGACGTAAAGTCAGTGGCGAAGATTTGTTCACTTGAATTTGGGTTATTGGTCTGCTGACGAACACGTGATTCAGCATTTTCGTTTAACGGCGAGCCGCAGGCGTAGGCGAAATCCTGCATCGACGCCTGCGGCTTGCCGTTAAACAATGAACTCAGCAAAGTCCTGACGCCTTCCGGCTTTTCAACTCGACCCCCAGAATAGCGTGTGGCTCACAATAGTTTTCTATGGCCGAAGTAAAAAACGATCCTGCTGATCTTTCCACCATCCCCGTGCGAGTCCTCATCGTTGACGACGACGAAGGCCACGCTCAGGCGGTTGCAGATTCTCTTGCGCGGATTAATTGTGATTGTCGAGTCGCGGGGTCCGGTGAACGTGGCTCCCAGCTAATCGCCGCCGAATCGTGGGACGTCATTGTGACCGACCTGCGAATGGGCGAAGTCGACGGGCTCGAGATCCTGCGACAGGCGAAGGAAGAACTGCCCGAAGCGGAAGTCATCGTGCTCACGGGGCATGGCTCGATCGCATCGGCTGTGACTGCGATGCAGCATGGTGCCTACACTTATCTCACCAAGCCGCTGGATATTGGTGAGTTGCGATCGGCCGTTGAGAAAGCGTCTGCTCGACTGCGGCTGATTCGTAAGAACGCGGAACTGCGGCGAGCACTCGAAGAACGTTTCGGCTTCGAAGGTGTGATCGGCAACAGCCCTCAAATGAGCCGTATCGTGGAGATCCTGAAGAGCGTTGCCCCGACCGACAGCACGGTCATGATTCAGGGCGAAAACGGTACCGGCAAAGAACTGGTCGCCCGCGCGCTGCATCAGAATAGTCCACGTAAGAACAAACCGTTTGTGCCTTTGAATATCTCCGCGTTGCCCGGCAGTATTCTTGAGAGCGAACTCTTCGGCCACGAAGCCGGTGCATTTACCGGCGCAACGGGGCGTCGTATCGGCAAGTTCGAGCATGCCAATGGAGGCACTCTGTTCCTGGACGAAGTCGGCGAAATGCCGATGGATACACAGGTGAAGCTTCTGCGAGTTCTCGAAGAACGCAAGATTACTCGCTTGGGTGCCAACGACGAACTAGGCATCAACGTTCGACTGGTCGCGGCCACGAACGCGGACCTGCAAAAGATGGTTCAGGACGGCAAGTTCCGTGAAGACCTTTATTATCGCATCAACGTCGTCAATATTTTTCTGCCGCCGCTGCGTGAACGCATGGGCGACATTCCACTGCTGATGGAACATTTCCTGCGCGATCTCTCGCGGCGAACGGGACGCGAAGTTCAGGGATTTTCGCGAGCCGCCCGGAAAGCTCTGCTGGCTTATCACTGGCCAGGTAACATTCGCCAGCTGCGAAATACAATTGAACGCATGCTGGTACTGGACTCCGACGGCGTTCTCGATATCGATGGGCTGCCTCCGGAGATCGCTGTGCTGGTCAAAGATCAGATTCCGGAACCGGATACCGATGTGCCATCCGGCGCGGATTCGCTGATCGGCAAGCCGATGACCGAAGTCGAAAAGTACTACATCGAGCGAGCTCTGGATCTGACCGATGGCAATCGCGAAGAAGCGTCGCGGATGCTGGAGATCGGTGAACGGACGCTGTATCGCAAAATCAAAGAATACGACCTGCGCAAGTGATGAAGAAACCTGCGTTACGACGAAGGAAACTGATGTACGTTGTCGGCGGACTGCTGATTTGTTATCTGGTGATATGTGTTGTAGCGGCGACGTTTCAAAGGCACTTGCTGTATCCCGCCACGAAGGCCGAATCCCTGCCGGTCGATGCGTTCCCGGAACTTCAGCGTTCGTTCGAGAAACTGACAGACGTTGAGTTCCCATCACATGATGATGCGATGATTCGCGGCTGGCATATGCAGGTTGCCTCAGCTCCGTCGGAGCAACTGATTTTGCTGTTGCATGGCAACGGTGGACATCGAGCTTACCGAACGCGTTGGTATGAACTGGCAAGCTCTCTGAAGACGGACGTGCTGACGATCGACTATCACGGCTATGGAGATTCAGAGGGAACGCCGAACGAGCCAGCGTTGATCAGCGACGCAAAAGCGACCTGGGAATACGCCGTTTCAAAACTTGGATACTCGCCGTCGAAAATTGTGATCCTCGGAGAATCGCTTGGTGGCGGTGTTGGCGTGCAGTTGGCGGCAATTCAATGTCGCAGGAATCAGGCACCGGCCGGATTAATTTTGTCAGCCACGTTTTCGTCGATGGTTGAAACCGCCAGTCGCAAGTTTCCATGGCTGCCTGTGCAGCTGATGCTTCAGGATCGATACCATTCTGATCGACACATCCCTGAAGTGAATTGTCCTCTGCTGCAATTCCACGGAGCAGATGATACGCTCGTCCCGTTATCGCTCGGGCAGCGACTGCATGAACTGGCTCCTGCCACATCCGCGAGTGGAATCCCCAGGTCGATGATTGTATTCCCGCAGACGGAACACAATAACGTCCTGCGACTGAATGCCGACGCAATGCGAACGCACATCGCTGAATTTATGAGCCGCCTGTGAAGAGACTCACACACTTTTGTTCCCCACCCCGGTTTACCCCGGTGGTTTACAGGCTTTTGCACCACACACCAATAACTGGATTCCAGGTGGTACCAAAGCCGATGCCTTTCGAGAAAAACGGGTTGCTGATTTAATCGTTTACCGCCCAGCCGAAGGCGCCGGCCAGAGCGAAAGCCGGCGCCTTCGGCTGGGCGGTAAACAAAAGCACGCAGGATGCCCCTCAATCAAGCCTCGTAAACTCGATGGCAAAGGTTGATTAAGGCATGATGGGTGTAGTGAAATCCCCAAAATGGGGCAGACAGGAAGCTGATTTTCGCCTAAATTCCCGCAATCGTTCCGGGACAAAGTATTGGGAAGGTCATCTCCCTGAAGGAATGCAGGGAGAGCCCGTTCAACGCCCGATGTGTTGTCGTGTATCGTCGAGTCAGGGAAGTCATCGATGCAACAATTTCTGGCTTTTGCCATCGCGTCTGCCGTTCTTTTCACCGCTGGGCTCATCGCAGGGCAGGGTGTCAATCCTTCAGACGAAAGCCTGCCATCCTCGGGCGTTACACCGAACGAGATCTCGGAAGAGACGGCATCGAAGAACTCCGTCAACAGTCTCACGGCCGATGCTTTCGATGAAACGACTGAAAAGCCGATGCCCTCTCTCATCATGAACGCCAGCCATCAGCGGCAGGAAGAGATTACTGATCGCTACTTCTTTTCGTCGGCTGATGCGGCCGCTGATGCCTTTAAAGCCCATGAGACTGCTCTTAACCCCGACACCGAATCAGCTCCTCCAACCGTAGCTGCTGATCCGGAAGCTCGAAAGCAACTGGAGTCACTCATCCGTCGTATGTTTCCAGATGCCAAGCCGGACACGATTTCCGTCTGGGCCGAAGCTTATGATGGTATGGATCTCGGTGAAGTCGAGTTCATCCTCGAGCAGAAGCGAGCGATGTCAGGTACTCTGGATTCAGAAATTGCCACTGCGATGCTGGGAACACCGCTGGGAACGACTTCGGCAAATGCACTTTTGTCGCCAGACACAATGAGCCCGATTGTAGAAGCGCAGAACGCGATTCGTATGAACCTGCAGGGGGCATGGTCTTCTGGTTATCGACGCACAGTTGTGATTCCGGAAGCTGTCAACACTCACGACCCTGCCGGTCTCGTTTCAGCAACTCCCCGACAGGTCACGATGTTTCGCAGCTTCGAGACCGGTCGATTGCAGCCATCACCGGTCCCAACTCATGTGGCGATCGGCTCAAAAAATGGTGCTTTGATGTTTTGTCTCGAAGGCAATCTGTTTACTCGTCGAGGCGACTTTCAGCGTCTTGCAGATGGTCGCCTGGGACTTGTGACGTCTTCCGGCAGCTATGCCCTGAAGGATTCAACGCCAATTCCCGAATCGACCACAACGATTGAAGTCACTCCCATGGGCGAAATCTTTTATGACGCAGACGGTCAGCCAACCTCTGCCGGGCATGTGGGAATCGTGGAGCTGTCAAAATTGAATCGCCTTCAGACCGTTGACGGCGTATTCTTTAACAGTGAAACTCCCGCAGGATCTCCCGCTACGGGGTTGGAGGCCGATCTGTCCATTCATCAGCTTGAAATGTCCAATGTGAATCGCTCGGATGACACTCAGCTGCTGGAACTTTTGAATACCGAACTGCCTTAGAGACATCACGATGAAACGATACATCCTTGCCGCTGCGGCTCTTTGTTTGTCGGTTGCTCTGATCGACTCGTTCTGGTCAGCCGATCTTCTGCATGCGGAGGAAAAGGCAGAGGAAGCAAAAGTTACGCTGACTGCCGGCACATGGGACAACGTGCTCGAACAAGTCAAAGCCAACAAGGGACGCATCGTCGTTGTGGACATATGGTCGACGTCCTGCCTGCCCTGCATGACGGAGTTCCCAAACCTCGTTGAACTACAGAAGACTCATGGGGACAAGATTGCCTGCATCAGCTTCAATGTCGACTACGTCGGCATCAAGAGCAAGCCAGCGGAGTTCTACCGCGAACGAGTTCAGGCGTTTCTGACGAAACAAAAGGCCGCGTTTCCGAACATCCTGTGCACGGTCGAATCTGACAAAGTCTTCGAGAAACTTGAACTCTCCTCCATCCCCGCCGTGTACGTTTTCGACGCGGAAGGCAAAGAGATCAAACGCTTTGATGACAGCCTTCTGGAAGACGGTGAAGAAGAGGCATTCACTTACAAGGCTGACATCAATCCTTTCGTGAAGAGCCTTGTGGATCAACAGAGCCAGGCCGGGAAGTGATCCCCCGTGACGCCGTTGAAAACGCCGAAGCGAAACAGGTCGCGGCGTTGTATGGTATTGAGATTCAGACGCTTGTCCCTGTCGATGGCGGCTTTAGCGGAGCCTGCCTATTCAGAGTCGTGGACACCTCTGGCGCTGTGTTCGCTCTAAGGCAAACTCAGTCGTCTGATGCAATGCCGGCCGAGCGATACTGTGACCTGGTCGCCTTGCTTCGCGATGTCAGTTTGAGTGGATGTGAGTTCATTCCGGTGCCACTGCGGCATCAGCAGTCGTTGTCAGGACTTCTGAATGCTCCTCATTTGCCGAGCTTCGCAAATGTGGATGAAAGTCAGACACGCACTCGAATTCACAAATCTGTATGGCAGATAGAACACTGGATGCCCGGTGAGCCTGCAACGGGACCACCGACAGCGGGGCAGATCGCGGCGACCCTTGAAGCTCTGGCTTTATTCCATAACACCGCGGCCAAAAGTGTCGAGGCTCGGGCGAATCATCGAACGCTGTATGTTGCAAGAGAACGCTCACCAGGCATCTCACGGCGAATCGCGATCACAACGGAGCTTTCCAACGGACTGCTCGCACGTTTCGTAAAGGCGGCCGCCAGCGAACCTGATCCCGAGTTTCGCAGTTGCGCCAAACGTCTTTGCGCTGCATTGGAGTATTGGCTGCCCTGGCTGACAAAGCAACTCATCGAAGTTGCCAGCGTTTCTTATCAACTTCAGCCCGTCATTCGAGACCTCTGGAGGCCACACGTGTTGTTCACGGAAGAACATGTCACGGGAATCATCGATCTGAATGCCATGGCGACCGATCATGTGGGGCTGGATGTGACGCGATTGTGTCGTAGCTGGTTCGGTGCTGATGTCGTGCGAATCCGTGAAGTCATCAGCCAGTTCATCGCGCAACGTTTCCAGAACGAAAAGGACCGCAGCCTTGTGCAGGCTTTGGATGCATCGACGGTTCTGCTGAGTCCCATCAGGTGGCTTCGCGAACTTACGGACGGCCATGCCAGCCAGCGTCAGGCCTCGAGTATTCTCGCACGATTTCGTGAACTTACAGGAATCGCTGAGCAATTCGAGCCCCTCTAAACAGCACGGTTGGTCAATGCATTCGAGGAGCAATCCTCAGCAATTCAACCAGCAGTATGAGCAGGATCAGATAGAACGAAACAACATCGTCTAAAACGAAATGGGCCATCTCATCGCAGATTCGATGAGACGGCCCATTCGGAATTACTCAGTATCTGAGTGCAGGCTACGGTTTCGACTTCTGCGCCGGTGTTGGTTTCGGGGCATCCTTTGCTTCCTTCGCCTGCATCACATCAGTGAACCCTTTCAGATCTGTCCACAGCGTACCTTCGCCCGCGTAGAACAGATTCAATTCCACATCTTCCGGCAGTCCGGATGCGAACACCCACTGATTGTAAGCACTGCCACTTCCGAACGCTCCGACAGCGAGACCGAACAATTCAGACTTAGCTTCGGCTTCAAGTTGTTTGCTGGAAGCTGTGGCTTTACCGAGTGCCACGCTGGCTTGAGCATCCAGTTCTGCAGTCTTGCGGTCGACTGCGGCAACCTTCTTCAGAGTTTCCGCTTTGGTTTCCTCCGCCTCTTTGTTTCCTTCCGCGATTGCCTGTGCCACCATCTTCATGGTCTCAGCACTCACACGCTCCTTCTCCAGATCGACTTTCTTTTCGGCTTCTCTCAGAGTTGCTTCTGTGCGTGCGGTCAA
Source organism: Planctomycetaceae bacterium (assembly GCA_044378235.1). GTDB lineage: Bacteria > Planctomycetota > Planctomycetia > Planctomycetales > Planctomycetaceae > SXXK01. The sequence goes on from JBILXT010000153.1 coordinate 13,987, forward strand.
CAGTTCCTGTTCACGAGTCAGTTTGAGTTCATCCGCGATAAACTTTTCCTGAATCGGTTTTCGAACCACCTGAGGAATGTGGATGTTTCGGACAAAGCCGTGGAGAAGTGTCAGCTGTTTCTCTTCCAGGATCTTGTGAAACGCGGCTGAAACTTCCTCCTGAAATTTTTGACGAGTCTCCCCGACCAGCAGATCGACAGCCCCCACAGACGACCCTTTGTTGCGGCCGATGCTTTCGATCTGTGGAATGACAACCTTCGTTTCAACAGCTTCGAGGTTCCCGAATGTCGCAATCACGTTCGCGGCCTGGTCAGGCATGATGCCCCAAACAGCCGTAAAGTCCATGTGAATCTTGAACCCGTCGTTGGAGGGAAACGCAATTCCGCTGTCGTCGTCGGCCACAGACGGTTCACCGCTTTCATCCAGTACCGGAACTCCATCTTTACTCAACAGATTGGACTTAATGGATTTCTCCGAATAGCCAACTCCAATGATGTCAATCTCCTGCTCACGCGGGTTGATGGGGTAAAGCCCCGGCTGCAGAACCTTGTCCTGAATGACGGCCCTCGCCACGTCGGATTCTCCCTGGCTGAGATTTGTCACGACGCCCACATATCCCGTGGGAATAGACACCCAGCCGGAATGTTTGATCTGAGTGCCTTTGGGAAGAGCCTGTTCGGTGATGACTTCGACCGAATAAGCATAATCGTTGATTCGATAGGTTCCCGGAGCGAGAACCTGGCGAAGGATGCCTTTCTCTTTGGTCTCGTTGACGTGACCTTCGACCAGAAACTTTCCTCCTGTCAGATCGTTCCCCATTCTGCAGGTCACAACTGCCACTTCACCGGGTTTGACAACGACATCCGGAACCAGTCGCGTTTCCCACCAGCCGATCCATCGAAAGTGGCGTCCCGGGCCCAGCATGTCCTTCAGAATCCCGATTTCCAGCGGTCGACCATTTTCCTCGACCTGAGCAAACTGTCCCGGCACAGCGGGCGGGCGATTGCCCGGCAGGAACGGCAACGGAGGTCCTTTGTACCGCATCACAAGGCTGTAACCTTCCGGCACATAGACTCGGTTAAATGTCCACTCGAACATTTCGTAGCCGAGTACCAGCAGCAGGAAGGCGGGAACAGCCAGACCTGCTTTTGATCGCAACTTGTTCTGTGTAGTGTTTTCAGTCATAACGACACAACCTTTGTATGTTTGAGTCCGAAGTTCTGACCGCAGGGTCTCATCGGAATGTTGTTTGGAAACGGCTCAGTTTGCAGATGTTTTGAGTTGCCAATTAACGCATGGAGAAGAACTCTCTTCATTCCACGACCGTGTCTCTCCACTTTATTCTTCTGCACCATTGGCTGTTGTTGCCGAACCTGAAGCGGGGATTGCTGTTGAGTTCACGGCTTTCGCCGCGGCTGCCGAATCCGCGAATGACTCAAAGATCTTCATGATTGGGCTGTCCGCCGTATTGACCATGATCTTGCGATAGGACGCTGACAGTTTCTGGTACAGAACGTATTGAGCATAAGCCTGACCGTCGCCCTGGAATGCTTCGACAGCTGACTTCCATCCTGCAGCTTCCGCTTCATTGTTGAACCGGACCACGTCAGCCGCGGCTTTCCCCTTTGCCTCGATCGCAGCCGCTTCGTCGATCGTCGCATCCAGCTTCAGCTGTGCGACGGCTGCCTTCTCGTTGGCCTTGGTGATCGCGACTTCCTGATCCTGCTTGGCCTGAGTCGTGATCTTGATGATGTCCTGGTCGGCTTTGACCAAAGCCTGTTTCTGTTCAACCAGAGCTTTCTCAACGGCCAGTTTCTGCTCCGACTCCTGCTGCAGTGCCTGCTGCTGATACTGGAGCTCCTGCTGCTTCGCGATCTCTCGCTGTCGCACTGGATCTGCAATCTGCTGCGGTGGACGAATCTTCGTCACCAGAGCCTGAATCACTTCGATTCCCAGCGGCTGGCAGGCTTCCTTCATCGATTTTTCAAACGACTCCTGGAATGCGGTACGTGTTGTCCCCTGAATAAAATCTCGTCCTGATGAATTCGA
>JBILXT010000524.1:0-4544 GCA_044378235.1 Planctomycetaceae bacterium
GTTGGATACTTTTTGACATTCTGGACATTCGAGTGTTTCCGGGGCTGTCTCCAGATTCCGAGCAAACCCATTGCGGTGAGCCGGGAGTTCCTGAGTTATCCTGCCGATGCAGATTGCGGACCGTCCGGTACACCCGATACACGCTGTGCAACTTGAGTCACCGGCTTGGCAGGTTCACGCGCTGCACAGCTGGTTGAGGTGTGCCTTCGCCAGAAATGGTCGTCGCCTGACGAACACGGCAAATCGTCGTCAGACACTGAATAAAGAGCCCGTTTTCGGCTCCGGTTTAGGACAATGGCCGGTTGCCCCTCGTGCAGGAACGAGTGAAGCCACAAACTCCGGCAGGGCTGTTTTATGCCACCTCGGTATCTCCAAAAGCAGCATTTTCCATGGCTCTGCATTAATGAGCCTTCGCAGGAATCGTGGTGCGTCTCCAGATTGAGGGACGAAAACACGGAATTGTCGTGACGCTCTCCATTCGCTGAGCAGGATTCACCGCACAAGATTCTTAAAGAATCTCTGTCCACAATTTGTCAGCCTCGCAGTTAAGTCCTCGGCAGGAATCGGTTCGGATGTGTTGAACCGACGCCATCAACTTCTGAGACTCATGGGGAAACTGACGATAATGGCCACGGATAAGAATCGCGGACTGGACCTGAACGGAATTGAATCACTTGAGCCAATGATCCTGATGTCAGCATCAGCGGCCGACATTGATGCGGCTTCACTGGATGACGCGACCGAAGGCAATGACGTCATGATTGCCCTCGAGGCAGGCAGCCTGATGGATGGCAAGGCTGGACATGATATTCTGATCGGCCTTGCTGGCGACAATTATCTGAAGGGTGGCGCTGGCCATGACATGCTGATCGCCATTCGCGGCGACAATGTGATCGACGGCGGCGACGGCCAGGACACTCTGGTTTACTGGGGTGGGAATCGAGCTGACTACAAGGTCACGGACAAAGGTTTCGGAATTCTTGAAGTCTCCAACGGCCGGTCAACGGACTTTGTGACCAACGTTGAAGAAATTCAGTTCCGAGATGGATCCTATTCTGTAGCTGACCTGTTCAAGGCTGGCTCCGCTCCTGCGGCCCCGGCATCGCTTGTTGTTGATGCTGTTGCTCCAGTCGACGCCGAAGACGTCGCGACGGAACCAGTCGTTCCCGTGACCGTCGCCCCACCAGTGGTTGAGGAAGCTGTGGTCGTCACGACGACCCCAATGCCGGTTGAAGAGATCGCCGTGGAAGAAGCGGCTGACGAAGTCGAGCTTGTCGAAGAAGAACTGGCCGACGAAGAACTGGCCGACGAAGAAGCAGTTATCGTTGAAGAAGAAGCAGTCGTTGTCGACGAGGTTGCGGCCGAAGAAGAGGTTGATGAAGCTGTCGTTGTTGAAGAAGAGTTAACCGACGAAGAAGCAGTGGATGCTGAAATCGTTGAGGAAGAAGTTGTTGTTATCGACGAGATCGTGGAAGAAGAAGAGGCTGAAGAAGTTGTCGTTGCTGAAGAAGAGTTAACCGACGAAGAAGCAGTGGATGCTGAAATCGTTGAGGAAGAAGTTGTCGTTGTCGACGAGATCGTGGAAGAAGAGGCTGAAGAAGTCGTCGTTGTCGAAGAAGAACTGACCGACGAAGAAGCTGAAGAAGAGGTTGTTGAAGAAGAGGAAGTTGTTGTCGACGAAATCACGGAAGAAGAGACTGATGATGTTGTGATCGTCGAAGAAGAAGAATTGACCGACGAAGAAGATGGCGAACCAGCCACAGATGACGACGATGTCTGGGCATGCGTTGATCAGTGGATGAGCGACTGCACGCCAGATTGCGATGCAGAGGTTGCCCCTGAAGAAGAAGTGATCGTTGTTGAAGAACCTGTTGACTGTGTTGTTGAGCCGCCAGTAGAAGAACCACCGGTCTGCGAACCTCCAGTGGTTGAAGAATGCTACTACGACTACAACTGGTGCTATACAACGCCATCTTATTCAGACTGCAATCTGTTTGGCTGGATCGAACCCGTTCTGACGAACTGCCTCTCAATCTTTGACCAGGTATGCGACCAGAACTACAGCGATAACAATTGCTATAGCTCATCATCCCACAGCTACAGCTACAGTTACAGCAACAAGTGTGACTGGGGTTGGGGCGGCTGGAGCAGCTGGTTTGGCTGCTGGTAGTACCGCATCCATCCGGAGAATTTAAACAGAGTGTTTTTGTCGAAGGAGCGACATTTTGGTCCGGAAGCCCCTCTCCGGACCATTGAAAACTCTCTCTGGCGAGCGCTGGGCGTACGACCGGCGAAGAGAGTTTCGTGACTCGCCCGAACCCCAAAATCAGCGACCGATCATCTGCCCCTCGATGATCGGTCGCTGATTCGTTTCCGCCCCCGGAAAATCGATTTGTTCGGGTGATGCCGGGCTGGCCAGTGTTTGCAGATTCGCAATACTTCGCTGCAGCCCCATATCGGCCATCGCAAAGTTGACCTGAGCCTGCAACATTGCGAACTCCGACGCCTCCAGACGACTTTGAATCTGCAGCAGATTGTCCAGATACAGATCGGCCACCTGAGTTCCATCAGCAAGGAATTTCCGTCGCGTCTCCGTGTTCTCCAGCAAACGCTGAGAAAGAACCAGGGACTCCCATTGCTGCGGCAGAACGGCAATAAACTTGTTGCGCTGAATCGCCTGGCCGCGAACGTCCTGAGAGACTTCGCCAACAACCACCTCGAATTGATTCTGAATCCTCGCCATAGCAATGCGGCGTTGTTCCGCGGCCGCTCGAGCTGCTCGATTCTTGTAGGGAATCTCAAAGTCCAGACCAACACCCAGCCCGGGTTGTCCCTTGCTGAACTGATCTGTAAACGCGCCGGGGGCGTTGTAGTCGCCTCGCAGGCCGGCTGAGTAACCGGTCAGCACGAGATTCAATGCGGGCAGGACTTCACTTTGAGCCACCTTGTGCTCAATCGCTGAAGCGCGTATTTCACGGATGACCTGATGCACTTCCGAGCGTTGCTGAATTGCGACCTCGACCTGAGTTTCCGGACCGATGGGTTCCGGGCTGTGGGGAGGCAATGTCAGGGGAACGACTTCGGTTCCGGCAAACTGGGGATAGCGATTGGCGTAAATCAAACTCAGCAGCACTTCCTGAGCAACAATGATGTCATGTTCGGCCTGAATCGCAGCGGCCAGGCGATTGGCCACATCCTGCATCGCACGATCCATTGCGACGGGCTTTACATCGATCTCTTGACGCTGGCTGATCTCGTCGGCGACGAGTTTGGCTCGATTCCACGAATTCACAGCCTGCAGAAAACGACCTCGTCGCAGCACCAGATTCCAATAGGCATTGGCGGTTTCCAGCAAATACTCCTGAATCCCGGCCTGCAGTCGATCAAAGGCAATGTCCTTGTCGATCTCAGCAAGCTGCAGCGGGCTCGTGGCGTAATCTTCGCCCGCACCACGCAGCAAAGGCTTTTCGTACTGCAAAGCCAGTCGAGTATTCCCCTGATTGTTGGGGCTGATAAACTGAGAGTTGCTGTCCTTGAAGCCAAACTGCTGAGCAATCTCGAACTGTCCGCCGGTGCGATCCAGTCGTCTCAAACCCGCTTTGGCTGTCGATGTTCGACTTCGCAGACGATTGGCTGCACCATCCAGTTGGCTTCCGATCGGCGTGCTGTCTCGATTCCAGACTGAATTGACAAACGTCGTCCAGTCAAAGGCCGCGTCCTGGCGAGTCACCTCCTGAAGCTGGATGCACCAGTCAGAATTCAGAATCTTTAACTCCGGCGCCTCGGTCATGGCTCGATACAGGGTCTCATTGAGACTCATTGGCATCGGTGGCCGTTCACGCAGGATTGATGTTCGCAGTTCCTTCTCCCACCACAGCACTGGCCTGTGCAGAGCAACTTCAGAGTCTGTCGAAGGCAAGGCAGAGTGAACTGCTCCATTCGGCATCCGCAGCTGTGGTCCAGCCTGGCCAGGGATTTGACCGGTGCTGAATCGAACGCTCGGAACTGGTTCGCTGTTATGTAAATAAATACTGCTGAGTGGTCACGGGGTCAGGTGCTGTCGGCATCTTCTGAGCGGCGGGCTGATTACCGTAGCGAATGAGATCAATCTCTTGTGGCTGTTCAGTGCCGTCAGGAACGCGTGTGTAGACTGCATTCTGAATTGAACGCGGAGGCACATTTGTTCGTAACGAATGCCCCGGCTTCGGGTTCTGTGCAGAACAGACAGAAAAGGCCAGCAGAACACAACTCACGGCACGAATCAGGAACGTTATCGAAATCAAAGCCGAGCTTCGTTGTCTGCGCGCAACTGCATCAGGCGGGCATCGCCGCTGAACGCGCGTAGACATGAAAAGCCGGGTTCTCATCTGGTTCCCAATCAGGCGAGACCTTGTTCTGACAGGCGAAAACAAGGTCGGACCAATCCTTGGTTCGACCATCTGTAGCGATCATCTTGAATATGATGATTGTGCCGATCAGAAAGACTGGGGGACCTTTCCTCGCGTTGAACGCTGGCGGGAGTTCCTGTCGACCGATCGGCGAAA
>JBILXT010000525.1:0-4538 GCA_044378235.1 Planctomycetaceae bacterium
AAAGAAGACCCGACCGTTCCGATCAAAGAAGTTCACAAAATGTCGCAGGCGCAGGTTCGCCGCGAAGCCGAGCAGGAAGAGTTTGGCCTGAAGTGGACCGAAACAATCCATGTCCTGCCGCGTCAGCACATTCTGGTCTTCCAGAAACAACCTCACGAATGAGTAACTCCCGGTGACGCGTGACGACATTTACTCGCTCCCGATGAATCGCGTGGGCCAGTTTCAGTTTGACGAACAAGTCGTGCAGGTCTTCCCGGATATGATCGCTCGATCGGTTCCGGGGTACGCTTCAATTCTGTCCATGATCGAACAGCTGGCCGGTCGTTTCGTTCGCCCGGGCACGACCGTTTGGGATCTGGGCTGTTCATTGGGCGCCGCGACTCGGCTGATTCGCCGGCAGGCTCCGACAAATTGTGTGATCCATGCTGTGGACAATTCGTCGGCCATGATTGAACGACTGCGAATCCTGCTGCAGGAATCCTCTGAAATTGGCTGTTCGATCGAACTGCACGAGGCCGACCTGCGAGCGGTCGACATCCGTAATGCCTCGTTTGTCGTTCTGAATCTGACACTGCAGTTCCTGCATCCGGATCAACGAAGTGAGGTGATCCAAAAGGTCGCCGACGGATTGAACTCCGGTGGAGCATTATTGCTATCAGAAAAAATCTGTTTCGCCGACTCGCAGCAGCAGGCGTTGCTGACCGATCTTCATCACGACTTTAAGAGAGCTCACGGATACAGCGATCTGGAGATCTCGCAGAAACGGAGTGCCATCGAGAATTTGCTGATACCTGAGACACTGGAAACTCATGTTCAGCGACTTCGCGACGCGGGATTTCGCACTGTCGCACCGTGGTTTCAGTGCTTCAACTTTGCGTCAATTCTGGCCGTCAAGTAGTCACGCCTTCCGTGCCAGCAGCATCGCTCGCACAGGAGCCGGATAGCCTTCGATCGTGCGATTAGGATCGGCGGGATCCAGAAAATCGGCCAGGGATTCAAAAGTCATCCATTCTGTGCGACGCTGTTCCTCGAAAGTTGTTTTTGCCACATCGATCACTCGAATGTCTTTGAAGCCACATCGGCGCAACCAAAGCTGAAGCATGGGTACTGAAGGAATGAACCAGACGTTTCGCATTTTGGCGTAACGATCTTCCGGCACCAGAACTTCCTGTTGAGAGCTCTCGATAACAATCGTTTCCAGCACCAGCTGGCCGCCGGGAGCCAGTGATTCCCACAACGAGCGAAGATGATCGATCGGGCTGGTCCTGTGATACAGAACGCCCATGGACAAAGTCACATCAAACAGATTAAGGCGTTCCGGGAGATCTGCATCAGTGAGCGGCAAGACATAATGAGGGCAGTTCGGCCCGGCATACTTTCGAACGGCTTCAAACTGCATCAGGAACAGAAGGAACGGATCCAGCCCCAGCACCAGACGAGCTCCGCTGTGCAGCATTCGCCAGCCGTAGTAACCATTGCCGCAACCGACATCCAGAACCATCCGATTCCGCAGATCCAGATGCGGAGCCAGCCGATCCCATTTCAAACACGATCGCCATTCGGTATCGATGGGCAAGCCAGGAAACTCGAACGGTCCTTTCCGCCACGGGTGCAAAGCACGGAGAGAATCCTCTAACGCGGCTTTTGATGCTTCCGGAAGCGTTCCCTCAATGGTCACCGCGTCGTTCGCAGCATTCAGGCGGACATTCTCCACCAAAGGCAATGACTCCAAAGCTTGTATCCACTCCGCCAGTTTTCCATGTCGCTCAGACGACAGAGCATCCTCGGTCTTCCGTCGAAGTTCACGAGCCCATTCGCCACGCCCACGTGACGTCAGTTCATCGTAAAGTTCCTGACGATCAAATTGAGACACAAGAACGTCCTGTCACTAAGGGATCACACAACATAAAAGTGATCAATTGATACGTAGCGGAAGGGCGCGAGCCCTCCGGTTTTGCAGCACCTGACCGCTCGCGCCGTTCCGCTAACTGAACAATTTAATTTTGTGTGACGCCCAACCGTACGAACGACACTCCGCTATGCGATTATCAACAAGCAGACCGGCGGACGTCATTGAATAAAAAACGCTCGATGCAGAAACGATCATGATTCTGCGTCGAGCGTTGAAGTATTTCGTCTATCGATAAGCAATCGAAAGACTTTCGAGGTTCAACTCAGCGGATTCCTGGAACTTCTATCACATGCGGTTTCACGTCAAACAGCCAGGAGTAATCCGGCAACCGGTTGGCCTTCGGAGTTTTCGGGACTGTGAAGACCTCTCCAGCCAAAACGTCGTCACCAGTCTGAGGATGGCGAATCATCTTGCCGCCAAACTTCGTCGCCAGTATTCGAATCTGCGGATCATCCTTGCTGTCGAACGAACCTACCAACACCATCGACTGATACTTGCCGTGGAGAACCCAAGCTTCGAAATTCGACTCATAACCGTACTTCTTTGCATTGCGCATTTTTTCTGTCAGCATCGCTGCGTTCTCAGCACATTCATTCAGGTTCGTCCCAAAGTTCTTTTCGAAGAACCCCATCGCTTTGGATGACTTCTCGTTCCCGACCTGCATCACGCTGCTGCCCCTGAATGTGGCCACAACCAGAGAGTATTTGCCTTTATTCTGTAACAGCGAATACTTCTGCCCGGAGTTCAGCTCGACAAGCATATCGTCTTCGGCAGCATCGCGAACTGTTCCCTCGTATAGAGGATTCACTGTCATGAAAGCTCGACTGAACGCCGACGGACGACCAGGAGTTTGCGGAAGAATGCCACCACTCTTAGGGTCTTTCAGGAAAGACGGACTAAACTCTTTCTTGATGAACTCGATGGCTTCTTTGGCCTTAGGATCATCGCTCGACGGAAAGTTACCAGCCATTACGGAAATGTAGCCATGCTGTGCCACGTAGCGACGACCATTGTTCTCATTGGCACTTGGCGAGCTGATTTCGGCGACCTTTTCGTCCTGTGAAAACGTGTAGGCCGGAATGCCTTCCTGTCGCAATGCGAAAACAATCGCATCAGCGGCTTCCCACGCTGTCATTCCCCCTTCAACACGGCGATCTTCATCGTCGACATCACGAATCGCAGCCACCATGATCATCCACGGGCCATGATTCTTAGCCAGCTTGTATCGTTTGCCCTTAACAGGCTTTTCAATTTCCGCACTGAGGCTTCCAGTGAGACATATCAATGCCAGCAGGCCAATCGTCAATGTTCGCAGTATTCTCATCCTGAGATCCTTTTCAAGATGCATAACTTCTCTGTCGGAACACGTTCGAGATTGATCGCGTCCTGACCGTTCCGGGTTTTGCACAGAGCGACACATGGGCCGCCCGAGACGCCGAGTATGCCATGAGCAGGATTCGTGGCATAAGCCAATTCCTGGGATTTCCAATACACTACCGTTCCGAAGAGGAATCGTCCCACGTTTTCCCGGCAACAATTGCCGCAGACGTCAGAGCTTCCGTTAATCGTGCGGCAAAATCTGCCACCGAAACCGTGTTGAGGGGCGAAATTTGATCGTCTGAACAGAACATGCGGACACAAATCGCGACCTCGATCAACTTCCAGACCTTCGCTTTCATCTTGGTTGCAGAACTATGGAGCGATCCAGCCAGCTGACAGCAGCCGTCCATCGGCAAGCGCGAAACTTGTTCGAAGATGCCCCGACTGAGACAACCGAAGCCACTCGGCAGATTGCACAAGAATTCGAATTGCGCAGAAGTTGATTCGACCAGCTTCAATCTCATTTCGTTCCGGAAGCCGTCCCAATAGCGATTCTGCCATGTTGTGATTGAAGGAATCACATTGCGTGCCAGGAGACATTGGAGCACTGTACATCTTCAGGCTCACGGGTGTGCCGGCTTCCCAAAGCGATTGAGCAAACTCGTCGGCCTGATGAATCGCAGCGACTCCACGAATTTTCAACTGCACGGACTGCTCATGGTCATAGAACAGCAGTGAGACTCGGCCATCCTTTCGAATCTGCTCAACTTTGCTCGATCGGACATCGGTGTGAAATAGCAGAGTGCCCTGATCACGATCCACGACTCGCAGAACTACCGTGCGTTGCTCGCAACCGCGATCAGTCAGCGTGGCCAGTACCGGTAATCGCCAGCCGGGAGCATTCCCGGCGGCCGACGATTCCAGCAGGTCCCAAATGGACGCATAAATCTCAGTCAGAGCCGTGTCAGCAGTCAGATCAGCCGGAAGGGGAAAGATGGCCATCGCATATGTTCCGAGTTATCAAAGGCCGAACAAAGGGTAGTGCCAACTGCGGTTGCAATTTGAGATCTCAAATTACGGTAAACTGCAGGCTGAAGCCAGCACTACGAGCGGAACTGCAACATCGCACTTTCGACATCAGTCCAGGTCGGCGTTGCTTCATTCGTGATGATTTCACAGCGACTGTCTCGACGGTAAGCGGATTCTCTGACAGTAATGGTCGAACCACTTCGATTAATCATCCACCAGTCATCGTCGCAGTGAAAAATCCCTTTGACACGCTGAATCGGATTGAGCGCGGCGAGAT
>JBILXT010000526.1:0-4524 GCA_044378235.1 Planctomycetaceae bacterium
GCCAGCAAGACCAGCGACACGGCTGGTGACGGCACCACGACCGCAACGGTTCTGGCTCGAGCGATCTACAGCGAAGGTCTTCGCAGCATTTCTCTCGGTGCAAACCCGACCGTTGTCCGCAAGGGCATCGAACTCGCGGTTGAAGCCGCTCTGAAGAGCATTGAGAAGCTGGCTCGTCCTGTCGAATCAAAGCAGCAGATTGCTCAGGTCGGCGCGATTTCTGCCAACAACGACAAAGCGATTGGCGAGATGATTGCCAACGCGATGGAACGAGTTGGCCGTGATGGCGTGATCACTGTCGAAGAAGGCAAGGGCAACAGCACGACTCTTGAGTTTTCCGAAGGCATGCAGTTCGATAAGGGTTATATCAGCCCTTACTTCGTGACTCAGGCTGAAGACATGAAGTGTGTTCTGGAAGACTGCCTGATTTTGTTGTTCGAAAAGAAGGTTTCCAGCCTTCGCGACTTCGTGCCGTTGCTCGAGAAGGTTGCGCGCTCAGGCAAGCAGCTTTTGGTTGTGGCAGAAGATGTTGACGGCGAAGCATTGACGGCTCTGGTTGTCAATAAGCTGCGTGGCATCCTGAAGATCTGTGCCGTGAAGGCTCCAGGCTTCGGCGATCGTCGTAAGGCGATGCTGGGCGATATGGCTGTTCTGACCGGCGGAACGATGATCTCCGAAGATCTCGGCATCAAGCTGGAATCCGTCGAACTGGCACACCTCGGAAGTGCTCGTCGCGTTGAAGTGACCAAGGATAACTGCACGATCATCGAAGGTGCAGGCAAGGCTGCTGCGATCAAGACTCGCGTTCAGCAGATCCGCGATCACATTGAAAAGACCGACAGCGACTACGATCGTGAAAAGTTCCAGGAACGCCTGGCCAAGCTGACCGGTGGTGTGGCTGTGATTTCTGTCGGTGCCTCAACCGAAGCAGAAATGAAGCAGACCAAGGCTCGCATGGAAGACGCTCTGCATGCAACTCGTGCTGCTGTTGAGGAAGGTATTCTTCCTGGCGGTGGTGTCGCATTGCTGCGAGCGATCGACGATGTCAACAAGGTCAAGAGCAGCGGCGACGAAGCAATCGGTGTGGGTATTGTGGCACGAGCCCTCGAAGCTCCTGCTCGCATGATCGCAACGAACTGTGGCAAAGATGGCGCTGTCATCGTTGATGAAGTTCGTCAGCTGAAGGGCCCAATGGGTTACGATGCTGCAAAGGACGCCTACGTTGACATGCTTGCGGCTGGAATTCTTGACCCAACGAAGGTCGTTCGCAACGCTCTGTCAAACGCCGCGTCGATCGCAGGTTTGATGCTGACAACTCAGGTCCTTGTGACCAAGTCTGAAGATGCTGAAGGCGGCAAGAAGCCAGCATCGGAAGGCGTGATCCGATAGTGAGTTGCTGACGATGGTCTCGGACACTTCGAGGCCATCGCAGCGGTCTCTGTCCGATCAGGCAGGAACCATTCACGGCAGGTCTCAGGCGATTGTTTCGCTGGCACGATCTCCACAGTCGCCTGCGGCCTGCCGTGATACGAAAAATCAGACCGGGGCACCAGCGATGGTGTCCCGTCTTCATTTGTGCCTCGCCCGTTTGTTGCGATTTGTTCAGTCAACGTTGAAAAGTCAATTATCAGGGCGTAAAGCTCTGTCAGCAGAAACCTTCTTCGGCTCATCATGATGGCGGCACAGCGTGATTATTATGAAGTTCTGGGTGTGGCGAAGAATGCGTCACCGGAAGAACTGAAGAAGGCCTATAAGAAGCTGGCCCTCAAGTACCATCCGGATCGTAATCCGGATGATGAGGAAGCTGTTTCGAAGTTCAAAGAAGCCTCTGAAGCATTCGAGGTTCTGAACGATGCCGACAAGCGGGCTCGCTACGATCGACATGGCCATGCTGGCGTCAAAGGTGCTGGTGGTGGCGGTGGATTTCACGATGTTAATGACATCTTCAGCGCGTTCGGCGATCTGTTCGAGGGCTTTGGCTTTCAGTTTGGTGGAAGTGGCGGCAGTGGTGGTCGTCGCGGCGGCGGACGTGCAGGTGCAACGCGAGGAGAATCGCTGCAGGCCACGGTTCGCATTGATTTGCCGGAAGCTTTCAACGGCTGCAAACGAGAACTCCGAATTACTCGACACGAAGGCTGTGACACGTGTCAGGGCTCGGGATGCAAACCGGGATCGTCGCCGACGAAGTGTTCGACATGCGGTGGTCATGGCCAGGTGATTCAGTCACAGGGATTCTTTCGCTTTCAAACGAGCTGCCCGGCCTGTCGTGGTCGAGGCACCGTAGTGAAGGATTCCTGCGTATCATGTAACGGCCAGGGCCGGATCATGAAGGAAGTTGCTCGCGAAGTGACAATTCCGGCCGGCGTAGATTCGGGCATGCAATTGTGTCTGCGTGGCGAAGGAGAAGCCGGACTCAATGGCGGCCCGCGCGGCGATCTTTACGTCGACATCGAGGTCAAGAAGCATCCGCTGTTTCAACGCGATGGTCAGGATTTGACGTATCGTCTGCCAGTCACGATTGCTCAGGCGTCGCTCGGAGCTGAAATCGAAATTCCGACATTGAAGGGGCCGGAAACGCTGAAGATCAAACCGGGCACTCAGCCGGGCGAGATTAATCGGCTGCGAGGAATGGGGATGCCGGATCCTCGCGGAGCGGGCGGACGCGTGGGAGATCTGCTGGTCGAAGTGCAGGTCGAGATTCCTCGCAAGCTGTCGTCGGAGCAGGAAGAGCTTCTCCGCAAACTGGCAGAACTGGACCATAAGAACGTGATGCCGCAACGAAAGTCGTTCTTCGAACAGGTGAAGACGTTCTTTTCAGGTCAGACTTCAGAAGAAGAAACTTAGAGTCCGCAACGCTTTTAGTGCTGGCTTCAGCCGGCATCCGTTTGGGAATTTTAAAAATAATGCCGACTGAAGTCGGCACTACGCTTTGAATCAGAAACTTAGCAGGGGCAGTGCCCTTCACCATATATTCTACAGAGGTTTGCTATGAGTCAGCCAGACCCGGCCAACAACGCGGGTGTTCCAGAGAATGGCGCAGCCGGAAACTCCGGAGTTGAAGCCTTCGCAGAAGCGATGGCCGAAGACACTTCGTCGCCACTGGTAAATATCACAGAACTGCAGGCAAAGATCGACGACCTGCAGAACAAACTGCTGCGAACACAGGCGGAAATGGAAAACTTCCGGCGCAGAACGTATCGCGAACAGGACGATGCTCGAAAGTTCGAATCGCTGCGTCTCGTGCGCGATGTCCTGCCAGGACTGGATGGGCTCAATCGAGCCATCCTGTCAGCGGAACAGACTGGGGATCTTCAGAATCTGTTGAACGGGATTCGGATGGTCGCCAATCAATTCCGCGACATCCTGAAAGCTCATTCTGCGGAACCGATTGATGCGATGGGCAAACCATTTGATCCCAATCTGCACGAAGCACTAACGCAGATTCCGTCAAAGGATCATGAGCCGATGACGGTTCTGCAGGTTGTCGAGATGGGCTACCGAATGCACGATCGTGTCGTTCGACCAGCTCGAGTCATTGTTTCCTCCGCGCCTCCCGAGGCGTGATTTGAATCTGTGCGATTCGGTTGACTCGCATTCGCCTTTGTTGCTCGCATTTTTTCACTGCCCGCATCACATTGTCACGAGACACAACGTCATGCCAACTTACGAATACCGCTGCCACGCCTGCGACAATAAATGGGAAGAATTCCAGTCGATCAAGGCCGAGCCGACAAAGAAGTGCCCGAAATGCAAGAAGGCCAAAGCCGAACGCATCATCAGCGCCGGTGGCGGAATTCTGTTCAAAGGCACAGGCTTCTATCAGACCGACTATCGCAGTGAGTCCTACAAAAAGGGCGCTGACGCGGCTAAGAAGGCAAGTGAAGGGTCTTCGGATTCCGGTAAGTCGTCCGGCGGCGATTCCGGTAAGTCGTCGGGCGGTTCGAAAGAGTAGCGGAGTGTAATCCGTCGCTCTGTTATTGAAATCGCATCAAAGATATCCTGTGGATCAACACCTTTCGAAACGGTAATCGTTCAGCCCTTTATTGGAGCGGACGTGTTTGTTTGTTCGCCACGGACTCTTCCGACTTCTGCTGAGTATCAGCATTCGTAAGGACGACGGAGAACCCCGCAGGCAGTCCGGCGGTTGTGTTGTCGATCTGCAACACGCAGCGGAAAGTATTGCTGGCCGAATCAATCACCGGCGAAACCGAACACACTTTTGCGCTGAGGTCCGCGTTGACCGGAGCCCCTGCTGATAAGTTGACCGTGCTGCCATTGCGAATCGAACCAAAGCGATCGGACGGCACGTACATCTCGACTTCCAGAGTATCCAGGCTGGCGAGCGTAACAACCGGCAACGACGCATCGACCGCCGCCCCCTGCTTCTGGTGAATCTGTACGATCACTCCATCAAATGGCGCGTAAATCGTGTTCCGTCGCAACTGCTCCTCCGCCATTGTCAGATTTGCCTCGGCCACGGCAATGGCTTCCTTAGCGGCATCACGTTCGGCTCGTGATTGCTCT
>JBILXT010000527.1:0-4519 GCA_044378235.1 Planctomycetaceae bacterium
CAGATCCGCTAAAACGCCGTCCGGCATTAGAGATCGAGCACTCTTCTGCATTTCTTCGATGTCCTTCCTGGCCACGGTCACGAGCTGACGATCGGCGGCCCGCAGCACGACTTCCGAGTCGGTCTGCTTCTCAAGCAATCCGGTCAAAACCTTGCCTTCGATAGTGACGACCGCCCATGCGGCGAACTTCTCGTCCACCTTCAGCGACGGCTGCAGAATGTGTTGCAGCATCTCCGATTCGTGCTGGTACTTCTTACTGATCTCCTTCAATGTTGGTCCAACCGACAATGCGGCATCATCCGTGTGGTGACAGGCTCGGCATCTTGCCGCATCACTGAAAAATATCAGGCGACCTCGCAAGGCGTCACCATCCTGATCAAGTACCACGGAAGGCTCAAAGGTCCGCCCCAGAGTTTTCTTGCGTTGCGATTCCGGAATGAAGTCATCGAACAGACCCCGGATATCACTGCTGGCATTCCTGACGGTTTCAACAGCCGCGATACGATCGTCCGACTTCGATTGGCCGTGATGCAGCTTCGACATCAGTGCCAGAGCACCTTCTGTGTTTCCGGCAAGAGTTCGCACTGCTGCGCTTCGAGCATCCACTTCTGTTGATTCAGAGCTCAGGGCCGCAAGAGCCAATGACTGAGCCGTTCCGTCCTGCAATGGATCCGACAGTTTCGTTTCTGCTGCATGTGGGAGAGATCGAATCCATTGGTCGATCAATGTCACACCGCGACCATCAATCACCTGAGATCCAATATAGGGCATGCGGGCGTAGCCGAGTTTCGACATGCGATACATCATGACCGATCGGTAAGGGTCTCCTGGCACGACGAGTTTCGCCTGCTGCATTCCAAAAGTACCGATATTTGTCCCTTTATTAGTCATCATCTGATCGAACGTCAGATTACGAGTCATAAAGAATGACACAATCGCATTGCCGCCTTTGTGGTGACACATGCTGCAGTTGCCATGAAGGTATGAGCGGGCTCGATCGTTCAGATCCAAAGACTCATCGTGGGGATTCACCAGTCGACGCGATTCGCTGCGCGCTGCTTCGGGGATCGAGGCGATAACTCCCTGAGCCAACAGCGATTCAAGTTGGTCTGACGGATTATCTCCAGAGAGTGCTCCTGCCAATTGGTTGCCAACGAATCCCAACACAAAACCGGGCCCGGCGTTGTGGCAAAGTTTGCATTCATTCACGGCATTCGAGTGCCAGGTGCGTTCTGTCATCTTGCCGGGATTGTGAGTATCCGGCCACTGCACCGACTTTGAAGTGCCGATTGAACCGACCAGTTCCGCGTCCGTTCCCTGATCATTCCAGAGGTAGCTGTAGGGATGCCACGTTCCGTACTGGAACTGCAGAATCTGAGTTTCCAGCGGCCGGCCGGGTCGTCCTTCCGAAGCAGGGATGGAAAGATGTTTCGCAAAGACGGTTCCCTCCAGATACGTTCCACGAATCGCGCTATGAGGAGCCAGTTGGATGGTTTCATTCCCCGGAACACCCACAAATCGCTGCGACATCGCGCCGTCGACCCAGCGAGGAACTGTGACGTTGTAGGCCACTACTCCAGTGGATGGTTTCAGAGTTGCCAGGTCCGCAAAGATGCCTGTCTGACTGAGCAGTTTGGGGAACTCGGCAGACAGATCCTTGACCTCATTCGGCAGCAGTTCATAAATCTGTCCGGTCAGGTCATAGTCGACAACGTAAAGTTGCCCGGATGAACTCTCCATAAAGTCCGTGATGCGAAGATCAGTGTCGACCAGTGTCTTGCCCACGAAGGATCCATCGGCCGATCGTCCAACGGACCAGATCGTTCCTGTGATGTAGTCACCGTAGACAAAGTCGCCGTGAAGAGACTGCAGTTTGTCGCCGCGATAGACCGGCCCGCCAATCACAGAGTTAGCCTCGGAATGATGATGATCACGGATCGGGGGAGTAATCGGCGTTGGTCCGACCGGAACTTCAGACCGCAGCCTCGCGCGGCCTTCCATCACGGGCCAGCCACAGTTGGTGCCGCTTCCAACCAGATGAATCATCTCCCAGGTTTCCCAGCCATTGTCTGCGACATAAACCTCGTTGGTCTTCGCATCAATGCCGAACTTCCAGGGATTGCGTAGTCCGTAACCAAAAATCTCGGGACGAGCACCTTCGTGTTTGATGAAGGGATTATCAGCCGGGATGGAATAATGCTGATCGGCCGACGGATGATCGACGTCGATGCGCAGAATTGCTCCCAGCAGGTCGCTCACGGTCTGGCCGGTCGTCAATCCATCGGGAGGATTTGGTCCGGACCCATCGCCGGTTGCGATATACAACAAGCCGTCGGTACCGAATCGCATGCAACCGGCATTATGGCCGCCAGAGGGCCATGTGATGATGACGGTTTCGCTTTTCGGATCAAGAACTGGTACCGCATCATTTGTCATTGTGTACCGGGAGACTCGCGTATGGGATTTGCCACCGGGATGCACGAGACACAGGTAAACGTAGCGGTTGTCCTGGAATTTCGGATGCACGACTGCTGCAAACAGCGACACGCCACCCCCGGCAACCGCCGCCGTATCCAATGCCAGATCTGCTTTGGCTGTCTCTGCATCCTTCACAAACGTAAAGACGCGGCCACCAATTTCTGACACCAGCAGGCGATTCGTTCCCGGAATCTCCAGCAGGGTCGTTGGCAGATCAAATTTGAGTTGAGGAAAGGCGGAGACAACTCGGAACGGTTCCGGAGGCACCGGTGTGCCCTGCAACTTTGACGTCGTCCATGGTTCTCTCGCTTTCGTTGTCGGCTCACTTCCCCCAATGCTGCCAATGTTTATGGAGTACTGAAAAGCCACTGCGCAGGCAATCAGCCGAACGATAAAGAACCGTGTGTACATAGCGACGTCTCTGGGGGCCGAAGTCAGAAGAAGGGGAAGGTCCGTGTGTGAGTCAACGTGAATATCAGAGAGACAGCAGCCCGCCATCCAGGGTGGTTGGATGGTGGCAGGCATTGGGAGGAGTCTCCGTGACGGGAGCAACTTACTTTGCAGCTTCGTTGAGCTTCACCCAGGACACCTGAGTCACAAGCTGATTAAGTGCAGCAAAAGAGATATGAGCGTTCGTGGCGTATCGAGGTGTATTGTTCGACGGGAATGTGGCGAGAGTCGCATCACCCACAAGGAACACATTAAAATCTTTCGAAAGGTTGTCGTAGCCCGCTGTTGTCTTGCAGAAGCACATGTCGGTTGCGTATCCGGTGAGCAGAACATGTCGTATGCCTTGCTTCTTCAAGTAATCTCGCATTGGTCCGTAGCCATCGGCGTCGTAGATCACGATGTCTTCAGGATGAACAGTAATGTCTCGAGTCACTGGAATAGGCTGCTGCCAGAATCCGTCGTTGTTGTACTTGGCACCGGCATCAAGTCCGGGGAACTGTTTGAAATAGTCGATGACTGGCGTCTTCGTCGACACAGAAAACTCCGCCACCAGAGGCTCACCGCGATAATCGAAATTCTTTAGCTTCGCCGACAATTCCTTCGCACCTTGTTCTCGCTGCTGAGCTGTTGGTGTGGAATTGACGGAGCGATAAACCAGTTTGCGAATGGGATCCTCTGTTCCAGGGAGACTGAACATGACACATCCGACGTGAGAGCGCAGAGACTTGATAAACGGATTGATGACTTTGCTGGTATGGCGAGCCGCCAGGTGATTCTTCGTTGGCGTACAAAAATCGGCCACGCCAGCGGGTTCAGGAGTGTCCCAGCCCTGACCGTCGTCGATTCCCCACGGATGAACCATCACGACGGCCGTCTCTTTGGCCAGCAGATTGTTAGGCATTTCGATAATGCCTCGAGCGTTGTAAGAAAACCGCCAGGCTCGAACGGTCAGATCTGCCCCTTCGTCATTCACCAACACCGGCGCTTCGTAACGAGTTTCCTCAATGACAGGCTGCACGAACTCCGGGTGATCATTCAACAACGGTACTGGATCCACCAACTTGACGAGACTATTTTTGTACGTCCTCGTCTCAGGCTGTTGTCCGGAAGCGGACGACAGTAAGAATCCAAGACTGACAGCCAGAAGTGCGGCTTTCCGAGCTAACGAGTTCCAGGCAGAACTGTTCCAGCGTTCGATCATCGTCACGGCTCCGTGTAGGCAGAAGAACGTCTGAGTAAAACAATGCAACAGATCATAACCATTGCACGAATGACCGGAAGCGAGGCGAACATGATCGTAGAGGCGAAGTACACCTGAGCCCGTCTGGCACTGGCCCAACAGTAAACGTCATAGTTTTTGCACGATAAGCGGTTGCACAGAACACTACACTCCGATCGGAACGAACTCAGGAGCAGGCGATTTGGCTGGGGCGTGATGTCGTGAAGTAGATTCAATTGCCTTGTAGAGAAAATCCGGACTGTCGCTTAGTGTGGCCCTGAAAAGAGGCTGGCATTGACCAAACTGCCGGTTTCCAGCAAGATTCGCCGGTTCACTCTCTTCGGCAGATGATGTTTGCCGGAAAATCTCTAC
>JBILXT010000528.1:0-4513 GCA_044378235.1 Planctomycetaceae bacterium
TCGCCAAGCCTCGCGGCAATCGGCAGATGAGTTGTTGCATCCAGCAGCACATGCAATTCAGATGGCTTGCCTTCAATCTCCAGCTGAACGTCCAGTTCAACACAGTTGGCCCCGTTCACCGACACTTCACTCCAGGTTTCACTGGAAAACGTCACTGGCGAATTCATGTCCACAGAAAATCCGTCGCCGGGCTGCCCCGCCAGAAAGGCCAACGCAAGATGATCGCGGCCGGCGGAATCGTTGACCGCCAAAACCTGACGCTCGATCACATCGACGCCAGAGCGACGTGTCAGCAAAACACGCTTCCCGACATCCAACAGCACGGATTCTTCACCGGTCGATTCACAGGCCAGACCTTCTGACAGAGACAGCCAGCGAGTCACCCCGTTTGACTCTAACTGAACCAGGCCACTCTTATTCAACGCCTCGACCATCGCCGACCACGCATAAGCCGGTGAAGAAGAATTCAAAAAAACTACGCCGATTGCGACAATAATCAACGCCGCGGCAATCGGAAGTCCTCGCACCCAGCGGGAACTACGCGAAAGACCTCGTTGCAATTTTGAAGCAACATCGTTGGCCAGACGAGGCGACTGGCCCCATTCCTGTTCAACAACCTGATCCAGTCGCTTCAACAAAGAACGCGGCACCGGCGGCGCATCAAGCGCACCCGCGAGCAGCTCTTCCAGCTCACGATCTTCAACTGATTCTGTTGATGTCTCATTCATATTGAAGTTCGTCACTCAAAACACACCCTGTGATGACTCATCCATCAATCTCACTCAACTCGCCTGGCCCACAATTTCATCTTTGAAATTTCAAATCTCAAATTTCAAATCTTCAAACTCAGCCACACTCTCATCAGAGCTGCCCCGATCCTGTTCGGACTTTCCACAACCCTGCGCCGAGTCACCCGCACAACTGCAACGCCGAACGTCGACCGCCATTTCTTCCTGAGCACCTCTCAACAGCATCCGCTCTCGAAACTCGCGCCGTCCGCGAAACAAAATTGACTCCGCCGCCTTCTCCGTCACACTCAACCGATCCGCGATTTCTCGAACACTCAACTTATCCACATACTTCCACTCCAGAGCCAGGCGAGATTGCTCCGGTAACAGCCCGAGAACATTCCGAATCTCTTCGCGTCGCTCCAGCAATTCCTGCGCGGCCACCGCGTCCTCACTGGAACTCACCGGTCGAGCCTGCTTTGCCTGATCAATCAGATGCTGCACTCGAGCCGCCGCGCGGAAATGATCGACAACCTTGTTCGCCGCAACCGATCTCAACCAGGCCACCGGATGACCGATCTCCAGTTCCGGATCCGCCACAGCCTTCAAAAGAGCCAGCACGGACTCGCTGACGATGTCTTCCGCCAGATGGCGATCACCTTTGACACGGACGTAGACGAACCGCCAAACCGACGGCAGGAAGCAATCAGTGAAGTGCTTCAATACCGCTGGATCGTGACGACGAAGTCCATCGACCAGTGCAGAATCGTCCAAACAGGCCTCATTTCGCAGTTTTCCCGGAGAACCGGGCCACTTTTCGAACCCATACCTAAGTCGCCGACCAAACCGTGATCACGCGACTTTTCAGGAAGATTCCTGAGATGTTAGCGAGGGCGTTACAGGAGATCGCCTACAAACGGATTTCTGACGGCGTTATTGGGCATCCAAAGAGCCTCCGTCAATCGCAGAGGTTTCATGGAAATGACAATGCGTGCCTGACTCAAACAACCCAACTCGCAAGAATGGCCTCAGAGCAACAGGCAACGCGAACCTGAAGTCCTGATTACTTCCCCTGCACAACATCCAGCCTTTGGTCAACTTTCTCCAGGACGACAGACTGCGTCGTTCCATCCGGCCAGCGAACCGTGACGTCTTTCACGGAGTCGACTTTGCCCAGCCCGAATGTCACAGGCAGCTCGACCTGAGATTGATAACTGCGGGTGGGCATCACAAGGCGAGTCAGCACAGTTCCATCCGGCAAGGTCACTTTCACTTCCGCTCCAATTGCATCCCGATTGCAGGTTGTGCCCTGCAGCTTGAACTGCAGCCAATGATGCCCTGACTTCTGATCGTTGCGAAGTAATCGGGGCCTGCCACCGGAACTGAACAGCGTCAGATCCAGATCTCCATCGCGATCGATATCCGCCATCGTGGCTCCTCGCCCGACCATTCGCTTCTGGAAGTCCGCTCCTGTTTTCGCTTCCGGCAGCATCACGAACTCATTTTCGAATTCCGTGCCGCAGTTCCAGATCAGATGCGGAGGCTGTTCATACTGCTGGCTCGCCTGCACCACATTGATGTCTTCTTCCAGGTGCCCGTTGTTTTCAAACAGGTCCAGTCGACCGTCGAGGTCTGCGTCCAGAAACAGGACACCAAACTTCAGGTCCGTTCGAGTCACGGGGCCGAGGCCATTAGAAACGGCTTCATCACGGAAGATTGGAATCTCGGCACCCGGAGCCTGACACACATACAAGGCTGTCATTTCCGTGGCAAAGTTCCCGATCGCAATACCAATGGCATCGGTGTTGCGAAAACAGCCCGTGTCGATACCCATTGCTCCGCGAGCCACCCCGGCGTTATCAAAGGCAACACCGGCCGTTGCGGCGGACTCCAGAAAAGTCCCATCGGCCTGACTGACAAACAACAGATTCTGGACGGTGTCGTTGGCGACGATGATGTCCAGTCGCCCGTCGGCATTCACATCGCAGAACGTGGTGCCCAAAGACTTTGATGCAATAAAATTCGTATTCGGATCGCGAACCTGAACGCCAGCCTGTTCCGAGACATCCGTAAAGCGACCTGCTCCCTCATTGCGATAAAGATAAGGGAACGCTCCCGTGAAATCTGTGGGGCGACCGTAGGCTCGCAGAGTTCCATTCAGAGTGAACTCCATGGACAGATCCTGTTCCCGCGACCACTGAACATAGTTGGCCACAAACAGGTCCAGGTCACCGTCGTTGTCGTAGTCGAACCAACCACAACTGGTGCTCCACTCATTCTCTCCACCTCCGACACCGGCTTCGGTCGTGATGTCAGTAAACTTGCCGTTTCCGTCATTGCGGAACAGATGATTGAAGCCCAGACAACTCACAAAGACATCGACGTCGTTGTCATTGTCGAAATCCCCGCATGCCACTCCGTTTCCGTACATCGGAACATCGAGGCCCGAACCGGTCGTAACATTTGAAAACTTCCCGGTCCCGTCATTGGCATAGAGTGCGGACGTGGGAGCTTTCTCGGGTTGCTGTTTTGCCCAGGGCCAGACATTCGAGTTAACGCACAGCAGGTCCTGATCCCCGTCATTATCGAAGTCAAAGAACGCTCCGCCCCCGCCCATTGTCTCCGGAAGCAACTTTTCGCCGTCGGCTCCATTTTCATGGACGAAATCGATGCCGGCCTCGTCGGTGATTTCCGTGAATCGAACTTCCGGGACTTCGAGTTTCGGTTTGACCCGCTCGGTTGGCAGCTCCGTCGGCCCGGCCTTTTCTACGACAACTTCCGGCGGCTTTTTTGTCAGCAGCCAAATCAAGATCCCGGCAGCCACCAATAGCAAAAAGATCCCGAGCGACCATTTGATCGCAGAACCCACGACTTCGTCGTTCTGGATTTCTTCAGACTCTGTTTGGTTCGACTGATTCATGTCTGGTTCGTTCGTATCTATGAATGAGTCGTTTAACCAGTGGCCGACAGGCCAGGCGGTATGAAGAACCTGGCCTCTCGGCCACGGGCTAAACGAGGAAACGTTTTGTCCGCACGACTTCAGCAACCGCTCTCCGCAGCGGTAACGTCAACATCTAGTCTTCGGCCTGTACTGTCGCTGGTTCAGTCTTCTGCTTACGTTGCAGATCGTATATCACCAATGCCTCAGAGGCGAAGTCCGCCGCCGGATACTTCTGACGCGCCTTGCTGACTGCTTCTCCACGAGCGGTATCATCGATCTTGTACTTCTCGTGAAGCTTCTGATGCTCCGCAGCTTTCACTTTGTCATTCAACTGAGCATACAACTGGCTCAAATTGTAATGAGCGTCGACGTTCTCTGAATCGATGGCCAGCGTCTTCTGGAAGATCTCCACCGCCTCTTTAAGTCTCGTCGCCCGCTCCTCTGATCGCGATTCACCGCGAATCTGCAACGCTCGATCAAACACCGTCTGTCCCAGCAAATTGATGACTTCATAGTCCTTGCTGAAATCAAACTTCCGCTTGATCGTTTCTTCCGTCCGGTACTCCAGCACCTGACGGAAATTCGCCTCCGCCTGCTCCAACGCACCCTGCTGACGATTGATCACGCCGCTGAGCCACGCCATGGTCCACGGCGGTGCCGGCGGATCCTTATGAGCTGCCGCACGCTGCACCGCCGCAGCCGCTGCGTCCAACTGCCCCGGACCTGCTTCTGCGACCAGTACGCGAGCCAGATTCAACGGTCCATCGAAGCGGCCAAGTTCCTCCACCTTTGTGAAGGCTTCCGTAGCCTGCTTCAACTCGGCCTTGCCCTTCAGGAACATTCC
>JBILXT010000154.1:0-15929 GCA_044378235.1 Planctomycetaceae bacterium
GAAACAACATCCTGTTTTTACTGCGACGAAGAAATCACAACCCGAAACGTCAGTGAGGGATTTCTCTGCAAGGCACCGATCCCTCGTTTACGCGTCGGGTTGTGATTTCGGGAACTTATTTCGGGATTGGCCCTGTGGCGGTCTCAGATCAATTCCGGCAACGGCTGATACTTCGTGTGATCGACCAGATACTGAGGTCTCCCGGTCAGATCGTTGATCGTGGAATGATCGACATCAATTCCCAGGCGATGATATAGCGTGGCAAAGATCTCCTGAAAATGCACTGGCCGCTTCGTTGGATACTCAGCCAGAGCATTCGTTTCGCCAATGATCTGCCCGGTTCGCATTCCGCCACCTGCCAGCAGCGCACAGCCAACCTGAGGCCAATGATCTCGCCCGCCTTTGTTGTTGATGCGCGGAGTTCTTCCGAATTCTCCCCAGACCACAACCGACGTATCACGATCCAATCCACGCTCTTTCAAATCATCCAGCAACGCGGACAATGCCTGATCGAAGGCCGGAAGATGATCGCGAGCATTATCGAAGTTGGTGCCATGCGGCTGACCATGCCAGTCCCATCGTCCAAATGACAACGTGACAACTCGCGCACCCGCTTCGACCAGTCGACGCGCCACAAGCAAATCTTCATTGCGTAACCAGCCCGCATCGCCGTATCCAGCCGGCTCCTTCGAACCACGGCCGTACTTTTCTCGAGTCACCTGATCTTCCTGCTCCACATCCAGAGCGTTGATCAATTTCCCGGACGTCAGGATTTCAAATGCCTGCTGATAAAACGTATCCATTCCGTCGATCACATTGGTTGTGTCCAATTGTCGACGAAGCGAATCCATCTGCCCCAGCAGTGCTCGGCGATTCTGCAAGGTGCCCTTGGTCATGCTGGTCAGCGACATCTCGTTACTGCCGGGAGCATTGGCTGCAAAAGGTGCATGTCGCATTCCCGCAAATCCGCCCTGGCCAGGATCCGACCAGAACGCGCCGCCAATTTTTGGCTGTAGCGCGATGGCTGCAGGAACTTCCGTGTTTACGGATCCCTGCAATTTGGAAACTGCCGATCCAAAACACGGCCAGCCGCCAACCGGTTGATTCAAATGAGGATGCCCGTGCATGCATTGAAACGCAGAATGCTGACCTTCCGATCCGACCAGAGTTCTGATCACCGCGAGCTGATCCATTCGCTGAGCCAGCAACGGCATATGTTCGCAGACTTCGATGCCTTCCACGTTCGAGTGAATAGGGGAAAACTCACCGCGATATTCGACCGGAGCCAATGGCTTGAGGTCGAACATGTCCTGATGAGGCGGGCCGCCCGGCAGGAAGATCATGATGACCGATTTATGAGTCGATCGTTTTCCGGTTGCTGATTCCGCCTTCAGCAGTTGAGGAAGACTGAGTCCTCCCATGCCCAGTGCACCGACCTTAATCGCTGTTCGTCGAGAAACGCCGTCACACAATTTCAGTGCTGATCCCTGAATCGACAACATCCGGCGTTCTCCCCACGTATGTTCGCGGCAACATTCACCCGAGCATTCTGTGCATCTCAGACCGACAACTCAAGCCCGATCCGTGTTCCGCAAAGAAAAGGAACGTCGCGGAGCCCCAATGCGATTCGCTGCGGAGCAGCGAATCGCAGACGGAATACAGAACTTGAGAGTTTGGCCACTTCAACATGCAGGATGACAATCGGCCGGCGGCCAGGTTCTGGCTGCAGAGCAGCCGCGTTTTGTTAGCCTCGGACTTCGGCCCGAGGTCCGCGATCACACAAAGCGAAAGCTCCGGAGGAGCGACGTCGAACCGGGCCGATCATGTGACGATGGTTTGTGACATTGCGTCATTGATTGAATATCGCTCATGGGGTCGCGGGGGAAAGGGCGACATTCTACTTTAGCGAATAAGTAGCGCAGGGGAAAGGGGGACATTCTACTTTAGCGAATAAGTAGAATGTCCCCCTTTTGCGATTCCCTTAGCCGCAAGGCGAACCCTGTCTGCAGCTTGCCGCAGGATTTCGGCCGGGTTCGTTGAATGACGGCCACACAGGTCGGGGCAAGCTGTGCAGTCCTCCTCGGCAAGGTGAATGTGCGAAAATTAGTGACGATACTTCCAGGGTCTGTCCCTCTGCAGTCGACTGGCATTTTAAAGCGGGGCGATTTAGAACTCGGGCATAGTTTCAATGCAACGAGAGCGACCCAACATTGCTCCCATTCCTGTGCGTAATAGTTCGAGCCCCAAATGACCAGTCCTTCCGCAGAGTTTGCTCCACAGCCCCCTGCGGAAGAGATTCTTGCAAAAGAGATGGTGCCGCAGGCTGTCACGCCTCTGACCCTGATTCGGTTTCTGGCAGGACAGCGGTCGGCCATTCTGGATGTCGCGGCGAGTCCTTATTCGTTGGTTCTGGGTGGCGTGCTGGTTTTGTCAGCGGGATTCGCTCGAGAATACGATGGCGAAGATCTCCTGCATGAGCCATGGCATCTGCTGATTCCTCATGGGGCGTCGCTGCTGACATCGTTCCTGTTGTACGTGCTGGTTCGCCTGACGGGAATCGGGAAGGCTCCGCAGCTTCCCGCGTTCTTTCGCGGCTTCCCGATGTTTCTTCGCCTTTACTGGATGACAGCTCCACTCGCCTGGCTTTATGCCATTCCCTTTGAACGCTGGATGAGCCCGGGAGAGGCGACGCTGTGGAACCTGCGACTGCTGGGGATCGTTTCTGTCTGGCGAGTTGCACTCATGATTCGAGTCATCGGTGTGGTCTATGGGGCTGGACCATTGTGGCGAGTGATCGCAACGGTGCTGCTGTTTGGCGATGCCGTGATGCTGACGGCGATTCGGTTCGTGCCAGTGCCGGTACTTCACATGATGGGCGGCGTTCGCATGACCGAAAGTGAACAACTGGTGCTCGGGACCACGTTGTTGCTGCAGATCGTGGGCTTTCCAGCACTGTTTATCCTGCTGACCATGACGTTGGCTCCTACATCGGCACCGTGGACTCCGATGATATTTTCGGAGCGGAGCAGAGTCCACGGAACGTCGTGGTTGTTGGCTGCATTGTCAATCTTAATCTGGCCGTTCATCCTGCCCGTGACTCAGCCGGAGTGCCAGACTCGATTTCAGTGTCTGCTGCCTTCGAGTCTACCAGAATTCCTTCCCACACGTGAACCACGCAATGAACCCTAACAATTGTTTGAAGGTTGACAGATCTCTGTGCCTGATTCTGTTGACCAGTTTTCTTTGTCTGACGGGGCTCGTTGAGGCGGCTGAAAAGTTTGAGGCTGATCTCATTGTGTATGGCGGGACTTCCTCGGGAGTCATTGCTGCGGTTCAGGCCAAGAAGATGGGTAAAACCGTGATTATTGTTGGTCCGGACAAGCATCTTGGAGGTCTCTCCAGCGGTGGCCTTGGTTTCACGGACACCGGCAACAAGGCGGTCATCGGTGGCCTGTCGCGAGACTTCTATCATCGCTTATGGAAGAAGTATCAGCAGCCGGAAACATGGCGCTGGCAAAAGCAGTCCGAGTACGGCAACAAGGGGCAAGGCACTCCGGCGATTGACGGCGAGAATCGCACGATGTGGATTTTTGAACCGCACGTGGCCGAGAGTGTTTTCGAGGACTACGTGAAGGAGTTTCAGATTCCGGTTCATCGTGACGAATGGCTCGATCGCGAGAAGGGAGTCATCAAAGAAGGGGCTCGAATAGTCAGCATCTCAATGGTGTCCGGTAACGCGTACAACGGCCACATGTTTATCGACGCGACTTACGAAGGCGATTTGATGGCTGCGGCAGGAGTTTCTTACCACGTCGGGCGAGAAGCGAACTCCGTGTATGATGAGAACTGGAATGGCGTTCAAACCGGTGTGCTTCATCATCGGCATCACTTTGGTGCATTAAAGTCGAAAATCAGCCCCTATGTGATTCCGGGAGATCCTGCTTCGGGTGTGCTGCCGCGGATCAGCACAGAACCGCCAGGCGAATACGGCGCTGGCGACAAAAGGATTCAGGCTTATTGTTATCGGTACTGTGCGACCGATCATCCGGAGAATCGGATCCCGTTTCCGATGCCCGAAGGTTATGACCCAAAGCAGTACGAATTGTTGATCAGAGTCTATGAAGCGGGCTGGAAGGAAACGTTTGACAAGTTCGATCCGATCCCCAATCACAAAACAGATACGAACAATCATGGTCCGTTCAGCACTGACAATATCGGGATGAACTACGACTATCCGGAAGCCAGTTACGAACGCCGCAGGGAGATTCTGGAGGAGCACCGCCGTTATCAACAGGGATGGTTGTATTTTGTCGCCAATGATCCTCGAATTCCCAAAGACGTTCAGACGGAGATGCAGAAGTGGGGATTGCCAAAAGATGAATTCGTGGACAACGAGCACTGGCCGCATCAGATCTATGTGCGGGAAGCTCGTCGTATGATTGGTCAGTTCGTGATGACCGAGAACGAGCTGACGAAGAAGAAGCCAACTCCGGATTCTGTGGGCATGGGAAGTTACACCATCGATTCGCATAACGTGCAGCGTTACATCACGCCAGATGGATATGTGCAGAACGAAGGGGATATTGGCGTTGGAATTTCTCCGTACGCAATCGCCTATGGTTCATTGGTTCCTCAAAAGGGCGAGTGTGATAATCTGATGGTCAGCGTGTGTGTCAGTAGTTCGCACATTGCCTTTGGTTCTATTCGTATGGAGCCGGTCTTCATGATTCTCGGGCAAAGCGCGGCGACGACGGCGGTGATGGCCATCGACAAAGATCTCACCGTGCAGGAGGTGCCCTACGCAGTTCTGCGTGAGCAACTGCTGAAAGATGGACAGGTGCTGGAATATGCCGCCGCCGCTTCAGGCGGAGAAGCAAAGTCAAAGGTCTTTGTTGATCCGCGAAAGCTGAAGGGAATTGTCGTTGACGATGACGACGCAAAACTCACCGGCGACTGGAAGATCAGCAATGCGTCGGGCTATTTCGTGGGTAACGGGTATCGTCACGAAGGAGCTGCACAGGATGGTCAGGCGTCGGCCGTCTTTGCAGCTCGATTGCCCTCCGCAGGAATGTACGAAGTGCGAATTTCCTGGCCACCGAATGCGAACCGTTCGTCAAAGGTAAGGGTTGAGGTGCAAACTTCTGAGGGCATGAAAACCATTACGATCAATCAGCAATCCGCGCCGGATGCGGACGATCATTTTCAGTCGCTCGGGACCTTTTCGTTTTCGGCAGAGAAATCTGCGGCCGTCGCGATCACGAACAAGGACGCTGATGGGTATGTCGTAATCGATGCTATCCAATGGCTGCCGAGGCCTTGAGGTGAACCTGTTGGTGACTTCAGCGACCGAAAGATTTTAATCCCTGATTTTTCGGTCGTTTAATTTTTCGGTCAAGAGTCAGGAAGCGTATTTGATCTCAGACGCGTGCCGTGTGGGCACCTGGAGAATCGAGGGTTGAGCAGGTCTCCTTCAATGGGCATGACCTGGAACGCGTACGAAACGATCCGGGCTGGTGGTTTTTATGCGGGCTGAAACTGCTGGGCCTTGTGTGGGACCTGAATCAGCCGAAAGACTTGCCCCACCGTCCGGACCTACGATTGCTGTCGCATTAGCAGTATTCATTGGTGCTGGTCTGCGGGACGTTTTTTGCTGTGTCTGACCGCGTTTCGCCCATTCCAAAAGACCTGAAGGCGGGCAATTAACAAGTCACCGAACGGAGAAGTTGGCGACCAGAACACTTTTGTTCTTGAATGTCTCGGCCGCGCGTGCTCACTGGCTGGTCCACGAGCGTGCTTCTCCCGCGATCGGATGGCTGACGGAGTTGGTTTGTCGGAACGGTGTGGATCGACTAAGACTTGTCACCTCCACCGCCTCATGATCCAGATTCTCCTGCCTTCGAAAGAACGCTGCTGATGTCATCCGACCTGAATTCGCGTGAAGTCATTACTGTGCTCGGCCCTATGCGGCCCGACCAAATGGGAGTCACTCAGACTCATGAACATCTCATCCTCGATGCCATGGGGCATTATCCGAACTACGAATATGTGATCGACGATGAAGATCTGGTCGCCAACGAAGTGCAGGAATTCCTCAGTCGCGGTGGCAAGACGATCTGCGACGTGACTCTCGATGAAATTGGGCGAAACCCGGAAGCTCTTGTTCGACTTTCCAAACGAACAGGGCTCAACATCCTGATGGGTTGCGGCTGGTATCGCGAATTCAACTATCCCAAAATCGTGGAAGAACTGACCAGTCGCGAACTGGCCGACGTGCTGGTCAAAGAAATCGAAGTCGGCGTTCGCGACACCGGAATTCGCGCGGGGTTTATCGGGGAGATTGGCACCGGCCGACACTTTATCAAGCCGGGCGAAGAACGAGTCTTCCGGGCCTCAGCTCTGGCACAGGCGCGAACGGGCGTTGCGATCACGACGCATACGACCCGCTGGGGAACTCTGGCGATGGAACAGATCGCCATGCTGGAAGAGTTCGGTGCGGACATGAACAAGGTGATTATCGGTCATCTCGGTGATCGGATCGGCGTTCATCATCTGCTGCCGATTGCTGAGAAGGGTGTTTACCTGGAAGTCGACAACATCGGCTATCTCGATTACCAGCCGGAATACGTCCGCGCGGATAATGTGGCAGCCCTGGTGAAGGAAGGTTATGGGCATCGAGTTCTCCTTTCCGAAGACATCTGTACTCTGAAGCATCTGAAGTATCAGGGCGGCAAAGGTTACGGCTATCTGCTGGAGATTTTTGTCCCGATGCTGCGAGATCGCGGAATCACGGACGAGCAGATTCACCAGATGCTGGTGACGAATCCTGCCGAGGTCTTCTCGAGGACACGCCGCAATGACGTCTGATATCTATTCTCGGTTCGGGATTCAGCCCGTCATCAATTGCGTCGGCTATGCAACTCGTGTCAGCGGCAGTTGTCCGCATCCGGATGTGATTGCCGCGATGGCTTCGGCCAGCAGTCGCTATGTCGAGATTGATGATTTGCTGACCGCCGCGAGTCAGGTGATTCAGGAAGCCACTGGCGCCGAAGCGGGAATCATCACCTGCGGCGCAGCCGGCGGTTTGACTTTGGCGGCTGCGGCGTGTCTGGCTGGAAATGACCCGGACATCATGGATCGGCTGCCGGATGTTTCCGGATGTGCTCGCAACGAAATCATTTACCCTCTGCCCGGACCATTTGATTACGATCATGCGATTCGCATGTCCGGGGCAAAGACGATTTTCGTGGATTATCGAGCCCCGAACGCGTTGGCTCAGATCGCTTCCCTGATTACGCCACGCACCGCGGCGATTGGCTTCGTCTGGATGGGAACAAATGAGCAGCCCGGCTTTGATAGACTCGTTGAACTGGCTCATCAGCATAGCCTGCCGGTGATTGTTGATGCTGCTTTTGCGATGCCTCCCGTGACGAATCTGACTTCTTTTATTCAGCGCGGCGCTGATCTGGTGGCTTACAGCGGGGGAAAGCATCTCGGTGGACCACAGGCATCGGGCGTTCTCTGCGGAAGAAAAGATTTGATTCGCAGTGCCTGGGTTCAGATGGTCGACATGGATGTGCGGGGCGGGACGTGGTCATTGCAGCATTGGGTAGACGCGGGCTGGATCAGTCGATCGCCTCGCCATGGCCTTGGTCGTTCGATGAAGGTCAGCAAGGAATCGATGATCGGTCTGATGGTGGCACTGCAGCGATATCGTGAGCGAGATCACTCGGCGGAATACGCGCGCTGGCTGCGTTCTGTCGATGAGATCTATAACAGCCTCAAGGATCTTTCATCGCTCCGGATTACTCGCCTTGAACAAGCCGCCAGCGGGCAACCGTATCCGTTGCTGGTCATTGAACCCGGCTCGGGCCCTTCTGCAATGTCCGCTAAAGATCTCCAGTTGGCATTGCGAAAACTGCCGCGGAAGATTCTGCTGGCCGAGGATGAGGTGACTCCGGATCGTGCTTACTTGTTTACTCAGTGTTTACAGGATGGTGACGTGCAGGAAATCGTCAGATCGATTCGCCAGGTTGTTCTGGCTCATCAGCAGGGAGCAAATCCATGAGCACCGATGCGACTCTGATACGGAACGGGCAGGTCTACGACGGCACCGGTGCGGAGGCTCAGCGAGTCGATGTTCGGATTGCGAATGGGGTGATTCAGGAGATTGGCCCTGATCTGCCGTCGCAGGGCGAAACAATCGTGGACGCCACGGGGCTGCTGGTTTGTCCCGGTCTGATCGATCTGCACGTTCATGTATTCAGCGGCATTGGGCTCTATTCGATTGATCCGGTTGAAGCGGGTTTAAGAACCGGCGTGACGTCGATGCTTGATACCGGAACAGCAGGGTCGCTGACCTATCCGAACATGGCACGCTTCATTCTTCCGGCCGCCGAGGAAGACGTATTCACGCTGCTCAATATCTCGATGATCGGAGCAATTCAGGGGCATCCGGATTTCCCTCCGTTTATGGGCGACCTGAATGATGGCCGACATGCTCACGTTCCGTCCGCCGTTGAGTGTGCTCGAAAGTACCCAAAGAATCTTGTTGGGATGAAGGTGCGGCTGACGTCAGCTTTGGCGAACTACAACGAGAAGAATGAACTGGCGGGATTCGATGGCGTCTTTGAGGCGGCCGACCAGCTGGGCAGCCCCCTTATGATTCATCATGCGGCCTCAAAAATCCCGACGACAACCGTGCTGAAAGCTCTGCGCAAGGGCGACATGTATACTCATCTTTATCATCCACATCCTGATCACGCGTTTGCAGACGACGGGATGCCAATTGATGAGCTGCTGGAAGCTCGGGCAAGGGGAGTCATCTTCGACGTCGGGCACGGAGTGGGTGCGTTCGTGTGGCGAGTCGCGGAGCCGGCATGTGAGAAGTTTGGCTTCTGGCCTGACACGATCAGTACGGACCTGCATCACTTCAATTTGCGGGGGCCGGTGATTGATTTGCCCACCACGATGAGCAAATTTCTGTACCTCGGCATGCCAGTCCAGGACATCGTTCGAGCGTCCACCATGGCCCCGGCTATCGCAATGAGAGTCGACGACCGTCTCGGATCGATTCACGTTGGGAAGCAAGCTGATATCACGCTGATGAGACTTGAGCGGGGAAGTTTTCCGCTTTTCGACGTGGAGGGCGTTGTTCGGAATTCGCCGCAACGTCTGTTTGCAGTGTCGGTCTGCAAACGCGGCTCCTGGTCGCGTTGCGGAATTCAGAATTGAGCATTCGGCAACGCAATTCGAGGACCTGACTCAGCCACTGCCATCGTCGATGATCACCGAAGGCGGTCTCGGCACGTTAGCTTTTCCCATCAGGCCGCCCGCTGCGGCCTGATGGTGGCGAACGCACTTAGTCCTTTAAATCGAAGTTCACTTCGTTATCAGCTTCTGGGTTCACAATCGCAAGCAACCCTGAAGTTTCAGCGGCCGCATACTTCGCTGGAATCTCGTTTTTCGGGGGTTCCGGGGGAGGTGCCGGGCCATATCCAGGTGGGATATACTCAGCCGATTCGGTATCAGCGACAGGAGCAGTCGCGACAGGCGGCAGTGACTTCATAATCATGACAGACTGCTTGCCTTCAACTGCACCATCGTTGCCAGAGTAGGTCGTCAGTCGATACTCACCCTGGTCATCAGTTCGTCCAAAAGCACTCTTCTTGCTTTCTTCTGACGTGAAGGTCACGTCAGCGCCCACGACGGGCTGTCCCTTGTAGGTGACTTTTCCGTGCACTGGAAACACCGGTAATCTGTTAGCGGGCGTGCCGCCACCACAGCCGAGGAGGCAGACAGCGGCCATAGCAAATACGGAGAAGGATCTCATTTTCGTCTGAGCCAAAATTAAGGGAGTGATGAACAAAGGTTATCTGAGTGGGACTTCAGTGCCCGTATTGTGGTCGATTTTGCAAAAGATTTAAAGTGCCGCTTGCACAAAAGTGCATAGGATGAGAGCATTTCAAGGGTCTGCAATCTTTCTACCCCCATGGTGACCGGGTGGATTTCTTTGGCTGAGGAGATGCGTTACATGAAAAGACGTTCTGGGTTCACTTTGATCGAGTTATTGGTCGTAATCGCAATTATTGCGATTCTGATTGCGTTGTTGTTGCCAGCCGTGCAGCAAGCCCGTGAGGCTGCCCGTCGGTCTGAATGCAAGAACAATCTGAAGCAAATCGGATTGGCTTTGCACAATTACCACGATGTGTTCAATAAACTGGTGTACATGAAGGGCGGAACCGACGGTTACGGTAACCTGGCTCGAAATGACGGCAACTATCAGCGTCGGTCTGGTTTGATTTCTCTGCTTCCTTATATCGAGCAGGCAAATCTGTATGCGCTTATCGAAGCTGGAGACACTACTGGAGCGAATGGCGTTGCTGGTGTTGTTCCCGCGGGTGGTGCGGCTCCATGGAGCGGTTGGAATAGGTGGTTCAAGCAGATTCCTGGTTTCCGATGCCCTACCGATCCCGGGATCATTACAGCCCGAGGCACAAGCAACTATGCGTTCTGTCGTGGTGATTCGTACGCCTTCAACTGGAACGGTACTAATGCAAACCGCGATGCTCGGCAGATGAGTGGTGTGTTCTGTGCGATGTTTACTTATGGTCTGCGGGATATCACTGACGGTACGAGCAATACAGTCGCGTTTGGTGAACGTGTACAGGCAAATTTCGGTATTGGCGGAAAGGTTAACCCCGACGTCCGAGAAGCCATGCTGACCAGTGTGGCCAATATCACTTCCAGTGCAGGGGCTTGTATTGCCGCGACAACTCCATTGATTGCTGGTAATCGATATACGACTGCCGCAAATCTGAAGGGCAAGTTCAGCTCAATCTGGATGGATGGTCAGCCCGAGAACGTTGCTTTCAACACAGTGCTGGCCCCGAACAAGCCGTCTTGCACCAATGATGCAAACGGTAACGCAGATTCAGCCTACAGCATTCTGACTGCCAGTAGCTATCACACTGGTGGAGTTCAGGTTCTGATGTGTGATGGTTCTGTTCGTTTCATCAGCGACAGCATTGACACAGGCAATTTGGCTCCAGCAGTGACAACGGTCAGCAGCCCAAGCCCTTATGGGGTCTGGGGAGCGATTGGTACTCGTGCCGGCGGTGAAGTAGTCGGCGAGTTCTAAGTCTTTGCAGGATTCCTGCCGAGAAGCTCAATTCTTTGCCATGGGTGGCCCACAGCGATTGCTGTGGGCCAATTTTTTTATCCAACAACAGTTTGAGCCCTCTCCCAATTCACTTGCACACCAGTGATTTTTCATTGAGAGGAATGATGGCTGCCGGATTGCGGCATACAGAACCATCGAGACTACACATCGTCGTCCGCCAGGAATAAATCTCAGTTTCAACTGAACTCACCGTAGTGAGTGGCGTCGGCGATTTTCCATTCATACAAATTCGGAATTCTTCTTCATGTCTAATGATGCTTCATCGTCGCAACAAGTTTCTCGCGGCGTGTCAACAAGTCGAAAAATCATCTCGAACCTGATGCTGGTTCTGCTGCTTGTTATTCTGGGGATCGAAGGGCGAGCTGGTCTCGGGCAGTCTCAGACTGCGAATGCATTCCTTGCGGCAACGACGGACGGGCGATTCAGCAATGTCCTGTTGGAAGATGCCCGGAAAATGTTGGCGTTTTCACCGAGCGAGACAGTGATTCGGGACAATGAAAACGAAACCGTTTATCACTACCAGTGGTTCAGTCTGTTGCGGCCATTGATAGGTCAGCAGAAGCCAGAGCTATACCTTGTGTCACGGCCTGGTGACCCCGTCTATGCTGTGGCGTTCTATACGGATTCGGAAGACGCTCAGTCCGGGTTCTATGGAGATGGTGTCCCCGTAGAAGAAGACGGTATGGGAGGCTATGTCGACCCGGCAATGGATAATCCGCTTGGTTTGCCAGATGCTCCTGAAAGACCTGCTTCAGAAAAGCCTGCGGCAGACGGCGATAAGGACGTTCAGAATGATGACGCGACCAAATAGTGAAAGACACTATGCAAAAATGCTGGAGGCCTGTTTGCAGGACTTCGAAATTCGGGGCGTCGGAATGGCTTTTGTTTTTTTGCTGAGCGACGGCTTGAAAAGGCCGTTCGCCTCCTCTCTGTGAACCCGTTGACGGGCCGCGTTAAGACTGCTTCTTGAGTGCAGGGGCAGTGCTCAAAATGCTGATCACAGACTCTCTCAGAGCAGGCACAAACGATACGCCATCACCGCCGGAGATCGTTTCTGCTCCCTTCCAATCCGTGCAGCATCCACCTGCTTCTCGAAGAATCGGAATCAACGCGGCGATGTCCCACGGAGACATCAATGGATCGATCGCCAGTTCGGCTCGGCCTGTCGCGACCATTGCGTGTCCATAACAGTCGCCCCAGCCGCGAGCGATCTTCACCTGATCCATGACGCGCACGATGGAGTCAAAACGTCCCGTCGTGCGCCAATGAGTTGGCTCGGTAAACATCAACCGGGCGGCGGCAATTGATGTCACCTTGCTCACAGCTGTTTTTCGTGCGGGCTGTTGGCCAATCTGCCACCAGCAGCCTTCGCCTTCGGCGGCGTAAACGACTTCCTGCAACGCGGGGAATCGGCAAACTCCGGCCACCATGCGACCTTCATGCTCGACGCCGATCAGTGTGCCAAACAGTGGGACACCGTGGATGAAAGCTTTTGTGCCATCGATTGGGTCAAGAATCCAGCGGAACCCATTGCGGCTCGGGACGTCGGAAAATTCTTCTCCCAGCACGCCATCCTCGGGGAATTGGTCCGCCAGCATTTGCCGCATCAGCTGTTCGGCTCCCTTGTCGGCGACTGTGACCGGCGATTCGTCCGATTTGGATTCCACCAGCAAACCATCGACCTGATAATGCTGAAGAATCAGTTCGGACGCATGGGACGCCATATGGAGGGCGAATTGGAGGCGGTCGGAATAGCGAGGCACGGGAATTCTCTCATGTCAGAGTCAGATTTCGGTGAAGGCGGGCATTGTTTCGACTATGCTCCGGTCTCCAAACCTTCGAATGCCGATTTTCTGGGTTTTTCCCTGATCCCGACGACCACGGATACTCGAAGACAGGGCATTCGATCAGCGTAAAAGCAGCGATGTGGGCTCCCGGATCGTGAACATCCCCATTTATTCAGGGGTTTCGCGTTGAAGAACCCGGAGCGGATTGTAAGAATACGCGATTCCCGATGCGAAAACTGATCTTTTGTTCAGTCGCATCCTGCGATAACAGTATTTCCCTTTTGATTTTGAATTTACTGGTGCGGCATGTTGAAGGACCGATCTCGAATTGAACGTCAGCTGACCAAAGCTCAGCAGCAGTTGTCAGCTTGCGAAACAAAGCTGGCTTCCGAAGGAGTCACCGGAAAGGCTCGCGGCAAGAATGCCGTTTGGCGTCTGCTGAATGCCGATTACCGCCAGCTCAAGCGTCGCTTGAACGCCGTTGCAGCTCTTGAAGCTCGCGAAGCTGGCGTGATTCAGCGTAAAGCTGAAAAGGCTGCTGCTGCAGAAGCTGTCGAAGCCTGATTGTGCCTTCGGGCTTGCAGGCTTGAAGAATCTGGAGAGGTGGCAGAGTGGCCGATTGTGCAGCACTGGAAATGCTGTGTATCAGAAATGGTACCGGGGGTTCGAATCCCCCCCTCTCCGTTTGATGTTTGAGAGCCCAGGCGTTTGAACGTGACACATCACGATTCAAGTCGACTGGGTTTTTTGCTGCGCAAATTTTTGTCGGGTCGCATGCCGTTGGGGCAGTAAGTAATCAAAGGAACGTTTTGAATGTCATCGAGAATGCTGGAAGGTAAGGTTGCTCTGGTCACAGGTGCGGGGCGCGGACTGGGGCGAGCATTCGCGGAGCACTTGGCATCATTGGGCTGCAGTGTCGGTGTTCACGGTATGCGGGAAAATGGCCCGGCCGAGTACGGCGAGGGGACGACTCTGACTCAGACAGCTTTGGAGATCGGTCAGACACATGGCGTGCGAGCCTGTCGAGTTCTGGGGGATCTGACAAACCCGGATCACGTGAAGCAGGTTGTGTCATCAGTCTGCAGTGAGTTGGGGCCGATCGACATTCTGGTGCACAATGCTGGCGGAGATATCGCAGCCGCTGGTGGTAAGCCCAATCCCAATGACGCAGTGGATATCAAGCTTGAAGATGTAAGAGCAGTACTGGATCGGAACCTGCTTAGTACGATTCTGGTCTGCCAGGAATGTGCACGTATTATGATGCCGCGTAAATCCGGTCGGATCCTGACATTGAGTTCGATCTCTGCCTTCAAGGGAGTTGCCAGCAGCTCAATCTACGCGACTGCGAAGGCCGGCGTGGTGGGCTATACTCGATGTTTGGCTGAGCAGCTTCGCTCGTACAATATCAACGTGAACAGTCTCGCCCCGGGGGACACTCGCACGGGGCGGTTCCTCGGTACTCGCAAAGTCGACGATGCCCGTCTGGTGACTGAAGGAACACTGGACCGTGTTGGAGTTGTCGATGAAGTGACTCGCGTCGTTGAATTCTTCGCCGGCCCTCTGGGAGCTTTCGTCACCGGTCAGGTTCTGCGAGTCGACGGCGGCTCACAAATCTGGCCTGCATAGGCTGCTGGATTTCACCGAACGCTTCGCCAGAACTCTAGCCGTCAGCAGGCCTCAGAATCTCCTGCTTTGATTCGGCGAATTGCAGCTGTCATTGCATTCATGGCGTCTTCGTAGCGATGCAGCTTTTGTCTTGAGGGGGAACCCAGTCGCCAGTTCCAAAGCGTCTCAATACACTCCTGTTGGGCATCAGCCGCGTCAAGGAGTGCAGACGCATACCGCGTTCCGGCTTCGGCAAGGGTTAGAAACGCCAGTGCCCTCAAAGACATCTCGTCGGGCTTTCTGTCCAACGGTATGACGTCGGCCTGATGGCTCATACGAATGAGGCGTGAGGACGCCAGAGGAATCAGCTGACGTATGTTGTCCAGCATGCGGCGGACAAGCTCTGCTGCGAAGGCGATGTTCTTTACCGAGCAGCAGTCAACAACTCTGATGATGTCGGTCGGAGAAAGCATAGCACGTTGAATCAGCACCTGAAAGATGTGGGCCATTCCAGCAGCTGACATCAGAGCTTCCTGAGATCGATAACCCAAGTCCATGCCAGCCATGCGTTCGGCGTCACTGCCGAAACGATTACAAACAAGATCGCAAACATTGTCGACTATCGTGGTATTCACACAGGCACTCCACGACCGACGGAATCGCTGATCATCCAGTTCTTCAATTCTTGTGAATCGTTCAATCAGTTCTGCGTAAAACTTTTCGCTAAACATCTTGACGCCTCTTCGATACAGCCGTCCCGGGAATGCTCTCTCTTTGACCCTGAATGAGAACCTGTTGTTCGCATAGATATCGCGAATTGTTGTTGCAGCCACGCTGAACTCCTGCCTTGATTTGACCGGGACCGCTTTTCGAACCAACGGTGGCGCACTAGACTGAATGTCTCCACCGTGTTGCCTGACGAGGACCATTTTTTTGGAATGGGGCGTTGATGAGCAGGTTCAGAACGTGTCGTAGCGTGTCAGTGATTTGTTCGAGCGTACTGTTTGCGACAATCGGTGTCCTGCCGTTTGGTCAGGCTCAGCAGAGATCACCTGCTGACACAGTAAAGTCGATGGCTCCCCTGGCGGGGATGGAAGTCAAACTCGTGGCGAGCGAGCCGCTGGTGCTGCAGCCGGTTTGTATCGAACACGATGATCGTGGTCGGTTGTGGGTGATTCAATATCTGCAATACCCCAACCCGGAAGGTCTCAAGCGAGTCGCCGTCGATCGCTTTTCGAGAACTCGGTACGATCGAGTGCCTGAACCACCGCCGCATGGTCCCAAAGGGGCCGACCGTATCACGATTCTGACCGACTCCGATGGTGATGGAGTGATGGACGATGGAAAGGATTTCGTCA
>JBILXT010000708.1:0-4498 GCA_044378235.1 Planctomycetaceae bacterium
GATCTGCCGCTGCACATGTTTTTGGTATCCACTGATACTTCGCCTTTGCTGGTGAGTCAACGAACTAGCGCCGGAGACTCGGGAGTGATGAACGACAAACGAACCATAAGCCATTTAGCGGGACGAAGACGTAACTATGGGTGTTCATTTAAGCACTATCAATCGCAAGCAGAAAGAGGTCTGCATCAATTAAAGCGACTTTGCGGATTGAATGGTTTAGCGGAATTATACAGAGCATAGATGTTGGGGTGCTTCGGTTCGATAACGCACCGTTGACTGCATTTTCCGCGCAGGGATCACTCCGAAAACGTTGCCTTTCTCAGCCAAGGATCAATTACTTTTCCTGATGCCAGTCGTCGCGGATTTCGGTCGTGGTTCGTCAGGTCCAGGAGATGAGGTTCGCGATTCCTGCCGGGACACGGTAGCAAGAACAGGCAAGAACCGGACGCTAAGGCGTTCGAGCTGATTAGATCAACACTCTGCAGCCGTTGGGTTCTGGTCGAACAAAGGGTTAGACGTGAAAGGATCCGGGAACGTGGTCGGCGGTTGCCGATTGGCGCACCGGAACTGCGCTCCGCTGACCACCGGCTACCTTCTTAGACCGCTTCGCGGTGATTCGCGACAAAGACACCTCTTCGCGAATTAGTCGCAACTCGACTTGTAGTGCTGGCTTCAGCCGGCATTTCTGCTTGAATTTGAACAACAAAGCCGACTGAAGTCGGCATTACGAACTTCATTCAACAACCGCTAAACGCCCTGCGACTGATGAAGCGACTCAATCAACAGACCGTTAGCTCAAGACATCCATCAAAGCTCACTGAGCAACCGCCCAGTGCTGTCACCGAAGCGATCCAGCTTGACGCCCATGCGATCGAGCATTGACAGATACAAATTGCACAGGGGAACAGACCCGTTCGACGCTGCAATGTGTTCGCCTGGCTCCAGCGAGCCACCGGCTCGACCAGCCAGCAGGATGGGGAGATTATCAGGATCATGTCGATTGCCGTCTGACATCCCGGACCCGAACAGGACCATGCAGTTATCCAGCAGAGTCCCCTGCCCTTCGGGAATTGCCTTCAGTCGTTGAATGAACGCCACGAATTGTCCGACGTACCATTGGTTGATCTTCTGATATTGCGCAATCTTGTCCGGATTGTTTTCGTGATGAGACAACTCATGATGCTCACCTTTGACCCCGTCTATAAACGAGAAACTCTGATTTGAACCCCCTGAGCCCAACATCAATGTGGCGACGCGCGTCATGTCTGTGCGGAATGCCAGCACGATCAGATCCATCATAACATTGATATGGTCACGAAAATCTGTCACCTGCCCAGGCTTCGCAGCAAGAATCTGATCCGCGGAAAGCGCAGATCGTCGCTGCCAGTCAGGATTCTGAGAGGAAAATTTCAGTCGGTTCTCGATGGCACGCACAGAATCGAGATACTCATCCATCTTGTGCTGATCATCTCGTCCCAGGCGACCACGCAGGTTGCGAGCATCTTCCAAAACATAATCCAACAAGTAGAGCGAGGTGCCCCCTTTTCGACTCTTCGCTTCCTGCGTAGGCCTGAACATGGACTCGTAAACGACGCGAGGATCAATCTCCGGAGTCACCGGTCGCGACTCAGACTCCCAGGAGATGTAAGAAATATAGGCCTTTGTGTATCCAACAGTTCGATCAATTCCTGTCATCACCGGGTGAATCCCGAGGACCAGCGACGGAAAGGGTGTCTCTTTGCTGGTGGCCTGAGCCATTAACTGGTCGACCGAGATGCCTCCCGCACTAATATCTTTACCGGCTGTACGACGGACCGTGAGTCCGGTCAGGAAGTTGGCCGTCTTGGAATAGTGTCCATCACCGTCATGGCTGTGTTTCTTGTCCAGGCCGGTACATACCAAAACATCACTTTTCACTGGTGCTAACGGCGTGAGGCTGGGACTCAATTCATAGTTTTTCCCTGTGCTCTGCGGAACCCACGCCTGTTCCCAGACCCCATTCGGAAAATGCAGGAAGACGGAACGCACCGGTGCTTTGTCCGTCTTGTTCTCTGCCCCTGTAGCGCCTCGAAAAAACGACGGAAGCCAGGGCAGTCCCAGACAAACTCCCGTACCGCGCAGGAATGCTCGGCGAGTAGAAGACGGTGATCTTGATGGTGCAGGTTTCATGTTCGCAATTTTCTCGGATCGGGCTAGTGATGTGTGTCGCCAATTCCTTAGTTTAACCCGTGGCCGACAGGCCAGGTTTCATCTGCTCCTGGCCTGTCGGCCACGGGTTAAACTGAAACAACTTGCCGATGAATAATTCATCATTTCCAGAAACCCTACACCAGAGCGTCAAATAAGCGTGCAAGGGAGCAACATGACGTTGTCCCGCTAAGGCGAAGACGGTTTGAAATACCGATACTGAAACGCATAACTGCGACAGATTTCTTCGATCAGGATGCCGGACCGATGATCGTTTTCTTCGAGCAATCGCAGACACCGGTCGACAAGACACTCGTCAAATTCATCGAGTCCGCGTCCTAAGGCGAAGCCAATCATTTTCCGTGTAAAGTGTCGATAGAACTCCTGCTCGCGATTCAGCAAGGCCTGCTTGAGTCCTTCCGGTCCAACTACTTTTTCTCCGGACGGCAGTTCACCCGCAGGATCAATGGTCAGTCCCTGCTCAGTATCCCGCCAACGGCCGATAGCATCATAATTCTCCAGACAAAAGCCGAGCGGATCCATCGTCTGATGGCAGGCCGCACATTCCGGCTGAACTCGATGACGTTGCAGCCGCTCGCGCATCGTAAGTGGCTGGTTCGGATCACTGCTGGCATCAATCGAAGGAATACCGGCCGGAGGCGGCGAGACGTATGTATCGAGTAATCGTTCCATGATCCACTTTCCGCGAAGAACGGGACTCGTACGGTGTCCGTACGAAGCAACCGTGAGAACTCCGCCCAGAGTAACCACGCCACCTCTGCGGCGATCATTGAGTGCGACTATCTGCCAGGGAGCTTCCGGGGCCAGATCCAAACCGTAATGTTGGGCCAGCCGGCCATTGATTACGATCCAGTCGCTATCAATCAAGTCTCGCAGCGAGCGGTCTTCCTGAAAAACGCGTGTGACATAGAGAATCGCTTCTTCACGCAGATCATCGCTCAACTGTGGAGAAAAATCCGGCTCTGCGCGAAATGAAGTGCGCGTGCAATAGTTCTGATTATCCAATGAGGGCGAACTTGGCGAGGTGGAGCGCATAGAGTTTGGCGATGAAGTAGTCCTTATCCTTGTAACCATAGGCCATCCTCTGAAGAGCTCCAATCTTATTGTTGATCCCTTCGAGCGGCCCGCTGGAGATCGGGTAATTGTACCAGTTGAGGATTCCTGTACGGTGGCCTTCCAGAGTCTTGGCCATGGTGATCAGGACTTTGATTCCGGACGCGCGAGCTCGGCGACACCAGTCTGTCAGGAACTTTGCTGCGATGGCTTTCGTTGACTGTTGCCAGATCTGACTGAGATCTTCTTTGAGATAGTAGGCGACTGACAGCGAACGATTCAGGTCCAGGGCTTCCTGCAAGCGAATACGTTCGTTCTTTGATTCGTCCAGATGGTCCGGATGTTTGACCAGTAGCCAGCGCATGCCCTTCAGAACGTTTCGGTTCATCATTTCTGCTTCACGTTGCAGATCGCGACGCAGTTGAGTCAGCTTGTCATTCATCAGTTTCACAATATGAAATCTATCGAACACCTGAAGTGCCGTCGGCATGTTTCTGATGACCGCCGCGTAGTAGGCACTCGACATATCAGTCGCCACGGCTTTGATCTTCGCCTTGGAGCTTCGGAGGCGTTTCCAGAAGGGTTTTAACGCATCCTGGCCCTTTCCGTCGCCCACGAAAACAATGGCCCCTGTCCGCCAGTCGATAACGATCGTGAAGAATTTGTTCTTCTTGCCAACGTAGATTTCGTCGATGGCGATCACTTCCAGGTCTCGCAGTCGAGGTTTGCCGAATGTCTTCTGCAGGTACGACTTATCAATACCGCGAACCATCCCTTCACCAACTCCGAGGTAGCGAGCCACATCGCGGATCGTCATCATCTTCCGCAGATCCACAACGATCCTGGCAAAGCTCTTTGTGTAGTTGCATTTGGGAACCACATTTGGAAGAACGGCGTTCAACACACGCTGGCAGATACGACATTCAATACGGGGAGTTTTGATGAACAGAACCGTACGATCCATACCGATTCGTGGAGCATGAACCATGCGATCCACTT
The DNA here is from genome assembly GCA_044378235.1 of Planctomycetaceae bacterium. GTDB lineage: Bacteria > Planctomycetota > Planctomycetia > Planctomycetales > Planctomycetaceae > SXXK01. The sequence goes on from JBILXT010000708.1 coordinate 4,261, forward strand.
GACCTCGCCGAATGATGTCGCGACTTCCACACTGGGGACACCGATAGGACGCCGCCGGAGCAGCCAATCGCAAATGAAAAATGCCTTCTTTTCGCCAGCAGGCCAAAGGCTCATAGCCAGCAACACCAATCGCCTTGTACAATTCTCGTGTGGTCATCTCGGTCCTCGTGGTGAAACAGCGTTAGACACTGCTCATCTCATCAGACCGAGTTGACCACTCTTCGTAAACCCTTGCCAA
>JBILXT010000529.1:0-4497 GCA_044378235.1 Planctomycetaceae bacterium
GCTGCGAACAGAAGATGATCATCGGGCAGCCCGGACATTCCAATGGACTCTTGTGCCCACCGGGACTCTCAGCCGCAGAGACATCACTGCCCGCGTATTCAGGAGTCCAGCCATGAGACAACAACACACGGAGCCTCTCGAAGTTGTGCTCGGAGCAGCGATCCTGTCTTTGACGGTATTCGCCGGCTGTCAATCATCATCAGCACTCTTCTCCTCAACAGAATCCTGCGCGGAGCAAGGCCGTGGCTCATCAGGAGCAGCGGGTCTTCATGGCGGTCATCTCTGGTTCAGTGGGCAGAATTCTGGCCGCGGAAGCGGTCAGGAATGCAGGGAAAACGGGAACGACGGCGTTTGCAAGCGAAACGACACCATTGATAGCGCCGCCGTTCCCGCCCCTCATGGAACTTATGTCAACCAGTGGAACGATGCGATGATCTGCTCGGCACGCCATCAACAATTGCTGATCAGTCGTCATGAGTGGTTCTCCGGCGGCAATGAACTTGGTCCGGAAGGACGCGAACATGTGCTTCAGCTTGCAGAACTCATGAAGAGTTCAGGATATCTGATCGCGATCGAACAGGAGCCAGTCCAGCTGGACTATGACGAAACCTTCGACGAAGCCACCGCCCGAGTCGCTGAGCTGAATGAACAGCGACGTAACGTGGTGGTTCAGTTGATGGTCGACTCCGGTGTCGCCGATGCCGATCAACGCGTCGGTGTTCTGTCATCTAATGGTGTGGGGGTTCGAGGAATCGAGGCACCTCGGATCTATAACGGCCTGCTGTTTGGCGGTCAGGGAGCTGGACAGGGCGGTAATCAAAACGGCGGCGGAAACATGGGAGCTGGCCAGGGAATGGGCGGTGGTGGTGGTGGTTTCGGCGGCGGAGGAATTTTCTGATGCGTTGGTTACCTCCTTCCCAGAGACTGCTGTCAGCACAATCGTTGTCCGGCTGGCGTTTGGCTGGTTCCATTCAGTTGATCATCGGCGCCATCATGATGTCCGCTTCCGGTTGCGCGCTTTTTCCTGCGGCGGTCTCGACTCTGCCTGGTCATTCATTGTCGGCTAAGGCAGCAGGCGAGATTGATGCCCAAACACAGGCTGAGGCGTGTCGTCGTACGGGAATGCAATTGGCGGCTCACGAACGTGATGAGCATGCCATTGCTCAACTGGAACGGGCTCGCGAACTGGATCCGAACCTCAAGGCCATCGCGCATCCGCTGGCTGTGTTGTACGATCGACAGGGACGTATCGACGCTGCTGAACGGGAATATCTGGCAGCCCTGAAAGAGACAAAGAACAGCCCCGACGTGCTCAACGACTACGGCTACTACCTTTATAGCCGAAACGAACTGGCCAGAGCCGAGGAAGCTCTGCGTGATTGCCTGCAGCAGAATGAGAAACACCAAACGGCTCGTTTGAATCTGGGAATGGTGCTGGCCAAACAGGGCCGGGATGATGAATCATTTGCAGAGTTTGAAAAAGCCGTCGGCCCGGCTGCAGCTCATCACAATCTTGGCCTGTTACAGATTCGCGGTGGCCGCCAGTCAGAAGGGCTGAGCCATCTCCAGCAGGCGGCCGAGCGAGACCCAAGCCTTGGCTCCGCGAAAGTTCTGGCGTCTCTTTCTGAGAGTTCGTCGTTGAATTCCATTGCGTCTGCCGATGGTGCTGTCCAGCTCGAAGCCAAGCCCGAGAATTAGTTCGCGGGACGGGGTGAGATGTTTCGCCGTAGGCGAATTCGTGAGAATGCAGATGCCTTCCCGGGCGACGCAAAGAAGCGGCACGAAAGATTTCATAAGGACTCCCGGTCAGATCTCGGAGATGCCTCGACAGTCCAGTTCCAACGCACCTGCGCGATGGAGATCAACACGGTACTTCGTTTTGTCGAGTTTCGTGATCCCGATGATTTCGTCGTTGAGGTTGACCGTCGTTTCCTCGGGATGTGCCTGCAATGCAGCCCTGACGGCGTCGAGGTTCCTGACATGATGAAACGTCAGGAACGCACGTTCCGCACACTGATGATTCCAGTGTCCGTCGAGATCCACCACAAGCGTGACGTCGCCACCGCTGAAACTTACCGACTTGAGCGATCCATCGTGGTACTCATGCTGTAAGCGTATTCGTTTCATCGGAGGCAGGACATTCTGTGTGAGCAGGATTACGGAGCCACTTCTTCCGTCATCATCGTGATGAGACTGACCTTGAGTTCCGCATCGGAATACTCGAAGTGGACACGAATCGAATCCATGGCAAAGCGATCCCATGCACGCTGCGGCCCGAGAATCTTGTCTTTGAAAGCCTTGCCGCTTTTCTCGGGCTTGCCGAGCAATCTTCGGACTTCAGTTCGATTTGCTTCAACCGGGATCTTGTAAGGCAGCGGACCGGGGAACGCAGCGAAGCCATCGGCCTTCTCCACATAGAGGAAGACCGTGTTCACGCGTCCGCCTTCGGCGAGAATCTCATAGCCAGCCTTCTTGCCGCTGAAGTACTCAGTGACAGGCAGGCCTTCATGCAAATCCTCCTCCTTTGACACCTTAAGCTTGTCGGCAACGATTAGCCCACGCAATGCTGCGCTTTTGCTGGCCTTGCCAAGGAGGGACATCAGTTTCTTTGCTGTGGCCATTTTGCCGGTCTCCTGCATCAACGAATCACTAGCTTTCCTGGAGCACTTCCCATCGAGCATTTCTTCCGCGATCCCGCTCTTGAAGAAAGGTAAGTCGCCGCCGCAGAATTCGCCAGAGCGGAAGTCTCGGTCATCGTTGAATCGGGGCTTTCACCAACGACGGCACGCCAGCGATGACGAGATGAGCGGTCGACGTTACTGTATATAAGCGAGCGGATCTGATCGCCCCCTGCCCCACTGTTTCTACCGACGAAAGTTGACAACCGATGACTGCGAACGCCTGCCTCACACTCTTTTTTAGCCTTCTGATGCCAATCGTGGTCGATGGCATCGAGTATCCCTATTCCACTGCTGAGCCACAGAAGAGCGGCTGGCCGCTGACGGATGAAGAGCGGGCTTATGTCGTCGACAAAGCAGAGCATGATCGTCGACCAGGCCGCGAAGCCAACAAGCACTTACCGCATCTCTGGCCCGTAGTTCCCAGTGCCGGACACTTCGGTGGCGACGCGTGGTTAAAGCTGCACGAAGCGCATGTCAGGACAGTGCAGGCCAATGCCGGGCCGGTCGATGTACTTCTGGTCGGAGACAGCATCACGATTCAATGGGGCGAGTCGTGGAAGAAGCAATTTCCTGATTGGAAAGCCGTCAACATTGGCATCGGCGGCGACAAGACTCAAAACGTGCTCTGGCGACTTGACCACGGCGGAGTCGAAGGACTTGAGCCAAAGTCCATCGTGCTGATGATCGGCAATAACAACATGTTCTTCACGCCGGAAACCGGCATCGAAGCTGCCGCTAAAGGCATCGAGATGTGTGTAAAGAATCTGCGAGTGAAGTTTCCTGATGCGAAGATCGTCGTGGCCAGCATTCTCCCCGCCCACTCGCCGGACCATCGTTTTTATCAGGACATCAAAGCGACCAACGAAGTGCTTGAGACTTTGAAGCTCAACAGCGATCCGCAGGTGCAGGTGCTTGATCTCACGAATGATTTTCTGAATGACGACGGCACATTGAAGAAGGAACTTTACACGCCCGACAACATCCACGTTTCGCCAGCCGGTTACGCGGTGTACGCGGCGCAACTCAAGCCAATGCTCGAAGCCATGCTGGCCGGAAAACCGGTGCCTATACAGCCCGCGAAGAAGATGTCCACAAGCACGCAGGCTCCGAAACCAAAAGTGCCCACAGCCCCTGCTGCTCCGAAGGCCGCAGCGAATATCGTTCTGCCGTCGAAGCCCGTTCTGACGTACCCGTATGCCCCGTACAACGACGGCAAACTGGACCCACAACTTACCGGCTGGCCGCTAAGCTCAGACGAGCTGGCATGGGTGACGAAAGGCGAATACTTCCGCAAGCCTGGTCATGACGTGCAGAAGCATCTTCCCGATATGTGGTTCGTGACGCCGACCGCAGCTCGCTGGGGCAATGATGGAGAGCCTAACAAATGGATCGAGCATCACGCCGAGTGTATTGAGAAAGTGCAGGCGATGAAGGAAGGTATCGACATCGCTCTCATCGGCGACAGTATCACTCATGGCTGGGGCGGCGGTTGGGATGGAGCACCATTCAATGCGGCCTGGAAGAAACACTTCGGCGACAGCAAGACTGTCAACATCGGCATCGGCGGCGATCGCATCGAGAATATTCTTTGGCGTCTCGATCACGGTGCGCTTGATGGTGTATCGCCGAAGACCATTATACTCATGATCGGCGTGAATAACGCACCGCTCGTACATGCCAATGGAGTCCCTGTCAGCACGGCCGCACAAGGCATCAAGCTCTGCATCGACAATCTCCGGCATCGCTGCCCTCAGTCGCAGATCATCCTTGTCAAGATATTGCCCGCATTCGACCCTTGCAAAGAAGTCGGCGAAAA
>JBILXT010000530.1:0-4494 GCA_044378235.1 Planctomycetaceae bacterium
AATCGGTTTCCTGCGAAATCTCTATGAAAACGTCTCTTCTGCTAACGGCGGCCTGGTGTATTGCATGTGCTCCGCAAATCGCATTGTGTCAGAACACAACCAGCGAACAGAAGTTTGTGCCGGATAGGGACGCTTACGAAAAGACTGTGACTCCGTTTCTGAATGAACATTGCCTGCGTTGCCATGGAGAGAAAACTCAGGAAGCTGATTTTCGAGTTGATACGCAACTGACTGCGGACCTTTCAGATCGCGTCAATCGTCAGCGCTGGAATGAAGTGGTGGATGTGCTCAACAGTCATACCATGCCGCCAGAAAGTGAACCTCAGCCAAAGGCGGAAAGTACTGCGGCTGTCGTCGACTTCATCACTAACCAGACCCTGCTGGCGGAAACGATCAGTCGATCGACGTCGGTTGTGCTTCGGCGTCTGAATCGCAGCGAGTACCGCAATACGATTCGAGATCTCCTCGGTGTCGATTTCGATACATCAGGTTTTCCGCAGGATCCACCAGCGGGAGGTTTCGACAATAATGGCAGCGCACTGACGATGTCGCCGCTGCATCTGGAGCTTTATTACAGCGCCGCACGGCAGATTCTGGATCGAGCGATCGTGACCACAGATCAACCTCCGGCGATCAAATGGCGTTTTGAGCCGGAATCCGGGGACTCGGACAGCAATCGAGTGGTCTACGATGGTCAGCGAGTGATTGTGAATGGTGGTAACAATGCGGCTCTTGATGGCTTCCGAATCATTCATCACGAGAGCTGGGACAAGAAGATCAACGCGCGCGACTTTCGTCTGAAACATCCCGGCGAATACATCATTCGAGTTCGTGCGGCAGGCAAGGTACCGACGCGAGAGATGGTCGTTGAGTCGGCTCGCGGGTTTCTGCAGGATCGTCTCGATAAGCAGATGGTGGAGAATACTAAAGGCGAAAAGCACCATCGCGGACAGTTCGCTCGTGATCTGGAACATTTCCAGAACCATCGGATGTACGACTATGGTTCACCGCGAGCTCGCCTGACGGTGACACAGGGTGGGCAGCCGCGAGTCATTGCGGAATTCGATGTAACGGCGGCTCCCGATCAGCCTCAGGTTCTTGAGTTTCGAACTCGGTGTACCGCGGAGAACTCTGGTGTAACCGTGGATTACGCCTACAGCATCCCGCGCGAACTGGAGAATTTCTGGTTTCAAACCGGCGACGCGTTTGCTCGACCAGAACTGTATGTGGACTGGATTGAGATTGAAGGTCCTGTCTATCCGACATGGCCACCGGCCAGTCATACGAATCTGCTCTTCGCATCGAAGACTCGGGAGCTCAATGAGTCGGAGTATGCTCGTGAAGTTATCGCCAGATTCCTGTCACGTGCCTATCGCCGGCCAGTGACTGATGCGGAGATTGCCGAGAAGCATGCCATCTTCGCCCGAGTTTCCAAAGCGGGGAGCACTTTCGAAGACAGCATTCGTGCCGCGCTCACGGCTGCGTTGGTGTCGCCGAACTTTTTGTATCTGACGGAAGATCAGACCGCCACAGCGAAAGCCACGGCAACGCCATTGAATGCTCACCAACTGGCATCACGACTGAGCTACTTCCTGTGGAGCAGCATGCCGGATACGGAGTTGATGGCATTGGCCGATAACGGGCAGATTCTGAAACCTAAAGTCCTGCGTCAACAGATCGATCGGATGCTGGGTGATGCAAAAAGCGATGCCTTCGTGACCAATTTCGCCGGCCAATGGCTGGGGCTTCGAGATGTCGGAGCGAATCCTCCCGCGGCCGATCTATATCCTCAATACGATCGACATCTGGAAACGTCGATGGTTGGTGAGTCAGAAGCGTTCTTTGCCGAGATCTTGCGCAAAGATCTGGATGCTTTGAACTTCGTGAAGTCAGACTTCGTCGTGATCAACGAACGACTGGCGAGGTTTTATGGCATCGACGGAGTGAAGGGCGATGACTTTCGGCAAGTCTCTCTGCCAGTCAATGTGGCTCGTGGCGGAGTGATGACGCAGGCTTCGATCCTGACGATTACATCAAACGGAACTCGAACGTCGCCAGTCAAACGCGGCACCTGGATCATGAAGAACGTGCTGGGCACGGATCCTGGTTTGCCGGTGGCGAATGCCGGTGAGATCGCTCCGAAGGTTCCGGGGATCGACAAAGCAACGGTGCGCCAGCGACTGGAGATCCATCGCACGTTGCCTCAGTGTGCTCGATGTCACAACAAGATTGATCCATTGGGATTCGCGCTGGAAAACTTTAACGCGTGTGGAGAATTCCGTGAACGAGAAGGCCACGGTTACAAAGGTCGTATCGAGCGAAACGATCCGCTGATTGACGCGTCGTCTCAACTACCTGACGGCACAAAGATCACTGGAGTCAGCAGTTTGCAGGATGCGTTGATGGCTCGGGAAGATCTGTTCCTCAAATGTCTTGCCTCAAAGATGCTGACCTATGCACTCGGGCGAGAACTTGGGCTTGGCGATCAGAAAACGGTGACAGTCGCCGTGCAGCACATGAAATCCAATCGGAGAACTCTGAGATCTCTCATTCATGCGATAGTAGATTCATCGCAGTTTCAGTCCCATTAGACTGAATCAACACTCTGTGGCCGATCAAACCAGGAGGCTGGTTGTCAGAGAGCTTTCGGCTTCCTGAGACGTTTGATGAGCTGCTTCAATCCACGAGTTGACTTCCTCAAGGTCTGGCGCTGATCCTTCACGCAGAATGCTCTTTCCGAGAGCCGTTGAGGAGATTGCGGTTACCGCCTCCAGCAGTGATGCGGCATTGCTGTTTCGAAGCTGGTGAGATGTTTCCACATTGGCAGCCACCAGCAACTGAGCATCGTGGCCTCGCAATCCCGGCACATCAACCATCAGTTTTGACTGGGCCTGCCATTCTCTGATGACGTCAGGGGAAATATGGCGAACAGCCAGTTTGCTGGCGGTGGTTTCCGGGTCCGCGTTCAGAAATTCTTCGACGGTCTGCATTCCTATGGCGTTGAATCTTGCCGCCGTTTTCGGCCCAATAGACGGTGCATCAACGATCGGGGCCTCGGACTTCAAATAGAATCGCTTGTTGACGGAGCGTTGTGGCGCAGAGCTTTGTCGCGGCGTACTGGACGCCGGCGTTAATTCCGACTTCGCCACGGGAGTCGCAATTACCGGGTCTTCCACGCGCTGAAGTGGGGCTGGTGGAATCGTGATCAATTTTTCTGCAGGCGATAACTCCTGCAGTGGCGCGGGCGGAGAAGCAACTGCCGGCATCGCTGATTTTGGGATCGCTGGCCTGGCAATTGGCGGCGTCAACGACTTCTGAGCAGGGAGCTTTTGCTCCTGAAGCGGTTTTCCAAATCGCTGCCCGGCAGGCCGAGCCGGCTCGGCATTCAAAACCATCATCGAGATCTTGCGTACTTCCGACGCATGGAATTGACGGACGAGTTTTTCGCTCTCTGGAAGTGAGTGTACGGCCTTTCCTGTCTCCTGAACTTCCTGGTAAATCGCCTCCACAACCTTCCGATCTTTGGCATCCGCAAGTCGATTGACCACTGTTCGGATTGGAACATTAATGGTCGCCAGAACTGCTTTCATCGTCAGCGTCACCTCCGGTGCACGGACGGTCGACTCTTCGAAGGCTCGTTCAAGAATCCGGGCGAAGCCAATGGTTGCATGACCCAGACATCGAGCGATGGCTTCCTGAGCAACTCGGTCAAGTCCGGCAGGAGGGTCTTTGACTCCGACCTCAAGGTTATAGTGATCGATCAGCAGATCGTAATACTGGTTCGCCATGACCGCGCCGGATTTTACCATTTCCTCGAGCCAATTATCGGCCGGTGAAACGGCGACTCGAGGATACCCTCCAAGTTCCTGTTCGAGCAGAGTCCGCAGCTTCTCGTAACTCTTCGTCACGCTCCATTCGGCGGCTCGATGAACTGCCCCTTCGGATTCCGTCTGGCCGGTGTGAAACGGCATTTGCGGATCGCTGTAGTAGTGGCTGAGTACTCCCGCGGCGTAGGCCGCTTCCTTCCACTCGGACGACCGAAGATGATCGATAAACTGGCCGTACCAATGTTCTGCAGAAGAGACGGCTCCGCCCCAGAAATTCTCTTTCACATGCAGAACATGATTTTTGAAGTCCTTGAAGTCATCATCCGGCGCCTTAGCGCCTTCGAGATATGCGGCGTGCTGACTGATGATGAGATCTGTCCATTGAGCCGCCTCATTGCCCTGAAGATGCCGGAGCGCATCCAGTGCGAGTTTATGATGAGTGCTGCGAGCATGGCTGGCAAAAATGACATTCAGAAGCAGGGACATCCATGTCTCCGGAGAACTGTCGATTCTTAAACTGCGTTATCAGGTCCCTCTTCAGGAATGACTCATAACTTTTGCCTGAGTGACACGGGAAGAGAATAGGTTTTCTGCGAATATCCGGCAAGGGCGGATGAACACCAAGTCACCAACGGAGATGCGGCAAAGATCGGCCGTAAATTCTAAC
>JBILXT010000531.1:0-4474 GCA_044378235.1 Planctomycetaceae bacterium
ATCCCAGATTTCTGGACTGGAAACTGTTTGCTCGCACGGACCGCAGCTACATCCGACTGTTTGAAGATGAAACGAACCTGCGATGTTACATCGTGCTGGATATCAGTCGCTCGATGTCCTTTGGTTCCGGTGAATACACAAAACACGACTACGCTCGAACGCTGGCCGCGTCGCTGGCCTGGCTTTTGAATCGTCAGGGTGATGCGGTTGGACTGACGCTGTTCGACGAACATGTGCGTACGATCGTCCCCGCGCGATATCGTCCGGGGCAACTTCGTCGGCTCTTTGTTACGTTGGAGGAACCCGCGTCCGGGCTCAGTACAAATCCCGGAGTTGCTCTTGAAGATGTCGCCCAACGCCTGCGTAAACGCGGCCTTGTGATCCTAATTTCTGACATGCTGGCGCCGGTGCAGCAATTGGGCGACGGTTTGCGACTGCTGCGAGGTTGCCTGCATGATCTTGTTGTGTTTCAGGTGCTCGATCCGGCCGAGAAAACGCTCACTTTTGACGGCCCAAAGCTGTTCGAAGATCTTGAAAGCGGCCAGAAGATTTTCAGCGATCCTGACACGATTCGCAATGAATACCAGTCACGTTTCGATTCTCATAACCGTGCTGTTCAGGCGGAATGCGAAGCCGTTGGTGCCGCTTGGCGACAACTAACAACCAACGAGCCCCTTGAATTAGCACTGGCCGAATTCCTGCAGGCACGCAGGCAAAGAAGTCGGTAGGATTCGTTTCGCGTAGCGTGGGCGTTTATCGTTCGGAACTCAACAAGATCCAACCCATGTTTGAATTACTCTATGCAGGATTTGCGGTCGCTGGTGGGTTATTGGCTGGTGTGCCAATTGCCCTGCATATGCTCCGACGCACTCCGGCAGCGCGAATGCCATTCAGCGTGGTCCGCTTTCTGACTCCGACGCTGCCCAAAACGACGAAGCGTTCGACAATCGAACATTGGCCGCTGATGCTGCTGCGGATCCTGGCGGTGATTCTTATTGCGCTCGCTTTCGCAAGACCGTTCCAGCGAGTCACCATCGCCAAAGCCGCGGAATCCGGAACGGCTGATCGAGTCGCTCTGCTCATTGATGCCAGTGCCAGTATGAGACGCGATGGATTGCGTGAAGCTGTGATGGCAGAGATTCAGAAGGTCGTCGCGGAACTCAACACGGAGGACACTCTCAGCCTGGCCGTGTTCTCTGAGAACTCTCGAACGCTGCTGAGTGCATCCGACTGGAAGCAAACTGAACCTGCCAGCCGAGCCGCATTAATTGAACGCATCACGAACGCCTATGAACCAGACTGGCTTGCGACCAACACCGCGACGGCCATGCTGGAGGCAGCCGATGAAGTGGCCAGAGAGCAGGGGACTGCAGGTCCGGACGGGGAACGTCGCGTTGTGTTGATCACCGATTTTCAGGAAGGCAGTGATCTGGATGCGGTACGCTCTGGAACCTGGCCGGATTCCGTGAAGCTCGATCTGCGCATCGTGCAGCCAACAGCAACCGGTAATGCGGGCCTTAGTCTTGCGGAAGACGGACGCACCGGAAGAATTCGAGTGCGAGTGACCAACTCCGGCGACGCGAACGTGACAAGTTATTCGCTGTCAACATTTGACGTCGCCGGAAACCCTGTCGGCAAACCCATCACGGCCGAAGTCGGCGGCGGGCAACGTAAGACCATCACGATGCCCGAGGTAACAGACGGGCAACCGCTGATCGCTGGAGTCGAAATTCTCAACGACGCACATCCATTCGACAACGTGGTCGATCTCCCACTTGATGAAGTGGGTGTCGTACAAATCGCTCACGCAGGACCGGTCGACACAAACAACGCAGACACAATGCGATATTATCTGCAGCGAGTGCTCGACGGGAATGAAACGAACCCCGTCGAAGTCGTCGACCTCGTCGGCAGCGACGGTATTGCTCTGCCGGTCCCTGACAATGTTCGGCTGGCGATCGTGACCGACACCGTTTCTGAAGGACTGATCACGTCTCTGAACGGATTGCTTGATCGCGGCGGTATTGTCATGGTTGCCATGAAGAGCACCGACATGGCCACATCACTCAAATCTCTGCTGCCGGAGAACACAGGGATTGAAGAAGCATCCGTTACTGACTATGCCATGCTGGGACAACTGGATTTTTCCAACAGCCTGCTGACGCCGTTTGCAGACGCCAGGTTTGCAGACTTCTCATCAATACGTTTCTGGCATTTCCGAATACTCACGCTTGATCCGAACAAGGCTTCGGCCGTTCGAGTTCTCGCGAAATTCGATACTGGCGCGCCAGCAATCATTGAATCATCGCGGCCATCGGGAGGTCGTCTCTTTGTGCTCACGGCGGGCTGGCATCCAGAGGACAGCCAGTGGGCTTTGTCGACACGATTTCCTCCCATGATTCATCGACTTGTGCAACTGGCGAATCCGCGCAAGTCCGGACACCTTCTTTTCGAAGCGGGTCAACGCATCAGTCCGGCGGAGATCTCAGGATCGGAAACATGGACCTTGACCGCTCCGGATGGCACCGTACTAACACCGACGACGCTCGCAGCAAATGCTTCCATTTCGCAACCGTTAAATGTTACGCCCGAAGCCTCTGCAAAAACCAACTCTTCAGACGAAACCAGCACGGCAACTACTTCCGATCCTTCTCCGCCCGTTTCGAATCCGCAAACGATTTCACTCACGACACCCGGTCGATGGACACTCACCGGAGAAACTTCCGAAGGCCCGAAGACTGTGAGTCTTCTGGTCACGGTCGCGGCAGCCGAAAGTCGCACCGAACCATTTCCCGCTGGCCAATTACAGGCTCTCGGAATGTCGTCAGACGTCGCCACCGTTCAGACCGCAGAGACAAAACAACTATCCGCTGCTGAAACAGCCCAACTCGACTCAACCGAACTGGAATCTCAGCAAAAATTCTGGCGATGGTTTCTGCTCGCCGGACTCATCCTGCTCGCAATCGAAAGCATCATCGCCGCAACAATTGAACGCAGCCGCCGACTGATGGAATCGATGTCCTGAGTGGCAGTGCTGCATGCCGCTCAGGATCATCTGAGTTTCCAACAGTCTCGGAGTTCAAGCGCCGATGAGAAAAACGATTCCACGAATGACCAGGATTGAGACTCTTCGCTCGCGGCAATGCCGAGAGACAAAGATCCAGCCCAACATTGACATCCGGCTTATGGCGAACGCTTCGAGAATACAAACCCGTCACGAGCAGCATCGATCGTGATGATATCACCGGCCGTGTAATGTCCGGCCAGTAATTCGTTCGCCAGAGCATTCTGCAGTCGCTGCTGGATCACTCGCTTCAACGGACGCGCCCCGTAGGCTGGATCGTATCCTTCGTTCGCCAGCAGAGTTTTCGCTTCGTCGGAAACTTCGAGCTTGTAGCCGTTCTTCTCGAGCTGATCGTTCAGCTTCTTGAGCTGCAGATCCACGATCTCACGAATTTCATCGCGGCCCAGCGGATGAAACACGATCACTTCGTCGACACGATTCAAAAACTCCGGCAGGAAGTGTTTGGTCAGAGCATCCATGACTCGATTATGGATCTCCTTTTCATCCGCCTGTCCGTGTAGTTCCTGAATCGCCTGGCTGCCGATGTTGGACGTCATTACGACGATCGTATTCGTGAAATCGACCGTGCGTCCCTGACTGTCGGTTAGTCGGCCGTCATCCAGCAACTGCAGCAGGATGTTGAAAACGTCGCGATGAGCTTTCTCAACTTCGTCGAGCAGAATTACGCAGTAAGGATTCCGACGAACGGCTTCTGTCAGTCGGCCGCCTTCTTCGTATCCCACATAGCCGGGAGGAGCACCGATCAGGCGAGCCACGCTGTGCCGCTCCATGAATTCGCTCATATCGATGCGAACCATGTTGCGCTCATCATCGAACATGAAATGCGCCAGCGCCTTGCAGAGTTCTGTCTTGCCGACACCGGTTGGGCCGAGAAACATGAATGAGCCAATCGGGCGATTGGGATCCCCCATTCCGGAACGAGCACGGCGGACGGCATTCGAAACGGCTTCGACGGCTTCATGCTGGTTGATCATCCGCTTGTGGATTTCGTCTTCCATGCGCAGCAGTTTCTCGCGTTCACCCTGCATCATGCGTGAGACCGGAATGTTCGTCCACAGGCTGACGACCTTGGCGATGTCTTCATCGGTGACTTCTTCACGCAGCAGACGATTGTCTTTGTTGGCGTTCAGTTCGGCCGATTTGACTTCGACAACCTGCAGTTGTTTTTCAGCCTCTTTCAGTTCCTGCTCCGTGCGCTGGGCTTCCACGAAATCTTCGTTGCGCAGTGTTTGCTGAGCCCGTGAAAAGGCCTGCTGGAACGATGTTCGCAACCGTTCGATGTTTTCCTTGAGCGGTTTGATTCCCGACAATGCCTGCTTCTCGGCCTCCCATCGCGACTTGAGCTGATTGGTCGTTTCTTCTCGTTCTGCAATCTGACGTTTCAATTCA
>JBILXT010000532.1:0-4472 GCA_044378235.1 Planctomycetaceae bacterium
AATCTATCGTCATGGTCCGCGACGATTTTGCCATGGGAGCTGCGCGGTTCATGAACGCGCTGGATGTCCCGATCCTACAGGGAGAGAACTTTGCCACGGTGGACCTGTTTGAAGTCGAACATGCGGCCAAAGTGTTGACGCGATTTGGACAGGCTTTTGGTAAGTTGCCCGCCAACGCCGGGAATCTTTCGGCTGACGAACGTCAGTTTGTAAATGATGTCTCTCAGGGACTCGCACAGGACGGGAAGATTGTCTCAGTTCGGTTGTCACTATTTGCTGAGATGGTCAAGAGCAAGCCATGGACGGCCGCGACGCTGCAGAAGGTTGGTGGAACTCAAGGCATTGGCGTCAACTTTCTGGAAGAGACCTTTGGCAGTCGCGACGCGAATCCGCGACACCGACTGCATGCTGTTGCCGCACGTGGAGTTTTGCGATCGCTGTTGCCGGAACTTGATTCGAACATCAAAGGCGGCATGCGATCTCACGCCGATCTGCTGACCGCCTCCGGCTATCAGGACCGCCCCTCAGACTTCACCGACCTTCTGAGGATCCTCGACGGCGAACTTTGCCTCATCACCCCCACCGACCCCGAAGGCACCCCCCTCGGCGAGCCGGACGCGTCAGCTTCCGGGTCTCTCTCTTCCGGGTCTCACACGTCCCATTCTGGTCCTTCCGGGTCCATCGCGAACAACCCGCCAGCTCACGCAGGCGGCTCGCCGAGCAGTTACTCGCCGAGGTATTATCAACTCACCCACGACTATCTCGTCCCGTCGCTTCGCGAATGGCTCACCCGCAAACAAAAAGAAACCCGCAAAGGCCGCGCCGAGCTGAAGCTGGAAGAACGCACGGCCCTGTGGACCGCCAAACCAGAGAACCGATATCTGCCTTCGCTGCGGGAATGGATCGGTATTCGCTGGCTAACGGAGGCTAAACACTGGACCACAGCACAACGCTCTGTCATGAATCGAGCGGCCCGAATCCACGGGCTGCGTACGGGCCTCACAGTACTCGGAATCGGTCTGATCATCGCTGCGGCCCTCGGCCTGAACCGGCAGGCGGACGAACGACGTAACCAGGCCGAGGCGACTCGAATGGTCGAAGGTCTGCTTGCCGCCAACACGGCGAAGGTCAGCGACAGTCTGGCAAGCCTGAAGCCGTTTCGCACATGGGCCGATGCTCAACTGCAACAAGAGTTTCAGCAGGCCGCCGCAGAATCCGATGCCAAACTGCATGCAGGATTGGCACTGTTGTCCGAAGGCGATGAAGTTGATCCCGCGTTGCTGAAGTATCTGCAGGATCGATTGCTTACCGTCTCAGCCGCTCAGATTGGCCCAGTGCGGGAGTTGATGGAACCGCAGAAGTCCGAACTGATTCCTGCGTACTGGACTGTATTAAAAGATACGGCTCAGCCAGCCGCCCTGCGTTTTCGAGCGGCATGTGCTCTGGCAGGATTCGATGCGGACAGCTCAGAATGGAAGAATGCGGAATTGACGGCTTTGGTCGCCGATCAACTTGTCGCCGTGAGCCCGGAATACATCGGAGAGTTCAAAGATCTGCTGCGCCCTGTCGCTCCTCAACTTGTGCCGGCACTCAGCACGATCTTCAAGGATCCAAATCGCGGCGAACTTGCCAAAACGCTGACCACATCACTGCTGGCGGATTATGCCGCAAAAGATCCTGACACGCTCACGGAACTCGTCGTTGCAGCGGATGCAGTCTCCGATAAATTGTTGTTCCCTGTCCTGCAACAGCATCAGACGACCGCCGTGAAGAATCTGGAAGCTGTGCTGGCCCAACGTCTGGAACCCGACTGGAGAGACGCACCACTTGATCCGACTTGGACTGAAGCCTCGCCCGCCATTCGAGCCCAAATCGAATCGGCCCATGGCATGATCACCGAACGTTTCGCCTTCTGCCAGGACATGCCGCTTCCGCAATTTCTCGAACTCGCAGAAACTCTCCGCGAGTCTGGCTATCGTCCCACAAGAGTTCGTCCTCACCAGTCCCTTCTCCCCCTGGCAGGGGGAGAAGGTGGCCGAAGGCCGGATGAGGGGGTCGCCGATCTGGCAGCGACCTCAGATCTTGCAGTCTCCGCCATCTGGACCCGCGACAGCAAACGCTGGCACATCGACCCCAGTCTGAAACCAATAGACCTTCCCGCCCCCGAGGCCCCCGCCAGCAAAGACGGCCTGCTGTTAGCGGACATCGCCCCGTTACCGCTCGCGGACGAAACAACAGAACCCGAGTTTATCGCGCTGTGGGCAGAACCCGCCAACGCAGAAGAACAGCGACGAATGCTATTCGACTTGACCGAAGCAGAACTCAGAGCTGCAAACACGGCGTTCCCGGAGAAAGGCTTCCCATCCCAAAGCACCATCAGCGTCCGTACAGATGCCAATGGTCAGCGACGTTATGCCGCGATCTGGTCCAATCAGGGAGCACCGTCAGAAGTCCGCCCGGCCTATGCTGGTTTCGAACTGGTTGAACAACCTCAATGGGACGTGGCCGTGGCTCCAGCCGAAAAGCTTGCCGATCCTCTCGAACCCTTCCGCCAGCAGATGGCCCAAATCGAAAACCTGCCTGCGGAGAGACTGGACGAACCTGAAATCCGCCAGATACGTGCAGCCGCCTTTTATCAGCTCGGAAATCTGGAAGCCGCCCTTGCCGACTTCGACTTTCTCATCAGCAAAGAGATTGTCACAGCGAACGTGCTGCAATACCGCACCCTCACGCTGGCACGGCTTGGTAAAGCCGACGAAGCCAAACAATCCATGACGCAATTTTTTGCCATGAACCCTTCACCATCGATAAAGTGGTTCGTCCAGATTGTGGTCGTTGCTGGGCTTGGCGAATTCGAACAGGCGTCGGCCGAACTGGAAGCCGCCGCCACAGGCGAGCGACCGGTCGGGGACGAATTATACTATTACAACGTCGCATGTGCGGCTGCCTTGTGTTCACATGCCTTGTCGGGGAAAGACGCCGCTCAGTCCCAAAAGTTTGCCGACCGTACCTTTGAATTGCTGCGGCAAGTAATCGCTCAGGGGTACACGAACGCGAATCAACTCAAATCTGACGCCGACTTCGCCAGCCTGCATGGTGATCCTCGGTTCGTGGCTCTGCTCTCCCAGCTTGAACCACCCGCAACCTGGTCCGGACTTTGGCGAGCGGATGTGGAGTATGAATCCAAGTTGCTGGCCGCAGTTCCAGGTTCGAATGTTGCCGAGCAGCTTAAACCTTTCCTTGCCGAAGGCTGGCGTCCGTTTGCGATCGCAGTCGACTCGTCTGGCGGCGCGCGGTCAGCCCCCTCATCCGCCCTGCCGGGCACCTTCTCCCCCGATCTCGGGGGAGAAGGGACAGAGGCGAATTCTGCTTCCTCGGCAACTGGCACCGTTTCTTCTGCGCCGCCGTCCACCGTCCATTCTCCCCCTGGCAAGGGGGAGAAGGTGGCCGATAGGCCGGATGAGGGGGCTCGGGGCGCAACTGAGCGATTGGGACAATCGCTCTACAATGGGCCACTCTGTTCCCTCGTCCTCCACCGCCCGCTCATCCCCGACGCGGCCAAAGAATCCCTCGCCCTGCAGCAAGCCGCCGCTGCCACGGCCCTGTTGCGACTCAATGCCACAGAGAAAGTGTGGCCGTTGTTCCAGGATCAACCTGATCCACGCCTTCGCAGCTATGTGCTGCATCGTTTGGCAACGTATGGCGTCGATCCACAATCGCTGTTCACACAACTCCAGCAGGAATCGGAAACGTCACGTCAGCGATCTCTGATTCTTGGACTGGGTGAATTCGCGAAGGCCAAGCTGTTGACTCCAGAACAAACAATAAGCATGACCGCCGACCTCGCCAAACGCTATGCGGATGATCCAGACCCCGGCATTCACGGTGCGGCTGAATGGACACTGCGACAACTGGGAGCAGAGGCCGACATCGCGGAAGTGCGAGCTGCTTATTCCACCGGAAACGCAGTCGGTGACCGCCGTTGGTATCTGACGAAGACCACCACTGCCGGTGTGGCCGGTCTTCCGACCGAGCCACCTTCGCCAACCGGAGGTCACCCGTCCTCTGGCGTGCAGCGTGACCCGGGGAGACCTGCGGTCGAACGCAGTGCGGGGTCAGGAGACCCGCGCACAACAGCATCCGTCGGCATGACCTTCGCCATCCTCGACGCCTCAGACGAATTCCTGATGGGTTCCCCGGTCAGCGAAACGGATCGATACCAAGGCCCGACGGGAAGGATGGAGCTTCGGCACCGCCGTCGGATTGGCCGCCAGTTTGCGATCGGCACGCACGAGGTCACCGTGGTCCAGTTCGAGGCGTTTCGACATGATCACCAGTTTGACCGGACAAAGGCGAGGGAAGAAGATTCCCCGGCCAACATGATCACGTGGTACGACGCTGCGGCGTATTGCAACTGGTTGAGCGATCAGGAAGGGATTCCTCGTGAGCAATGGTGTTATGATCCGGAGCAG
>JBILXT010000155.1:0-15749 GCA_044378235.1 Planctomycetaceae bacterium
CAGTGCCCGAAAAACGCTTTTGCGTAAAAACCCTGCAGTCCCATGGTCTGCATGACTGGAACTGTCGGTCCAGTGAGACAGTCGATCAATACAGCCAGCAGCAATACCGGCATCACATCAATAACAGCTTGGTATTGCGGTCCCAGAATCGAAGTGAGTTGAGGTGAGACCAGAAAAATGCCGCTGGCGATTACAAATGCAGTCCAGAATGTCAGAGTTGCTGCACTCCGGACGCAGTGATTCGCCTGAGCGATTTCACCGCTGGTATAGAGTCGAGCGCATTGTGGAATCAGGCTCAATCCCAGCACTCCCAGCGGAACGGCTGGCAGAGTGGCATAAGGAATCGCCAATGCGAAGCAAGCGGCGTTCTCAAATCCACATCCGGCGGCGATCGCCATCGGCAGAGTCGATTGCGAAGCCACAGCACCAATCGATACTGCGACCAATGGCAGTCCGCGGCGGAGCATGCCGAAGATATTTTCGCGACTGACGTCTGATGTCAATTTCAGTGCAGCACAATGAAGGTCGCGCAGGCGACCGAACGAAATCGATCCCGCAAAGAGCAGTGCAGATCCCGTCGCGTAAACTGCTGCCATGCTCAACGCCGTGAATTTCCAGCCGGAAACGTTAGCGATCACCACGACGAAAATCACGGCTGCCGGCAACAGCGTCTGCTCGGCTAACATCGCTCTCGATGTTCCGACAATTGGCATCGCCGTCCATTGCCGCAGGTAACTTAATGTGAGCGGCACAAGGATCATCGCGGCAGACAGAGCCGTGGCAATCCACGCAGACGACACCCCCGCGAATGATCCGAGCGACACAAATGCCATCAATACAATCAACAGAATGCCGATTGACATTATCGTGCAGCTATACGCAACGGCGATAGATTTTGCGGAGTCACCAATTGCCGTTCCCAGCGGATTTGATGAATCGCTCTTGATCCCGCAGGCCAGGGTTTGCGATAGAATTCTGTCTGTTCCCAGCGGAGCCAACGTCGCCAACAGCATCGCTAGCCCCAACGCCGCGCTGTAGGTGCCATATTCGGCCGGGCTCAGAAATCTGGCCAGCATCGTCGTGGAAACAAAAACAAGCACGATTCCCACCGCGCGCACCAACAGTGCGCTAAGGGCGTCGGAGAGCCATGCTGAAGGTTTCCATTTCACTACGCAGCACGCTTTCGAAGAGCAGGTCGGAACGGAATTGTCGTACGACTGTATTCACCCAGAATTGAATGGCGTTCGCAGAAGCTTCGCAGTTCCGCAACCGACATCGCGTTGTCTTCTGTGCTGACGTAAGGATCCGTCACAATGGCATTGATCAGATCGGGATAGTCATAGGCGATGTCTTCGTAGACGCTGCGAAATGCGGGCAGTACAGCAAACATTTCTTCCAGCTCGATGGTGCGCCGAGTTTCCTCATCGCTCATCAGTTCTTCATACAGTTTTTCGCCCGGCTTCGATCCAATCTCTGTGACTTCCATTTCCTCAGGAGCAATGCCCTGTTGAGGGGCTAGTTCCTCAATCATCACTTGCGCGAGATCCGCGATACGAATCACCGGCATCTTGGTGACAAAGACTTCTCCGCCACGAGCTTTCTCGGCGGCGGCCAAAACCAGTCGGCAACTTTCTTCCAGCGTCATGATAAAACGGGTCATCCGACGATCTGTCAGAGTGACCGGGCCGCCCTGTTCGATCTGTCGCGCAAAGATCGGAATGACGGATCCTCGTGAGCCGAGCACGTTGCCGAATCGAGTCGAACTGAAGATCGTCCGTCGCCCCATTTTCAGGCTGTTTGCGGCGGTGATGAGCCGCTCGCCCATCAGCTTGGAGGTTCCCATTACGTTCGTGGGGTTCACAGCTTTATCGGAACTGGTGAAGATCACGCGTTCAACATCATTCGCCAAAGCCGCCTGAATGACATTCTTAACACCCATGATATTCGTCTGCACAGCATCAAACGGAGCACGTTCACACAAGATCACGTGTTTCAACGCGGCCGTGTGAAGCACGATATCAACGCCGCTGCACATGAGTTGCAGCTTGTCGGCATCGCGGATGTCACCAATCTGACAGAGACTTGCGACATCGCTTTCCGGGTGCTTGCGACGATACTCCTGTAACTCCTGTTCAAGAAAGAAGATCTCCGATTCGTTCGTATCGACGACTCGAATTTCTTTCGGCTCATGAGCCAGCAACTGCCGGACAATTTCACGCCCGACCGTTCCACAGCCGCCAGTGACAAGGATGGTTTTGGAGGTGAAAAAGGTCATGGGAAAGTTTTCGGTTTGAGGTTTGAAAATAACACTGGCGAGCCGGGTGGCGTCAGCCCCCGGGTGCTTTGTGCGGTCCGGGTGCTGACGCCAACCGGCTCGCGAAATCAATTTTTTCAAACTAGGCTGCTCGGTTGCGGTAAAGACTATGGTCAATGACTTGAGCCATGGCTTCGGTGTCCAGACAGTATCCCAGATGTCGATTAATCTGTGCGATCGTGGAGGCCGGCCGTGATAGCAACTCGTTGTAGCTGACATTGATCAGCTTGAGATGCGTCTGTGATGGCAACCAGGAGTAGAACTGCCGCAGAACTCGTTCAAAGAGTTCCTTGATTTCTTCATCGGGGATCTCCGTCTTGATCCCATTGCGTAACAGCATGGCTCTCTGCGATTGAATGATTTCATCGATCTGTCGTCGCATGAAGACGACTCGATATTCGCGATCCGTCGGGAGATGCTCCAGGAGGTTGTAGAGCATCTTGACCGAGTGGCCGACGGCTCGATCAATCCAGTCACCATAGTTTTGAATGCTCTTAACGCTTTCGAATTCGTAATAGCCGTTGGGGTTGTCAGCGTCCGGTGTTCTCTGTTCATCACAGAGCGCCGGAATTCCGCCAACATTCAGCATACGCATCATCAGCGATGTTCCGGATCTTGGCAGACCCGAGACGATGGTGATGAATTCCTGGCTGTCTAATCGAGTTGGTTGGATGCCGTGTGCTTCAGGCCCGAATGAGCTGACATAACCTTTGCCGGGGCCGTCAGGCCCCGGTTGGATATTGACAGGGTCTGAAGGGCTGAAGGCCCGGCACATTGTTGCTGTATCCTGTGTCGCCCCTTCAGGGCTTTCACACTGCACTTGGTTTAAACCGGTGGCTGACGCCACCGGCAGCGGATGTATCGGCCCGTTCGGGCCTGAATCACACGATGCTTCGAGGACCTCAGAGACACATTCGGCCTCATCGTCTTCCGTATCCTCGATCGGCATCGCCTCCAATGCCTTTTTCAGCAACGCCGTCAGTTGGTTTTCTGTCAACGCACCGGTCTTGCGGTCGATTGGTTCGCCGCCGGCGAATGCCACAAAGGTCGGCACGCCGCTGATTTGATACTGGCTGGCGAGAGACGGGTTGCGATCGATGTTGATGGAATACACATCAGCCCAGTCACTGACTTTGACCGACAGTTTTTCCATCAACGGCTGCATCATCTTGCAGGGTGGACACCACGAGGCCCAGAAATCCACCAGCACCGGCCGATCGGAATCCAGGACAAGTTCTTCAAAATCTATTTCGCGAAGTTCCATGGGAGGGGAGTTTTCAGTGTTCAGTTTACAGTGTTCAGGTAATCACAAATTGCAGGTGCTGGATAGGTCCTATACGACTTATACGACCTATTCAAAAGTCTTAACAATTCCTTCACGCCGCCGGTTTCCATGTCTCCAGAACTTCCAGTTTGCCATGTTCCCCGGACCACTTGGTTTTAGGGAACAACGTGTCTCGCATCTCAATAATCCGCTGTCGATTCTCTGGCTGCGTGAGCACTCGGAACAGGTGACGGACTTCGTCCGCGAAACCAGACTCTGAGGCAAATCCGAATCGGTCGCTGAGTTTCTCGTGGATTACTTCGTAAGGATGTTCTTCAGCTTCGACGCGAGGATTCTCAATTCTCTGCACTTCGACTTCGAATCCAAACTCGCGGCCGATTGACGCAACCATTTTGGCAATCTGCATGACGCTGAAGACATCGGTGACCTGATTAACCACGTCATACTGCCCCGGCTCAGGCGGAGCGGCGATGAGGCGAGTGATACACTGCATGGCATCGCGCAGAGTGATGTAGCCTCGCATTTGATTACCGCTGCCATAAATTGTCATTGGCATGCCGATCACCGCCTGAGCGACAAAGCGATTGACAACCGTGCCCCACCATTCGTCGATATCGAAGCGAGTGTTTAAATCGGAATGAGCCTGGAGTTCCTCTGAATAGTTTCCGTAGATCACTCCCTGCATCACGTCGTAACTGCGCAGCCACCAGTACTTGCAGGCTTCATAGACACTGAATGTGCCCTGAACTTTGCTCACGTGATAAAAACTGACGGGATCGCGTGGCGTCAGTTCTCCGCCAAGACTCCATTCCTGTCCCTGATACTGCAGGACCGCGTCGCCGGGGAACAACCCTTCGAACAATGGTCGTCCCGTCAAAGGGCTGCCATATTCGCCCATCGTGCCAAGCTTGATGATTGATGCATCCGGAGCATGATCACGGACTCCGAACAACAATCCCAAAGTTCCCACGACATTGTTCTGAATGGTGTTAACGGCCTTCTCCACGTCGGCCATGCTGTACGGTGCGCTGGGGATTTCGGCGAATTGAACGATGGATTCCGGCTGTACCTCTTCGATGTAGGCGAACAGTGCCTTTCGATCCAACAGGTCGATTTCGCGAAAATCGATCTCGACGCCAAGATGTTCCTTCGCAGCGGCAATGCGATCTGGCATCGATTGAATCGGCGTGACCGACTGGGCACCTCGTTCGGCAACGAGTTTGCGGCGCAGCATGTTGTCGATGCCGTAAACCCTGCAGCCCAGTTTCGCCAGCTTCAGAGCCAGTGGCCAGCCGAGATAGCCGTCCATACCGAGGATCAGAACTCGCATTCCCTGAAGCAGATAACCAGTGTCAGTTTTCTTCCACTCTGGACAGGACTCATAAGTAATCGACATTGGATCGAAGTAGCCGATGTCCGGACGTCGTTTGCATTCGACAACCAACTGTCCCTGAGCCGCTTTGCGAAACGCTGCCTGTCCACACGCACGAAAATCCACGTGCCCCTTAAACTCCACCGCCGGACAGCTCCAGCAAGTGTGATTGGCGTTATGGCAGGATTGTTCGGTCATCGTAGGATTCCTTGGTCCCATAATTCACATGATTCCCATTACTCCCATGATTCCCATGCGGTCTACGGCGACCATGGGAGTTACGAGAGTCATGGGAACGATGATCTTGATTATGCGGCCTTTCGCAATTGCTGTTGATGTGCCGGCATGATGACGTCGAGCACGTTTTCCACTTTCATGCTTTCAGGGATCTCACCGAGGTTCTGACCTCGAACGAAAAATGAAGATTCTTCATAGGTGTGCTTGCCATTGATTGCAGTGGGTTCAATGAGAGCCGACAGATTCATGCGACCGGACAAAGCGACGTCTTTCGCCGGCATCACAATCAGGTCCGGGGCACGATGAGCAAACGGGCCGCTGTAGACGTCTTTTCCTCGCAGCACTTCTGAAGCGACAGGCTGGCCTTTGACGGTAGAGTTCAGAAATAGAGCAGTCAGTTCCTGCAGCAACCCCTCAGATTCGTCGGCCGTGACCACGCCGCCTGGA
Source organism: Planctomycetaceae bacterium (assembly GCA_044378235.1). Lineage (GTDB taxonomy): Bacteria > Planctomycetota > Planctomycetia > Planctomycetales > Planctomycetaceae > SXXK01. Next base: position 5,656 of record JBILXT010000155.1, read on the forward strand.
TATCGTCCCTGGCGATGCAGGTAAATGCGGCCCGGGTCCATGGCGAACGCTTTTGTCTCGGGCAACATGTCGATGTAGGACGGTCGATCAGAGGCACGCAATCGAAGCAAACCCGCTTCTGCCAACAGGCAGTTCACGTTGACGCTTAAACGCTGCCTTGCGAAACCATGATCAGAAACTGCACACAGGGTTGTTTGGTCATCAAGGCGTGCAAGGATGCTGCCGATCTGCCGATCGACTTCGTGATAATAGTCCAGGAACGGTTGGTGAAAGGGTGAAGACGGGTCTTCGAAGTCTTCCCAAAGGTAATGATTGAGCCGATCGGTTCCGGTAAATACGAACATGATGTTCTGCCAGGATTCTCGATCCCAGTGATGATGCAGGGCCTGACAACGCACCGTCATGACTCGCCGCAGTTCATCAACGAATCTCTGCTTGCCTTTTTCGATCAGAGACATGTCTGCATCAACCGCATAGTTGATGCTTTCCAGCCATGAAAGGTGTTCCGAAGGATAGACGGCACGCTTAAGATCCAACGCCACAAATCCGGAAACCAGCATGCCGTCCAGCGGTTGTGCCGGATATGTCTGTGGCACGTTCATGATCAGACTTGGGCCAGCGCCTTCGCGAGCCCAGAACGGTTTTGCTCGAAACGTCCGCGATGACGTGAATCCCAGCGTGTAACTGCCATCCATCAAGTCTGTAAAACCGAACACATTGTGGCCGCCTGAGTTTTCACCCGTCACGATGGACGCCCACGCGGCGGAAGAGACTTCTGGCAATGACGACTTCATCGGTACCAGTGTCCCGGTCTGCAACAGCTTCGCGCTGTGCGGCATCACTCCGGACGCAGCAAACTGTTGCCACATCCAGCGAGGAAGACCGTCGATACCGAGCATGAAAAGTTTCATTACCGCAGCCTCCATGCTGCTACTTTTGAGTGTTCAGTTTTCAGTGTTCAGTTACGGATTCGTCAGTGCGACACGCTGAACACTGAAAACTCTGTGTTATAGATATCCCAGCTGTCTCAGTCGCTCCGACACTGCTTCTGCGTCTTGTTCGTCCATGTAGTCGTCGGCATCGCAGGGGTTCATCAGTGTGCAATGCAGATGAGGAATTCGCTGAGCAACAAGTTCTCTCACGAGCCTGTCCGCATCGCAGCAGTCTTCTTCCGAAACAACGACAATGCGAAGCGTGGTGTCGGAGATGAGTGTACCGATTCCCTGAGTAGCCTTGACTGACCATCGGAAGCTACACGGACGATTCACCAGAGACACCGCGTTCTGGTCCGAGGATACGAACATTGTCCCCGCGATGATATTGAGCGGTTGCTGAGTAAAATTCAGCACGGCATCACCGGCCAGGAGGACCTCGGTAATCGAATTGGCCGTTGTTACGCATTCCGTTGCCATCGCGCACTCGTCTTGCAAATTCCGCGTGAATTACGCCTCTTTGAGGCACGGCGATCCGTCGCCGATCACCCAGAACTTTACCCGTATTTCTATTTTGCAGCAACTGGGCTTTTGAGGCCTTAATTCGACGAAAAGGCCGTGTTTTACGCCGATTCAGAGCGTCCGACGGTAATGGCGGAGTCGTCAAGCCTCTGCGAATGCGCTGTCTCGGAATTCCGAACGGCCTGCGATACAGCCCTGCACGACTCCCGAATGTGCGATGTCATGATAGGTCGAATTCGACTCGCCAGTTCTTTCCGAATCTTTCGCGATATGCACAAATGACCTTCCGTGACGGCCATTATGGAATCGATCACACCTGCAGTTTCCGATGCGGGATCGACCGAATCGCCGTCAACTATCCGATTCGGTAAATGCCTTTTCCAGTTCCTGAAGTGCCTTTTCTTCCGCCGCAGAGATTCTGTGAATCCCGAGGATTCCTCCGGCGGCCTCTGCCACGCTGCGTGCCCGCCTGTTGGCCGCATCCCGCAGTTCCTCAAACGCGTTCTCAGTAAGAGCCGGACGAATGGCTGTTATGAAATTCTTCCACGCAGAGAATAGTTCGTCGGTAGGTTTCTTGTTCAGCCACGAATCGAGTAATCCATAGGCCGGCGATCCGGAGCTTACGCCGGTTGATTCGGCAGCCTTCAGAATCGCATTCCGTTCCTTGTCCGCCAATTCGCCATCTGCCCATGCGACGTGAATCGAAGGAAACAGAGACAATGCCATGAGTGTCTTAGGTGTAATCTCCGCCGCCTGAAGTTCACTGAGAATCTTAAGGTTCGACAACCCGGGGAATGTGGCGGACGATTCGTCACCCTTCTCTTCGAGACATCCCTGAACCTCCATGATCAGCTCACGATCGATGCCTCCATAGAATTCTTTTTCCAGTAACGCCGCCTGAGCTTCGAAATGATACTGGGACATTTTGCACACTCCTGAGTAAAACCTGCGGCCCGAACTCTTTGGGGATGATAACAAAGCACATTGTCGATTCTCCACCGTTAGGCCGGCTGCGTTCTCAAACGCTTGACTACGTCGTCAAACGATTCGTCTGGAGCCGATTCGATGGTGATTGGTTCTGCGGTGAAGGGATGCACAAATTCCAGACGAACTGCTGCAAGCATGAGACGTGTAACACCGAGGCACTGCTGAAATCTTCGATTGGCTTTGCAGTCGCCATGGTCGGCGTCTCCGATCACCGGGTGAGAAATCCCGGCAAAGTGGCGTCGAATCTGATGGTATCGGCCTGTCTTTGGCTGCGCCTCGACCAGACTGCAGCGAGTCGTTGAATGTTGACCAGAAGAAAAGGCAGCCTCAAACTTTTCGATGGTGCGGTAGAAAGTCTCCGCTTCCTGAGGGACCGCATGAGGATCAGTCGCTGGTCGTCCTCGCCCTTTATCTGAGACCAGCGGCCGATCGATTCGGTCGGAGTCATTCGCGAATCCACGAACGAGAGCGAGGTATGTCTTCTGCACTCGGCGTTCTGCAAACATCGTTGCGTACACCGCCGCCGCTTCCGAGCTTTTTGCCAGCAGCAACACGCCTGATGTCGGACGATCCAGGCGATGAATGGGATAGACGAAACAGTTCAACTGGTCTCGAACTGTCTGAACAACAAACTCTGTGGCCGAACGATCCGCCGCGCTGCGATGCACAAACATCCCCGACGGCTTTGCAACCGCGACGAGTTGTTCGTCTTGATAGAGGACGGGAATCGGGCGGCGGGTCTCCACTGTTTGATAGTCATCTGACATTGAATGGCCTGGGACTGAGCTCTGGCTAGGTGCGGATGGAGAATTGTTCAGCATCTTCGCGTTTGGCTCAATTCACCGTCGCGCAAGATCACATGAAGTTTTAGACTCGACTGTTGTGTGGCGTTGATTTGCTCGCGTGTTCGGTGTGTTCGTTTGCCGGCGAGCCGGAGGCGGTTGCGAATCGGGACAAAGTTGCCTGCGGCTCGCCGTTAAGCGACTGAATCCCCCACTCACTTGCTTTTGAGGATCGGATTGTTTCCTTACAGTCCATTTTCATGATGTGTCCATTGACGATTCCTCCCTGTCATTCGGAATTCTCCTTCACGTTCAGGCCTTTAGTGTTTGCCCGTCTCACCAATTAACGCCGTATTGACGACAGAAAAAGAGGGCAGAAAGCAGCGTCTCTATTTCTGTCCTCTTCTTGCTGTCAGCCGCTCAACGACCTTCGAATAGCGAAAGAAGTCCAGGTCCTCAGAGGGCAAGCCGCTCCCTGCGCATTTTCGAGACTGGGCCGGGAAGACTTGTTTCAACGGTCCGGCAATCCTGGACGTGACGAGATTGGGCTCTACAATGTGCAGCATCACATTTTGCCTCCCCAATTCTCCGCTATTCCGCTGATTGATCCTTCCATGCTTGAAATTCCTGTCATTCGCTGGGGTAAGCCTTACGAGTCGCTCGAAAAGGCTGATGTTGTTCACTTTGAGACCGGTGAGGTCATGGCCAAAATGCATCAGGCCAATGCCGGCCTCGTGCAGATGGACTCCCGCAAATCGGCGAAAGCTCGCGAGATCCTCAAACAGTTCACCTGTGCGGAGCTGATTAAGAAATGTGAGCACGCTGCTGATCTGTATCTCACCGCCAACCTGCCGATGGGAACTGGCACACAGACTCCGGAAGAATTCTGTTCGATCCAGTCCGCGACAACCGGCTTGCCACTGAATATGTGCCGAGCCAACATGTCGAAGAATGCCTTCGTGCTCAAGCACATGGGTGATATGCTCGACGCTTTGACGCGCGGCCTGCCGCTGGACATTCTGTCTCGCGGTTACGGCATGGAGTCACGCAATGTGATGGTCAGCTTCCAGGCCACGACTAATACGCTGGGGCTTGTTCTGCCTTCGAATTCACCAGGCGTTCATACTCTGTGGCTGCCTGCGATTCCTCTGCAGATCGGTCTGGTTCTGAAGCCTGGTTCGTCAGAGCCGTGGACTCCTTACCGAATGTACGAAGCCTTCGCCGCGGCTGGTGTTCCTCGAGAAGCCTTCTGCTTGTACCCTGGTCCACACGACGTTGGTAATAAGGTTCTGGAAACCTGCAACCGCGCGATGATCTTTGGTGGTCAGGCGACTGTCGACAAGTATCACGGCAATCCGCGAGTCCAGGCGCATGGTCCGGGCTTCAGCAAGATTCTGATCGGCGACGACTGTGTGGATCGCTGGGAAGAGTACCTCGATGTGCTCGTGAAGAGCGTACTCATGAACGGCGGCCGAAGCTGCATCAACTGCTCTGGCATCTGGGCTTCTCGCCATACAGAAGCCATCGCCGATGCCATCGCGAAGAAGCTTGGCCCGATTGCTCCGCTGCCGACGACTGATCCTAACGCCGCGATCGCCGCGTTCACGACAGCGGGCGTGGCTGAAGCGATGAACAATCAGATCGAAGACGGCATCAAGGGGCCAGTCACCGAAATGACCGCCAAGTATCGCGGCGGTGATCGTCTGGTGAAGCATGAGCGATGTGATTACATGCGTCCCACCGTGCTGCATGTCAGTGACTGCGACAACAGCATGGCGAACACGGAATACATGTTCCCGTTCGTTTCTGTTGTTCAGTGTCCACAGGATCAGATGCTCGGCAAGATCGGCTCCACACTGGTCGGCACCGCTATCACAAACAACGACAAGTGGATCAGTGAACTCGTGGACGCTCGCCACATCGACCGACTCAACATCGGCCCGGTTCCAACCTGTGCCCTGAACTGGCTGCAGCCACACGAAGGCAACATCATCGATTTCCTGTTCCGCAATCGAGCCTTCCAGAACAGCCTGCCACCAGCTCACTGAGTTTCGGGGCTTAGGGTCGCAGCAAATCGGCCTGAGCCTCTGTCTAACGAGTTTGATGACGATAACCGGGACGGCTCATTGCCAGTCCCGGTTTTTCGTTTTGGCAATTTGCATTAAAATGTACGCATCTTGCTCCGCAAGATGCCCTGCCCCCTGCGAATCGGCGGTCGAACTCCAAAAACGTTTACGGGCACTCGACTCGCGTTATCACTTCAGACTATCGGAACAGGTTTACCGAATGCTGTTGCTTTTGACTCCCACCAGTGGACGGCGACTCAGAAGCAACCGCATGGTTTCGCGAGTCGCTGTGTATGCTTTGCTGGTTGGGGCCTACGCGGTCATTCCCGCATTTTTCGAATCTCGCGACAACCTCGACTTCTTTGATGACGTTCCAGCCGACATTCACGCTGCGTTAACGCTCGTGCTGGGATGGCTGCTCGTCTTTCGCACGAACACATCATATTCACGCTGGTGGGAGGCCAGAACGCTGTGGGGCGGGTTGGTCAATACTATCCGCAATCTGTCACTGAAGTATGTTGATCTGATCGACGTTCCTGAGAAAGATCTGGCGAAGACGAAACGCATCCTGCGACTCTTCCCAAAGGCATTGAAAGATCATCTCCGCGATGGAGCGTCGTTGGAAGATTCAGAGCTTATTGAGGATGGTCAGACTCCGCCGAAGCATGTGCCGACGTTTTTGGCTTCAATGCTCTATTCACGCCTTCGCGCATGGAAAAAGGAACGCATCATTGACGGCTCTCAGCTGATCGTGATGGACGAAGATCTGCGAAAGCTGATGGAGATTGTTGGCGGCTGCGAAAAAATCCGGAATACTCGCCTGGCTCGATCCTATCGAACCTTCGCTCGGCAATGTGTCTTTATGTATCTCTTCTCGCTGCCGTGGGGGATCGTTCACGACTTCAACTGGTGGACAGTGCCGCTTAGCGCGATGATCAGCTACTTCATGCTGGGCATGGAAATCGCCGCCGAACATACCGAAGAACCCTTCGGCGAGGACGAAGACGATCTGGACCTGGAAGGCCTCTGCCGCGTTATCGAAGCGTCGGTGGATGAGGTCTTTGCAAAGTAACAGCCGTGTTTTCCATCAGACGCTTTAAATCAGCCTTCCGTCGCAAGGCGATTCACGCATTCATCGATCAGTCCTTTGACTTCGATATTCTCCGCCTGACCGTCGTAGTTGAGCAGCACTCGATGTTGCAACACTTCGTGTGCGAACGAGCGAATATCGTCAAACGACACATGTGCTCGCCCCTGGCTTAATGCACGAACTCGACCGGCTCGAATCAGAGCCTGTGCCGCACGAGGACTCGCGCCCCAGCGAAGATACTTCTTGACTCGATCTGGTGCAAACTCCGAATCCGGATGCGTGGCCAGTACCAGTCGACATGCGTAATCACGCATTGGGTCACTCACGACGACTCGATCAAGGACCGTTCGCAGATGCAGGATTCGCGGCCCGTCGATGACTTTGTCGACTTCGATTTTCTTCTTCAGAATCGTACGAGTCACCACTTCGTTCAGCTCAGCACGGTTCAGGAATGGGACAACGACCTTGAACATAAAGCGGTCGAGCTGAGCTTCCGGCAGCGGGAAGGTTCCTTCCTGCTCAATTGGATTCTGCGTCGCGAGCACGAAGAACGGAGGATCCAGGCGATAGGTGTTGCCGCCGGTGGTCACGGTTCCTTCCTGCATCGTTTCCAGGAGCGCTGACTGCGTCTTGGGAGTTGCTCGGTTGATTTCATCCGCAAGCAGAAGCTGAGTAAAGATCGGGCCCTGCCGGAATTCAAAACGATACTTGCCGGAATCGTCCGTCGTCATAATGTTCGTGCCGATAACGTCGGCCGGCATCAGGTCCGGAGTAAACTGGATACGTTTGAAATCCAGTTTCAGAACCTGCGAAAGAGCTTTCACCAGCTCGGTTTTGCCAAGTCCGGGCACGCCTTCCAGCAATACGTTGCCGCCACATAGCAAAGCCGTCAGCGTCGCTTCGACGACACGTTGCTGCCCCACGATGACTTTGCCGACAGCTTCACGGATTGCCTGAAACTCGTTTCGAAACTGATCGGCTTCAGCCTGAAGTTCAGCGGGACTCAGTTGTTCGGACATTGTTGGACTCGACTATTGAAAATAGGGATTATTGATGAGTAATGAGAATAAGAGGAACGCAGGGCGTTGCGAAAGTGTTGTCTTACTTTTGATCGCCGCCCTGTTCGCGGCGTTTCTTCATGGCCAGCAGCCGCGATGTTGTGCCGGCGTCATCACCGGCTGGAGGTGCATCGGTCTTCGCCGCACTTGTTCCGGTGGTTCCTGATGATCCACTGGACGACCCAGTCGACGACGTAGGAGCCTGACGAGTTGGCATCGGGCGGCTGATCGTGGATTCTGGCCGCGGCCGTGCGGCTTCGGAGTCGCGTTGATTGTTCAACGATGTGCGAACCTCGCCAGTTCGCTGCAACAATGCGCCGATGGTGGCTGTGGATTCGCGTTTTTCCTTGCGGAACAGTCGACGAAGCCAACCTAGATCCATCTGAACTCGACGAACCGCCACATCCAGTGGCAGCAAACAGGCAAGCCCCATCAGGAACCAGTCAAAGATCGGACGACTGCTGCGTTTGGGTTTGCGATTTCCATAAATCGTTTTCGCCAGATCCTCGAAAGATTGCTCCGTCTCCAATTCGGAACCGCCTGTCTTCTCGGCGATATCTCGCAGCACGATCGGATTGGCGCGGAATCGTAGGTACTCGGGGGAATACGATACGATAAAGCCTGCATAAGCTGTTTCGTTACGTGTTCCGTCGGTTGCTCCCAGCATGACCTGATAACGTCCCTCGCCCTTGAGCGGCATGCTGGTTTGATATCGTCGAGGAGCAATTTGACGGACCTGCTGTGACTGCTCAAAACCATTCGGCCCGGTGACTGACACGGTCACATCCAGCAGTGTTTCTTCTGGATGAAAGTCTTCAACAACCACGACGCCTTCGTTCCCGTTGACGTAGGTGTAGACTCGCAAGTACTGTTCGCGCCGCGCGCGGCCAATGCGAGTCACCATTTGGTTGACCAGCTTCTGATACTGATCCCAGCCCACCCAGTCTTTGCCCCAGCGTTCGGTCAGATCCGAAGTAAACGCAGCGGTCACACCAAGACCATAACGCCAGACGGCCAGAATCGGATCGGTCTCAGTTTCGCCGGCCTTGAGTTCACTCTCGGTCGGAGGTGCCGCCAACACGACCGTCGCTCGGGGATCATCGCGAGGTGTCGTGAGTACGTAGCCATGCAACTGCGGCGAATCGGAGATCTCCTTGAGCATCGGATCGACGTTCGTCAAGACGGGCACGAAATCTCGAATCTGCAACTGGCTGCGTCGCAGGGTCTTTGCTTCCTTGATAAAGATCGACGGCAACTGATTGGGATCGTTGGGATAATAAAAACGCCCGTTCGTCGCTTTGGCGATCTCTTCCAGAATCGTTACGTCTCCGTTGTGCGGAAACACGGCCACCGTCGACACCGAAACCTGCGCATCCTGGAATGCTTTCACCAATGGTGGTGGTGGCGGCGATGCGTCGCCGTCGGAGATGATGATCATGTGGCGACTGGAGGCATCCGAATCCTTCAGGGCCTTGAGTCCCATCTCCATCGTCGTCGCGAACGTACCCATATCGCCGATTGAGGCATTATTAATCAGCGGTACCAGCTCGGCATACTTCGACGCCGGCGTGAGTTCAAAGATCCACTCGTCCCCGTTCATCGTCTGAGCCATCGCACCGACAAGATCTTCCGAGTTCAGAACCTGAATCGCCTTTTTGGTGATACGCTTGGCCCAGCTGTTCCCCTGAGGAAACTCACAGGTGTGCAGAATGATCGCCAGTGCCCCCTTTGGCAGAATCTTCTTGTTGCTGATTTCCATGGAGATCGGCAATGCATCCGCGATCACTGATCCCTGCCAACCGCCAGGGCCAAAGCTGTTAGGCCCGCCGACCATCATAAATCCGATGCCCAGATTGCGAATCGCATCGTGCATGGCCTGCATCTGATTCGACAGCATCGAGTCCGCAGCGACGTCCGCGAAAATTACGGCGTCGTAAGGCATCAATGACAGCGGATCCAGCGGAAACTCCAGAGCACTCAACACATCGACCTGGCGTTCGCCCTGTCGCAAAGCCGTTTCCATCGCCTTCCATTCGGCCGGATTGCTCTGAGGATCCATCACCAGCAGAACTCGACCGGGACCATCCAGATACAAATAGTTGCGAACGGAATTATTCTCACTGCGACTATCCTGGTCGGGCGTTACTTCAATTCGCGCGGCGTACTCGTAATAGCCCGGCTGATCGACTTTGATGGGAATTGAGTAACGACTTTTGCCAGCTTCGAATTCGACTTCCTGGCGGGCAATCGTATTCTCGCCCTCCATCAGTACCAGAGTTCCCTTGCCCTTGGCCAGCGACGTCAGCACAACCGACGCTTCGTAGGTTTCTCCCAGCTTGACAAACCGAGGCAGGTCGAGCCGTTCCAGCAGGACTTCGTGAGTGTAGTCGTACTCAATCGGGACAACGTCAACCTGGACATCTCGGGCCTGCAAGTCATCGACGATGTCCTTCAACTGACCGACGGTTTCCGTGCCATCGCTGACCAGGACGATTCGTCCCAGATGCTCCTCGGGCAACATCGCCGCGCTCAAGGCGAGCGACTGTTCCAGATTGGTGGCGTCCTGGCTGACTTGTGAGTTGATGTATTTCTCGAACGGGAATGTTTCGCGCGGCGGATATTCGACCGCCGCCGTTCGACCGAACACAACCATCCCG
>JBILXT010000533.1:0-4446 GCA_044378235.1 Planctomycetaceae bacterium
CAGCCAATGCCGTCCCCAGCGTTCGCCATAATGAGGACTCGCAAGCAGCCGATCGACTAGTTCAGTGATCGCAGCCGTTCGGTCTTTCTCGGCCGCAAGACAGAAAGCATCGACTTCTTCCGGAGTCGGCGGCAGGCCGATGAGGTTGAAGTTGATTCGGCGAATCAGTTCTCGGGGAGCCGCTGGTTGTTGAGGTGCGAGTTTCGCTTCTTCCAGTTTGGCGAGGATAAAATTGTCGATCGGAGTCTGACACCCGCGGCTAGCACCTTGCGGCTCACTTGTCGCGGCATTCCGTGGCCATGTCGCCTTCTTCACAACAGGCACGGCCACTTCCTGCAGACGTTTAAACGCCCAGTGAGTTCTCGCTTTCTCTTCGCGTGGATCAGCCACATCTGTTCCGTCTGGCCACTGAGCTCCCTGATCAATCCAGGCTCGCAACAGACCGATCTCCTGTTTGCTTAAGCCGCCGGTCTCTGGCGGCATGATCGACTTTGAATCTACAGCGGCCACCAGATGAATCAATCGACTATTCACACTGCTCCCGACTTCGAAGATCGGGCCATCATGGCCGCCCTGAAGTGCGCGATCACGAATGCCAAGATTCACGCCGCCGTCTTCGTGATCAGCCGAGTGGCAGTCGTAACAGTGTTGTCGAAAAATTGGCTGAATGTCGCGAACGAAGTCGACCGGTCCCTCATGCGCAGGCGGCAGAAGTTTGGCGAAGTCTATCCCTATCGGAACGCCTGCGGAGTAGTTTTGTGTCACGTCCGCATCGCTTAATGCACGACTGTAAATCGCAACGAGATGGAGATCTCCTAACCATGGCCGATCACCGGTAACTTCATTCGCGATGGACAGACGGAAATCGTTGCTCCAGTTGACAAAATCTCCCGCAACCTTGCCGCTGACGATTCTCTTGCCGTCCTGATACAGCCCGACTTCACCTCCAGATGCTCGAGTAAAAACGACATGGGTCAACTTCGTCGCGAGTGAGTTCTCTGGCCCCGAAGTTGATGGCTGGCCATTGTTGTCGGTCGATGATGTTCGCAATCGAACGTCCAGCCTGCCTTTGTCCTGGCCAAGTGTAAAATTGCGTTGCGAGGGATCGATGGAAAGGCTGACGATACGAGCGGGCCCGCTCTGCTTTAAGTCGGACGGAGTCAGCCAGACTTCAATTGAGAGTTCTCCTGTCTCGCGAATTGCATCGATCAACTTTGTCGCCGGTCCGTCCGCTGCAATCGTGATCGGAGTCGTGATCTGCATCCTCCCGGAACGAAACTGCACGTTCTGCGGTTTATCGATCCGAAGATTCAGAGGCTCCCTTGCGCCAGACCTGTCTGGAATCAATCCATTTTCAGCCAGGTCAAAAGAGTACAGAGCGTGAAGTCCCTGGGTCACTCGATGCGAAGTTTCGTCCGCCTGTGTCGGGCTCGCCGTCATCAGAAGCATGAGTACCGTGATGACAGAGGCAGTGCGATGAGTACACCGCTGTGAAGTCCATAATGAAGTCATCACGATTCCTCAATGGCTGCAGGAGGCCCGACTATGAGCTGCAAACATCGCTTGCTATCCATCGGGCATGGTACTGATTTCATCGTTTACCGCCCAGCCGGAGGCAGCGGCCAGCAAAAAAGCCGGCGCCTCCGGCTGGGCGGTAAACAAGAGCCCGCAGGGTGCGACGCAGTCAACACGCCGCTCACGTGTATGGAAGCGACGATTGGAAACCAGAAGAAAGACAACACCAAACTTTTCTCTATTTCGCAGGTCGTCGAACCGCAAAGGTGGTTACTCTGTGCGATTCCTCGCTCGTCCGGGTGGCTCACACATTTCGCTGCGTCTCTCGTTTCTTCTTCGAGCCACTAAATCAATCAAACGAAATTTCGATGCCACACGACTCCCATCGTCCCGCCGATTCTGAGATCCAGCCACATGGTATGGCGGAATCTGATAGTCCTGTACCAAAGGTGAATATTGCCTGGTTGCAGCTTCGGATGGGTTGGCCGACGGTTGGCAAGATTCGGCTTGACCAGGAAAAGAAGGACGCAATCGCCTCGATCATTTCGCACTATGAAAAGGTAGGGACTCCCGATCGTGCTAGGGCAGAATTTGATCAGGTGCTTCAGCGATTGGAAGAAGAGCACGCCATGCGACTGCGAGAGCTTCTGAAAGAACAGCGACGAGCGGCAAAACAGCAGAATAATCCCATCCAGATCATTCAGGAAACGAATGCGTCCAAGGTCCGACAACGAGTCGAATTGACGGAGGAAACGCCGCTACTGATCGCCGAATGGAAGCGTCTCATCGATCGTCTGTTTTAACGACGCGAGTGCCGACGTTTTCATCTGAGCGGGAACAGGTGGCGAACGAGGTGACAAGCCCACCCGGTGGCGATAAACTCCGGATCCCACGTGTTTCCTGCGTCGTAAACAACACTTTGAGACGACTCATATGATTTCTCCGAAGCGCGAGTTTCTGCAGCGCACCAGCATTGCTGCGATGCTGATAGCATGCCTCTCTTTGACGATTTCTGGTTGCCAGAACGGCGGCAGCGGTGGCGGCGGCGATACTGATGAGATCCTGATTGGGCATTATGGGTCCATGACTGGCTCAGAAGCGACGTTCGGGATTTCGACCGACAACGGAATCAGAATGGCCGTTGAGGAACTGAATGCCGCAGGAGGCATCAAGGGCCGCAAGGTCAAACTGATCACCTACGACGACAAGGGAGATGCACGCGAAGCCGGTACCACGGTGACTCGACTGGTCACGAATGACGGTGTGGTGGCTGTCATCGGCGAAGTGGCTTCCGGACTTTCACTGGCGGCGGCTCCGATCTGTCAGGATGGCGGAGTCCCGATGATCAGTCCGTCTTCAACCAACCCGAAAGTCACCAAAATCGGTGATATGATTTTTCGAGTTTGCTTTATCGATCCCTTCCAGGGAAAAGTGTGTGCCAAGTTTGCTCGCGAACACGAAGGGCTGAAAGCCTCCAAGGCTGCGATTTTGACAGACCAGGCTTCCCCTTATTCAGTAGGCCTGGAAGAAGAGTTCGAGAAAGCCTTCGTCGCGATGGGTGGAGCTGTTGTCAGCAAGCAAACCTATCAGGCAGGTGATCAGGACTTTTCGGCACAGTTGACATCAATCCGTGGCGCTGAGCCGGATGTGATTTTCATTCCGGGCTACTACACCGACGTGGGTAACATAGTGTTGCAGGCTCGCAAGCTGGGCATGAAGCAGGTGTTTCTTGGCGGCGATGGCTGGGACTCCGCCAAGCTGGGTGAGATTGCAGGGGAAGCGATCAATGGCTGTTTCTACTCCAATCATTATTCGCATGAAGACCCCAGCCCGAAGGTTCAGGAATTCATCAAGAAGTACGTCGCAAAGCATGAACAAACTCCGGATGCTCTTGCCGCACTGGGACATGACTCGGCCATGATTCTGTTCGAGGCCATGAAGAAGGCCGAGTCACTGGACGGCGCGGCATTGGCGGCAGAACTGGCGAAGACGAAAGAGTTTGAAGGCGTGACCGGCAAGATTTCCATTGACGCAGAACGTAACGCTGTCAAACCTGCCGTCATTCTGGAAATGAAAGACGGCAAGCCCAGCTACGTCGCCACGATTCAACCTGAGTAACTCCGTAGACTCACAGAAACGGATTCATGTCAGACTTTGCTCAAACGCTGATCACCGCGATTGCCATTGGCAGTTTGTATGCGCTGATCGCGTTGGGCTACACAATGGTCTACGGGATCCTGAAGTTCATCAACTTCGCTCATAGCGATATCGTGGTGCTTGGCGCATGGACCAGTTACACACTGGCTGTGCGCCTGTTGCCGATGCTGGGTTTGAATCCTCATAACCCGGCCACTGCTCCGCCGTTTTGGGTGGCGATCCTTGTGTTGATCGCCGCGATGGCGTTTTGCGGAACTGTGGGCTTTGTGATCGAACGACTGGCGTATCGACCTCTGCGCAGGGCTCCTCGCCTGAACGTTTTGATCACGGCGATTGGTGTGTCCCTGTTGCTGCAGAATATCGGTCAGCTCAATTTTGTCTTTGGCGCCAGTCCGCAAAAGATGCCACCGCTGCTGCCCGCCTGGGAACTCGCTTCATTCACATTCGGCGAGGGCGAGTCATCTCGACGCCTTGTCATTGGCCTGGTCGATGTGGTGATCTTTTCGACAGCCACGTCTTTGATGCTGGTGATGCAGTATCTGGTCTTCCACACCAAACTTGGCGTGGCGATGCGAGCTGTTTCCTACAATACCGACACGGCCGCTCTGATGGGGATTCCCGTCGATCGAGTTGTCTCGTTTACGTTTGTGGTTGGGTCGACTCTGGCCGCCGCCGCCGGGTTTCTCTATGTGATGAAGTATCCCGGTATGAACCAGACGGCTCATACGATCTGGGTGTTGCTGGGACTCAAAGCGTTTGTCGCCGCGGTGATTG
>JBILXT010000534.1:0-4444 GCA_044378235.1 Planctomycetaceae bacterium
GTACCTGGCTTTGTTGGACTGGACCGCACGACAAGTGCGAACCGACAAGCGAGGCTCAATGCCGGCCGATCTGGAGCCCATTATGGAACGACTGGGAGTCTCTGCAGAGTTGTGGGTTGAGTGCGTAGTGAATTTCCGCAAATGGTTTCGTTCGAGCGTTGGCCGACCGAAGTCCATGTCGACCCACGCCGACTCTCGCGGCCACAACCGCGCGATCAGCATCAGCTCGTCAAGACGCCTGTTTGCCGGCGGCTGAGGTTTGGCGGAACGCGGCGTGTTAGCGATTCATGCGTGTCTTTTGTTTCGATTTGCCTGCATAGGTGGCTGGCCCCATGATTCAAGTGATTCAAGCGTGGCTCCAATTCCCCGCAATGTCCAGAGAGACCGGACCTTGGGTAGAAAACCACGCGCAATTCAAGGGCGAAGGAGGGCAGATGACTACACAGCTCGGGAGTGGAAAAGCCTTGGAAATCTTCAATGACGGATTGATTCATTTCGAAAAAGTGAAATAGTCACGAGGCAAATGGAATGGGTAGCGAAGTTCAGAGGGACGGTAACGCACGCAAAATCGTCTACGATCTCCATGTAGAGTTTTCCAGAAACCCCGAGAAAATCAGGCAGGCGCAAATGCTAACCTTGAATGGGAAGAAACCGTTCTTGGGGCTGCGAGGATCACGCGGGCTTTTCGGGTCTGAAGAATGGTGGGAAAACATTCGATTAAACAACATCACGACTGAGTCTTTGTTCGGAACAATTATCGAGGTCTATTCCGCAGGCATGGATGCTGATGGCACGCCAAATACGATGGTGCTTCAACTGCAGGACGGCGGTCCTGTGGAATTGCCCATAATGGTTCACGATCTCCGAGACCTTGAGTTGTTCCGACTTGGAAATAAGGTGAATTTCATGTACGCGCTGGATGAACTAAAAGTACCTTCAGGGCCGGGCAGAGACGGACGGTATTCTAGAATCACCCTTGAAATTGCAGTGTCCCAGTCGGTCAACTCTTGCAGTTGATGATCGGGAACGCAAATGGGCACACTCAATATTGTTCGGCGTAGCCGTTGCTGAGCCACAGAAGCACGGCACAGTACGGGGCCTGTCATTTATCAATTGGCTCGGTGTCGTTGGTTCGATGCATTGGAGCAAGGCTGACGCAGTTTTGAGAGCATTTGGGGCATAAAGATCACGAGGAGGCTTGGCGATGGCTCGGGCGCAATGCTGGCCGATCTGGAGCCCATTATGGAACGACTGGGAGTCTCTGCGGAGTTGTGGGTCGAGTGCGTAGTGAATTTCCGCAAATGGTTTCGTTCGAGCGTTGGCCGACCGAAGTCCATGTCGACCCACGCCGACTCTCGCGGCCACAACCGCGCGATCAGCATCAGCTCGTCAAGACGCCTGTTTGCTAGAGGCTGAGATTTGGCGGTACGCGGCGTGTTAGCGATTTATGCGTGTCTTTTGTTTCGAATTGCCCGCATAGGTGGCTGGCCCCATGATTCAATTGCAGCAGAGGCAGCGGCAATGCGTCAAATGACAGTCAACGATATACCTGGAGGTAAAACATACCTATGGACGCCCCGAATGAGAAATTTGGGCCCGCCGGTTCAACCCTAAGATTCCTGTGCTATTGGGCAACTGGCTCGGGCAGCGTTGGTAGCGATGTGTTTAGCGACTTTGCGGAAATTCAGTCGATTCTCAGTCAACTCGAATTCGAGCACGGTTCGCTTGATATTTATCGTTATCCTGCACCGGAGGCCGGTCCGCAACTGTTGAAGTTAACATCAGACGGAAGAGCATATCTCCTTACCCTCGGAGAGCTGACAGCGTCAGACTACGACGTTCGAGTTTTTGACAACGGTTCAGATCCGCAAAAGTTGACGGAGTTCTGTGGAGAGCTCTATCCGGCGCACTCATTGTTCTCCGATTTCCAAATCGCAATGAACGCAATTAGAGGATACTTCGAAGTCGGCGATGTATCGCACCACTTGCTGAAATAGGAATCGAGGGCAGAAAAGGTGTCAGGAACCGTCATTTTGAATTCTGGGTGTTCCTTGAGGGCGGTTGGAGAGCACGGTGGAGAGCACGGAGCACGGGCACGGAGCACGGGCACGGGGCCAGCCACCTATCATCGATTGATGGCACGATTAGTGGCCACGCCACAATGCAAGGCGACGAACATGATTTCCTATGGAAACTGATAATCGAGAACTGAATCACTGATCGCTTTGCTTCGCGGGAGTCATGAAGCTTCCCGAGAACTGCTGCTATCTTCAAGGTGAGTGTGCAGCCTGCATCTTAAGCTGCGTGCGAGTTTGAGCGTACAGACCACTTCCGGCCTTTTCAAATGAGGTAACCCAATGAAACAATTTGCAATAATCGTGTTCGCCTTCTCCTTGGTGATCGGGAGCGACGAACCACAGTCACGGGTTGCAGTCAACGCTCGACGGTCTTACGAAGATTCAATCAGGTCGGCAGATGAAGACCTGCGAGAATCTCAATCGATGGCCAAAAGTGAATACCTCAAGTGTTTAAAGCGCGCGTCTACCGTCGCTTTGGAATCCAAAGATCTTGCTGCCGCTAATGAAATCGAAGCCGCGATTAAAGCAATTCCTGGCGACAAACCTTTTGTTCAGCCCACCACAGAGCTGGCGATTCAAGCACGCCGAGATTATGAAGACGCTCTGAAACAGGCTGACCAATCGTATCTCAATGACCTGAAAGAAGCCGAGAAATCATTCTTGTTGAAAATGGGCACGGCTCTTGATCGCGCTGCTGCCTCTAAAGATTTGAAAGAGGCCAATGCGATTGATGCCGCGATTAAGGAAATGCAACAACGCATTGAAAAGCGAGAGAATCCCTCTGATCACCCCAGTGATTCCAGTGACTTCAAAATTGAGACGTGGGCATCGGGACTGGGAGATATTCGCGGGGTGACAGTTGGATCCGGCGGGGGTTTCGGGATAGATCCATTTGTTTTCAGTGTTACACAAAGAAGCATTCTGAGAGTAACTGGGAAGAATTCCGTTCAGACGTTTGCGAGAGGGTTCAAAGCAAATCGGAGTGGTCGCATTGTTTTCACCCGCGCGGGCAGCACAAGCTCGTTCGGCGGTGACATGTTGGTGGTATCTCCGGCGGACCACAGTAGAGAAGCCGACCTGATTTTCAAGGTGACAGCGGACGGACGGGTGACACTGTTTCATTCTGGCCCTAAATCGATGGCGAAGGGTGCAAGCTTTGGTAATGGAACAGCGTTCGGTGATTACCTGTACGCGATAAACGTGGGCGAGAAATCATTCTGGCGAGTGGACTCAACGAGCACGGGAACGAAATTTGGCGGCGAAGTCTCAGCCGGAAGCTGGGAAGATGATATGGTCATTACCTCAAACGCCGTGTTCGGTGAGAATGCTTATGTGACCGATGGTATTGGCGGAAAACTTCTGCGGATGTCCACGGATGGAAAAGTCACTGACTTCGCCACGATTCCCGGAGCGCTTTCCATTACCGAAGGGCAAGGAGTATTCGGAGAATTTTTGTACGTGGGAACGTTCGACGGCACCGTAGTTCGAGTCAGCCCAGATGGCGAAACGAAAACGATTCTATCCGGTTTTGGTTCACATAAGCCAGAAGGGAACTTTCGGGGAATTGATATTGCTGACGATCAAATGTGGCTCACCACCGATACTGGCGAACTGTTGAAAGTGACATTCGGACCGGAATAACCGACCTGTGCATTAGAGTTGTCGGCGCATCATAAGAAGAGCCCCTCCAGCCTACTCGGCAGTTCGGCCGGTTCCCGAATCACGGCGCTGTCCGGATAACAATGTCTCACATGGTCGACGATGGCCGGAAAGAATCTCCGGAGTTCATGCCCAACATTCGCTCCAAACTTTTCCAGCATTACGGACGCATGATGAGGTGAGACGAAATGTGTCATGAAACGATGCCCAAAGACGCGGTTTGCCATGTTTGCGGAAAACCTATGCAAATCATTGATGTGTCTGCGATGGCAGCAGACATGGGTCTTAGTGTTCCAGAGGGTTCAGTATCTATTGAGTGCTGTGGATTTGAACAGACTCTTGATGACCCAGAACAAGCACAACAACTGTTAAGAGCTTTGACCACATACCACAGAGAACAACAAGCGAAGGATAGTGCTCAAAAAAAAAGCCGATTGAGAATCCGATGAAAAGCAGCTCGCAGCACTGGTGCAGTTCTTAATGGGGAAAAACGATTCTGGGGGGGCAATGGCCACGACCGAGCCATATGCATCACTTCTTGCGGACTGGCCGCTGCTGCGAGAAAATTTCCGGGGAGAATCTCTGCCTGAGAGCTAAGTGGGCTCTGAAACCGGCAGCACCTCAGCCGCCATAGAACAAATACGAGCGAGCCTTGGAATACGGGCAGACGGATAATGCTGAAACACGTGTAGAAACTGACTTCGGAA
>JBILXT010000535.1:0-4438 GCA_044378235.1 Planctomycetaceae bacterium
GCTGTTGGTGGCATCGAAAAGACACCTCCCGCCGGCTTCGTGGTTGATCATACTCGAGTCAGGCTGGGCGATGGCGAGAAGGTCTTCAATGAAGCCGGAGTGATTTTAACTCGCTGGGGACATTTTCAACTTGGCTGGGTTGAGTCCAGTTCCTGCCATATTCCGCTCGAGCAGGGACAAGTCGTTGGCGTGCTTGCCAATGTGTTTGGCGTGTGGTGCCTGAATGCCTGCCGAATTGTCTCCGTGATCAATACAGTGACGAGTGATCTCCATCGCTTTGGGTTTGTCTATGGGACGCTTCCTGGTCACGTCGAATGTGGCGAAGAGCGATTCATGATCGAGTGGGATCAAAGCGATGATTCCGTGTGGTACGACATCCTGGCTTTCTCTCGGCCGCAGCATGTGCTGGCTCGCCTTGGGTACCCAGTTGTTCGCAGGCTGCAGAAGAAGTTTGCACGTGATTCAGCAGCGGTGATGCAACGGGGCGTCAGGAAGATCGAGTCAATGACGGCAAGGAATTTTCCGTGACCGTTCGCGATTTCCCCTGACAACACGCCTTTCACATATTCACGCGAATGGACATGACTCAGGTCACTCACTGTGGCTGCGTCAAAAGTTCTCAGGTCAATTGGCAACCCAGAGGCCAGCCAGTCCGCAACGACATGTGCCGGCTTGGAGGCAGACGGGGAGTATCCGCGTGAATCAACCGACATCTTGGGTCTGAAGAACACAGGGATGGATCTCATTGTTTGTACTCGGCTTTGAAGTCGTGAATGCCGAGCCCTGGGCTATAGCATTTCCTTGCGTTCGTCTTCGGTAAAGTTGTTATCCACCGCTTCGCCATCACTCACTGCCTTTCGCATGCGGGACATTTTCCTCGCGGTTGCCGCATAGGCTTCACCCACATTGCCCATCGCGAAATTGGCGATTCCGGATCGAGCAATCCCGAGCGTTCCGCCCTCCGCGAACGCATCTTGATTCGCGGCAAGGAACGTGAATTGCCAGCTGTAAACGGACTGCTGATGTTCAATCATCTGGCGGATCTTGTCGCGAGTGAATTCTTTGCTGGAGTTCTCAGCTCCGTCGGTCACGATCACGAACACAACGAGGCCGGGCCGCTGAGCTTCATCCATTGCCGCCAGCCTCGCTCCCGTTTCGTTGATCGCTCGGCCGACAGCATCCAGAAGTGCCGTTGCCCCGCGAGGCACCAATTGGAACGGCGGTGCACTGCCGATCGGCAAACCTGTGTGGACGAACTCATATTCGGTGTCAAACTGCACCAGCGTCAGCAGAGCCTGACCGGGCTCAGATTTCTGTGAGCCAATAAAGGTGTTGATGCCGCCTTCGGCATCGGTTCGAATGGACGACATCGAGCCACTGCGGTCGATCACCATGGTAATGTCCGTCAAATCTGTTCGCATTATGCTGAGTACTCCCTGGCAAGTGTCCTGACGAATTCCCGCGAAGTTCCATGACTGACAATCGCAACATCGAGATCCGTGTGGCGATGATTCCTCAACGCATGGTGTATCGAGTCTGAGATCCATTCGGTCATGTTGCCGAAAGCCCCGCCGCCCAGCAATGTCAGAAAGACTGTCCGATTTCCGGTCGCGCTGGCATTCAGGATTCCTGCGCACAACGTGGCCTCGTAAGCGGCTTCCAGCACAAACTTAGCAAATGGCTTCCACGCAGATGTAGAATGCCCGGTGTAAGTCACCGGCATGGCGGAACAATACGCCTGAGTGACGACGTGCCGAGAATTCTTGAGCGTCACCTGCGTATCCCATTGTACTCCAATTCGAAGCAGACTTCGCAGTTCATCGAGCTGTTTTTCGTTTGCAGACAGCAGGCGTTGAGAGATCTCTGCCAAGCCGGACTGAGACGGCAGAGCATATCCGTTTTCCATTTTCCACAGACGACTGTCCTGATTGCCGAGTGCCGCCCCGATGTCGGCGAGGCAGTCGATCTGATTCGTCGCCGTCTGACCAATCTGTCCATTCACTGGCACAAGATAATTGCGATAAATGGTCCCAGCTCCGCAGGCGATCGCACAAGCCGGTCCCTGAGTTCGATCGTACTCGTAAATACCGATGCCATCTTCCGGTGTGCGTTCCGGCCCAACCATTTCCAGCAGGTTGAACTGTGAAGCTACCTGGAAAAGTGCACCAGTATTCACGGTGTCCACATGCAGGTTCTGAACATCAGCCACGACTTCGCGGACTGTAATTCTCGACGTCGACGTCTCCTCATCGCGGATGCGTTCCCGTAGTTCTGCAAGAGTAGGTATCTCCAGACGCCCAAACTGGTAACTGCTGTTGTTCGCAACAGAGACAAGTTGAGAGCCTCTCAACTGGATCATCTCACGAACCGCTTGCGGCGATGTCTCGTCGACGCCGGTCATTTGGCGGAACCAGGTCAAAGTTGCTCCTCCTTAATACAGAGAACGAAATTCAGAAAAGGGGTCAGGAACCAATAGTGCGCAGCAACCTTCAGGCTATTGGGTTATTGGTTCCTGACTCCATTTCTGAGCCTTGACAGAGCACTAGTTCACGGTCGTCTGCCGACTGCCCGTGCAAGCCGCATGTCTTTTACACTGCCCGGGGCTCCCCATCTACTGTTCACGATATCAATTCAGATTCACTACGGGCTGACGTCATTAATCATACGGCCTGAAACCCAATTGGCTTCCGGGAGGCAGCCAGAGCCCGACTTCACCCTTGCAGTGGGTCACCTCGGAGAACCTTTTCCATACGCCCACGCA
Organism: Planctomycetaceae bacterium; assembly: GCA_044378235.1. Taxonomy (GTDB): domain Bacteria; phylum Planctomycetota; class Planctomycetia; order Planctomycetales; family Planctomycetaceae; genus SXXK01. The sequence goes on from JBILXT010000535.1 coordinate 2,762, forward strand.
CATCATCAACGGGCTCGATCTTCGCCGCAGTTTCAAGAGCGTCACGCAGGGCGTTGTCCAATCGATCATGCCCCCACGCTGCTACCGCAGCCACGGCCATGTTCCGGTTGCGAACAACCGGACTTCGGAGACCTGCCAGAATCAGTCTGTTACCCTGCACGGCAAACTTGCGAAGTTCCTGAAGGACGTAATCGAGGCACTGATGATGCTCCCAGCCAGGGCCCAGACCCATTTCATCTGCAGGGCCAGTGGCAATTTTCTCCAGATCGATGTTCTGTTCCGCAAAGGCGACCATTTCTGCAATCTGCTCGTCTCTGCATCGTGACATCACTTGAAACCATCGCCCTGAATCCACAGGCTTCTCATGCAAACGACGCTGGTGCATCTCCCAGGTATCAATGCCCAGCGCCTCAGCGACCCGATTCGCTCGATGGAACTCAATTTCATCTTCGCTGCCAAGGCCGAGGCGAGCCTTTTCTGGCCAATCAGGTTGATTCAGGATGCGGTCGCAGGCTGAGAGCAATGCGGCTCGCCGCTCACTGGTCCAGCCACGTTGCGATCGTTCCTCCCAATCTGCGTCTTCATTGCTGAGGAAGCCCTTAACCGCACGAGCGTGAACGAAGTCATCGAGCGTCTCAGCTGCTGATTCCAGGTGACCGAGGAACAATTCCGTTGCCAGTGCACCGTCGTCGTAACCATTGATATCCTGTGCAGGCCCTCCGTTGATGAGCGCAGAAAGTAGCTCACCCGCTGACGTGAGAAGTTCACGATCAATCGCCCCTTCGCTGAGCGCCGAGAGCAAACCACCCGCAGTGGCGCAAGTATAGGCAAGGTACTCGTACATCACCCAGTTCTTGTACCCGTCCCGCAACAACCAGTTCCTGATCTGCGGGTTCTCGGTTTCGGACAGTCGTTCAACGATATGAATGCGTCCCCAGCCGTTTACATTCTGAGCCAGAATCCAGAGTGCCTGCTCGGGATCGTCGCTGATTCGTGCCAGAGCAACGGCTGCAAACAGAGTGAACTCTTCGTGCCGTCCAATCGTTTGAAACAGGTCTGCATTGGCCGGGTTCTGAAACAGACCGAGTATGGCAATGCCGAATTTCACCGGCTCACGATCCGGAGCTTCCGTGACGAAGGAATATGCAACTTCGTAGAGACGTTCGTGGTTGAGGCCATTCGTCGCCACCAACGCCTCGATAACTGGATCGATCACCGGCAATGTGTTGCCTTCGACGACGTGTTGGTAGAGATCAGCCTTTGTCGTGGCAGCTGGACTCTGGCAGTAAGCAAGAATCAGAGCCACCGCCTTGCGAACTTGTTCGTCGTGATCGCCGCCTCCCACGTGATGGCTCATGACGCCATCCATCGCGCCGGCTGCCCAGCGAACACTTGATCCGGCGGCTATGCGTTCTTCATCAGGCAGTGTTTCGCCACCCTCTGTCAAACCGTCTCTGCCATCAACAACATGCGCCTTAATGTGGTCGAAGACTGACGGACGTTGATCCCACGGCATCGACGGTGGGGCGTCATTCGGTTCATCATTCTTACCGAACATCTTCTTGAAAATACTCATTCTTACTCCAGTGCCACACTCTGCCATTTGTCGGTCGGGCATCGACACACACCACAGGCCGTTGGTTCGGTAGGGGGCAGTCGGCGATGTCAGCACTCGCG
>JBILXT010000536.1:0-4428 GCA_044378235.1 Planctomycetaceae bacterium
TTGCCAATCGATGACGCAGGTCAGTGATGCTCTGCAGGAGTTCTCTGCCCTGGGCTTCACAATGTGGGTGATCAAATCGAACCTCAGTCAGGCCGCGCGAAACAGACTTTGTGGGACCGGCGTTGAGATTCCTGTGACGACCCGGAATTGGCTGCAGAAACGATTCGACCAACTTCAGCCGGTGTATGTTGAGCCGTGGTTTGACCGAGTCGCGGAATGTGGCCTGCAGTTTCATGTGCCTCCGATCTCGTCAGAAGAGCCGATCGAGTTTCTGGGCGGTTGCGAGATGCTGACTGACGACACAGGGCGTTATCGTGGCAGCATCGTTTCGACGACTCTGCAGGGGTGGTGGCATCGAGCCATACCTCGTTGCGCGGAGATTGCTGCGACCGCGCGGCAGATGGGATTCTTCGGCCCGATGGGAATGGACTGTATGCTGGTCCGTCATTCACAAGACGAGCAACTTTGGCTGCGACCCTGCCATGACGTTAATGGTCGATTTACGATGGGGCGAGTCGCCCTGTCGCTTCGCCACTGGTTGCAGCCGGGGGAAATTGGGTACTGGTGCCATCGCGTGGCAAAATCCGGCGATCCCGGCCAGAATCTTTTCGAGCAACAGGCTGGTGAGGACGTAAGGATTATTCCTACGAGTCCGGCAAGGTATGGTTCCGAGAAAACGACTTTTCAGACCGCGTTTCTGATTTCAGCGGATTGTGGCCTGCTTACATCGGTCGTCAGCCGAATCCTGAGCCAGAATATCCGTGGACCCTTCGATCAACTCTTTGCTTCAGATCTCAGCACGGCTGCCAACGAGAAATCTTCGCCATGACCGCCCCCGAACAGCCTCTCCTTCAGAATCTTCGCCCATGGACTGCTGAATGGTATGAGCAACAGACCAGAACGATTGGTGACTCGGCCTGCCGCCAGCTGGGGTTTTACGTCATTCCGTCCGACATGCGGCTCTCGGTCGTGATCCCGGTTTATAACGAAGAGAAGACTCTGCGGATCCTGGTGGACAAGGTTCGCCAGGTGCCGATCCGTAAAGAGCTGATTCTGATCGACGACTGCAGTAAAGATCGGACACGCGACGTCCTGAAAGCTCTCGAAGCGGAAGGCGGTCAGGACGACTTCAACAAGATTCGCATCTTCTTTCATGACGTCAATCAGGGCAAAGGCGCGGCTTTAAAGACGGGATTTTCGCACGTTGAAGGAGACATCGTCATTATTCAGGATGCGGACCTGGAGTATGATCCGGCCGAGTATCCTCGGTTGCTGCAGCCGATTGTGGAGAACAAGGCGGACGTGGTTTTCGGAAGCCGTTTCCTTGGTGACCAGGCACATCGAGTGCTCTACTTCTGGCACTATCTGGGCAATCGATTTCTCACGACGCTGTCAAACTGCTTCACGAATTTGAACCTCAGCGACATGGAAACCTGTTACAAGGTGTTCCGACGTTCCGTGATCGATGAGATTACCCCAAAGCTCGTGCAGAAACGATTTGGGTTCGAGCCGGAGATTACCGCCCGAGTTGCTCGCCGACGTCTGCGCGTCTTTGAAACATCGGTCAGCTATGCCGGGCGAACGTACGCAGAAGGCAAGAAGATCGGCTGGCGTGACGGCTTCAAAGCACTTTACTGCATCATCCGCTTCGGAATTGCGGACTGACGTCTGCCGGATGTCATGAAATGTTGACGATGCACCTTCGCAGGCCGACTGCGAATAGAGTGACAGACACTACTCACGCGACAGAATAACTCGCCAGGGCTCGACTACGACACGTCTGCCGTGAATAATACCGGCAATGAAGCCGGAGAACCTTCCGGACGTCAACAACCAGTCGCCAGATTTAGATCCCCACGGAGTTCTTCTCATTCGTAGCGCGATTCCTGATGTCTTTCGAAATGCTCAGCCCGCAACAGCAGGTGCCGCCGCGTCACAAACAGAAATTGAGCGGCCAACGTTTGGAGCACCGTTGTGTTATGGCTCGCTGGCATTAAGCAGCCGCTACCTGCTTTCGCCTCTCGCCGGCTTTACAACTCTGCCATTCCGGCGCATCGTCCGCCGCATCGGAGGCATCGGACTTGCTACCACCGATCTCGTGAATGCTCGCGCGCTGGTCAGTCGTAACGAACGCACGATGCAGATGGTCGAGACTCATCCGGAGGATCGTCCTTTCGCCGTTCAGATTTTTGGCAGTGAGCCGCAAGTGATGGCGGATGCAGCTCAGTTGCTGGTCGAACTGGGTGTCGACACGATCGATATCAATATGGGCTGTCCCGTCAATCGCATCGCCGGTGCCGGAGCTGGGGCCGGGATGATGTGCAACACCGACGGCACAATGAAGCTGGTGCAGACGGTTGTTGAAGCCGTGAAGATTCCCGTGAGTGTGAAAATGCGACTTGGCTGGGACGCCTCCAGCCTGACGGCCCCGTTGTTTGCTCGCGAATTCGAACAGGTCGGAGTCGCCGCCGTAGCAATCCACGGGAGAACTCGCGAACAAGGTTTCAGCGGGACCGTCTCACTTCCGGGCATTCGAGCCGTCGTCGAGGCCGTTCAGAAGATCCCGATCATCGGCAACGGAGACGTCCGCAACGTGGCTGATGCGGCAAAGATGATTCGCGAGACCGGTTGTCACGGCGTATCGATCGGCCGAGCGGCCCTGGCGAATCCCTGGATCTTTCGGCAGCTCAGCGAATGGGAACAAACCGGCAGCTATTCTCCGGCCGGAACATTCGACGAGCGACTCACGCTGATGCTGCAGCAATTTACCTGCCTTGAAGAACGCCACGGCAGTGAACGGGCGATCGTGCTGTTTCGCAAGATGGCGCACTGGTACCTGAAGGGGATGAGAATTCTGAAACGCCTGCGAGGCGACTTCCAGCAGGTCCGAACTCGCGCAGAAATGGACACGGCGATTGCCGAAATTCGCGAAGCCGGTCCGATCGATGGAAACCGCACCGGAGTGCTCACCGACGTCGAAATCCCGGTGCCAAATGGCCCGGTGGACAAATGGTGAGAAGCAGTGGGTACAGCCTTAAGTAAACTTCCGGAAGTTTTCGCGACTCAAAATCTCAACCCGAAACGTCATTGAGGGATTCGGCACAAGAATTTTCATCCCTCGCTGATGCTTCGGGTTGTGAAGTTCGCCAAAGATCTCAGGATACCGCCTGAACAGGCGATCTATGAGCAATTTGACAGTGAAGTTACACTGAGGGAATGTAGATCTTCGGGCAAGCTCAAATCGTGCAAAGGACTGCACCTGTGTTGTGGCTTCTCACCATTCTGGCGACGTTGATTCTTTACTGGATCTATGACGGTTACAGCCGATGCATGCAGCTGTTGGTGTTGCTGAGTCGAAGGAACTCGGAAGACTGTGGCAACTGCGAACATATTGAGAACGATTGCTGGCCCTCAATGACAGTGCTGCTCACCGCGCACAACGAAGAGGCTGTAATTCGCAGGCGTATTGAAAATATCCTGCAGTGCGACTACCCAGCCGGCAAGTTGCGTGTGCTGATCGCTTCAGACGGTTCCACGGACTCCACCAACGATATTGTTCGTTCGTTTTCCGATCGCGGAGTTCGCCTGTTTGAAAGTCCGGGTCTTGGAAAAACGGGGACGCAAAACGCCGCCATTCGCACGATCGATTCAGACCTGATTGCATTTACAGATGCTGATATTCTGTTCGATGCCGATTGGTGCAAACAGGTTGCTCAGCGATTTCGAAATCCTCAGGTCGGAGCTGTCGACGGGCGTGCTCTTTACGAAGCGCCCACGTCGGATGCCCTGCAGGCCAGCCAGGGCTTTTACTGGACCTATGAATTGAAGTTGAGGCTTCTGGAGTCACAGCTGGGGATTCTGGCTGTTGTTGCCGGGGCGTGCTTTGCGATTCGCAGAAGCCTTTTCGTGGCGATGGATCCGGCGATCGGAGAAGACTGCATCGTGCCGCTGGATGTTGTGACACAAGGGCATTTGGTCGTTCATGAACCTCTTGCGATCGCTCGCTTTGATTCTGAGGAAGACAGTTCGATCACCCTGCGGCGCCGCATTCGGATGACGCTCCGGAACTGGCAGGGCACGTGGACTCGCAGTCATCTTCTGAACCCGCTGCGTCATCCGGGCTACGCGTTTGCTCTTTGGTCGCACAAACTTTTGCGTTGGCTGTCGCCCCTCTTTCTGGCCACCGCAACTGTGAGCTCGTTAACTCAGCTGATTCTGGCTCCGTCGTTGATGTCGACTCTGCTGTTCGCTCCGTTTGGCGGATTGTTTTCCCTGGCGGCCATCGGCTGGCTCTCAGCGCGGCGACGCCTGAGAATTCCGGGGACTGGAGCGGCCTATAGTTTTCTCGTCGCAAACGTAGCTTTTTTGATCGGCATTTGGCGGGCGGTGACCGGGCATCGGATTCATTCGTACCGAAATGCCTAGTGC
>JBILXT010000156.1:0-15525 GCA_044378235.1 Planctomycetaceae bacterium
CGATCAACACTCAGAACAGAATTTCAATTACTCATCCGATGCAGCTTGTTCCCGGCTCGTACGTCGTTCTCGACGTTCCCACGATTCCTTAAACATCTTGCGAGCTTCTGCCAGTCGCCAGCGAATTGTGGCTTCACTGCGATCCGTAATCGCGGCCACTTCTGACGTGCAAAAACCTTCCAGATCTCGCAAAATCAAAACCGTGCGATAGGCCTCAGGAATCTCAGCCAGCACCATCTGCACTTCCTGAGACAGATCCAGCTCAGCGCGAGGATCAGCCATGGACGGATCTAGTGGACGATCCTGGCCCACATCCGAAAACAACGCCCATCGACCTCGACGACGCACCTTTCGCAGATGATCGTACGTCAGGTTCACCGCCAGCCGGAACAACCAGGGACCAAATCGTCGAGCAGGATCGAACTGTTCGATTCGCTCGAAGGCCCGAAGAAACGACTCCTGGACTAAATCCGTCGCCTGCTCAAGGTCCAGAACGAATCGTCGCACAACCTTGAGCACGCGGCGTTCGTACCGCAAAACAAGCTCTCCAAATGCGTCATGATCCCCGTTTCGAGCCGCATGGACCAAGCGCACTTCGCTCGCGGACGGAGCTTCGCCATTTTCGGGCGAATCCGCTGCGTCGAGTGACAGGTCTTCTGCGTCCGACTCGGACATTCTAAGCATTTCGAGGCCTTTCCTACGTGTTTTACGAGGTCCAGCCGGTTTCCGTTGGAGAATTCTGCCCGTCTGACGACACTTTTACCGTCGCCACGAGCGCCAAAGAATAGCCGATCCTGAGTCTGTCAACGAGCGTGATTTGCTGTAGGATGACCGCTATCGGCGAACCAAAACCCAAGGATGAACGAAGTGAAGACGGATGTTCCAGCTCTGAAACGATTTGCAAACCTGCCGGCTCCCGGCTGGCTGGCCGTTTCGCGCGGAGCCGGATTTGGACTGGCAATTCTTCTCGGCCTCAATCTGATGGAGGTCTTCGTCCATTCGACAAGTGCCGCGGAAAACTGGCTGACCAATCTCCGACCACTGTCTCAGCCAATGGGGATCACGGTGCTGGCAATGGCATCGACATCTCTACTGATGTTCGGGATGCGGCCAGCTTTGCCCGGACCTGTCCAATTCGCCACTTTCGTATTCGTCGCGGTCTTCACTGGTTTCTGCGGGCGAGAACTCTGGCAGATCTCCCGCATCGTCCCTGAGCCTGATCGAACGATGGCAATGATTCAGCCGCTCGGAATACTGATGCTGTTTGCCGTAGCGGCTGTTGGAATTCTGGCGGGCAACTCTGATACAACTCGAGGTCACTCGTCCTGGATTGCGATCTTCGTCAGCACGATCCTGACGATTCTGTGCTTTGCAGTCGTGACGGTACAATCCGGAGGTCTGTCCGATGTGAAACCGGCTGAATCCGTGCCGACAGTTTTGGTTATCGGTGGCCAACTGCCTGCAAACGGAAATCTCTCTGAGGAATTGATTGACCGAGTCACCACAGGCTGCCGTCTGATCACCGAAAAATCTGGAGATCGACTGCTGCTGGCTGGCGCCTCTGAAACTCAGGCCATGAAGGCTCTCGCTTTGGAATCCAAAGTGCCAGAGGAAAAGATCGATTTGAACTCTGAGAGCGGAAATATCGAATCTGCGATTCACATTGCGGCCTCGCAAATCAATGACAAGTCCGACAAGAGACTCATCATTGTCAGTCATTGGTTCGAGCTGGCCAGAATTCGTATCGCGGCAAAACGCGCGGGGCTTGAGGTGACGGCTATCGCCGCCGAGCAGAAGCACGCTCTGTTCAACCAGAACCTTCGCGTGGCCCGAGAAGTCGTCTCGCTGCTGAAATCATTGTGTGAACCTACCGTTGCCTACATTCGCAACAGTCCGGCCCCTCCAGCCAAATGAGGCGCCTTTAGGGTTGCGCCGTCTTGCCACTGAACGCCGTATTGGCGACAGAAAGAAAGGGGCAGAAAGAACCAGATTTTTTTCTGCCCCCTTCTTTCTGTCAGCTCTTCAACTTGTAGTCGCCGCGAAGAAGAACGCTTTTCCCCTGGTCAGACACTCCGACGCTGTTCCTGCCTGTCAGCTGGAATCCTCCGTCATTATCAGGCCTACACCGTTTCAACGTCTTGCCACTGAAAACCGTCTTCAAGACAGAAAGAACCGAACTTGTTTCTGTCCTCTTCTTTCTGTCAGCTCTTCAACCTGCAGTCACAGCGATAGACGGGCAGATCATCAGCGGGCAAGTCGCTCTGAGTGAAGCATTTCATCCCATGTCAGCACAAACCAGAATCGAAACAACTCGCACATGCTATGCAGGCGCAACTTCTTCATTAGCCGGCCTCGATGCTTCTCTACGGTTTTCACGCTAAGCTGCAACTGCCGGGCCACATTCTTGTTAGGCAGACCGCTCGTCACCAGCTGCATCACCTGACGTTCCCGAAGAGTCAGACAGCTCAGCATTTGTGCCGCTTTACGCTGTTGATCGTAAAGCCGCTGAACGGCCTCATCGGAACAATCTCCATGCGGACTGCCGCCGATGGCGAGCGTACCCTGAAGTTCCTCGAAACCTGCTGCTCTTTCGTTTGTTGTATCCTTCAGCATCATCCCATATGACCTCGTTCGATGGCTCAGTGGCTGTCAGTGCAACACCCTCTTGCTACCAGGGTGTTCCACTGCATCTCGACGTCATGGTATGAGCATCCTCACAAAAACGTATGGCGGGTTTCCGACATCAACGGTTGATTCTCTCAAGGTTCCGTCAGCAGCGGAGCCCACAGTCCCGCCTGCACTTCGGGAATCTCTCCCGATGCCGGCAGCGTCGACTTTACGGCCTCGCGCATCAGCGTTGCTAACTGTTCCACAGTCTTGCTGTGATCGGCATGGTCGGACAGATTGGTTAGTTCTCGGGGATCCGAGTCATGATCGTAGAGTTCTCGTCCCTTCTGGCCGCCATCCCACTCCGTATAGCGCCAACGCTCTGTACGAAGACTGTAACCAAAATAACGCCCGTCATTGGCAGTCGCGTTCGACTTGCCTGAAGCTTCTGAGGCCTTTTTGTTCTTCTGCTGTCCGCCTCCACCACCTCGAGTCACCTGAGTCAGGGCCCAGCCGCGGCCGGTCTGAGCGTTATCCTTCAGCATCGGAACGAGGCTTTGTCCCTGCAGATTGGGCGGCGCAGTGATTCCACATAATTCCGCCAGCGTCGGGAACAGATCAACCTGCGAAACCGGCGCAGAGACAACTCCACCGGCACTCCCTGCGCCCGGTGCAACAATCAGCATCGGAACGCGAGCACTCTCTTCGAACAAGCTCATCTTCTGCCACAGTCCATGCTCACCCATGTGATAACCATGATCACTGGTGAACACAATCACGGTATTCTCGGCGAGGCCATGACGATCCAGTGACTCGATGACTCGCCCAACCTGAGCATCCATAAAGCTGATGCTGGCGTAGTAAGCCTGGCGAGCCTGACGACGCTGCTCATCGGTCATTGTGTTCTGTTCTTTCTTCTGACTGCCAAGTCCGGCCTCAGGAATATCGGCACGGTCGGCTTCGACTCCTTCCACAACCGGCATGGCATTGACGTCATACATGTCGAACCATGGACGTTGAGGAGCCACATACGGCGTATGAGGTCGAAAGAAACCAACCGCCAGAAAGAACGGACGCTGCTTGTCGCGAGCACATCGCTCCAGGACCCAGTCCGCATCTTTCGCCATGATCCCGTCAGTGTGATGCTCATCACTTTTGGGCGATGCATACCAGCTAAGCGTTCCGCCGAACTGGTTCGGCACGAGGCTGGTGATGTGCGGATGTTCTTCCAGTCGATCCACTCCGGCCGGGTTCAATTCCAGTTCCCACGAGCCCGGATCATCATGACCATTGGTGCCAATCGAATTCGGGACGTTGTAGTGATACAGTTTTCCAATGCGAGCGGCGAAGTAGCCTTGCTGCCGAAACGCCTGAGACATACTCAACTGGTTGGGAATCGTCTGACGAAAGATCAGACTGTTGGCCTGAATTCCCGTGCTGTTCGGATAGAGCCCGGTCAGCATCGAATTGCGACTAGGCCCACACAGCGGAAACGCGCAGTAGGCTCGGTCGAATCGTACGCCTCGAGCTGCCAGTCGGTCGATATTGGGCGACTTCACCATCGGATCGCCATAGCAGCCGAGAAGATTATTCAGATCGTCGGAGATGATAAACAGCACATTCCGACGCTGATCAGCCGCACTAGCCACGGGCGAGAGGATCGCCAGCAGCAAAAGAAAAATCAGGTACTGACGCAACATTGATGAGCACTCCTGGAAACCAGTGGGATTGGATCAGGGACGAAGTGAAACCAGCGAAACACGCGCGGCAGTTTGAGATTGCCCATGCGAAAAGAAAAGTCTCCGCGTCAGGATGAGCCCGGTCTTTTGCCGCAGCACGTTGACATCCATGGCCGTCTGCTGCACCATCCGTATCAGCAGACTGTTGATTTCGTTGTTTACCGCCCAGCCGGAGGCGCCGGCCGAAACGAAAGCCGGCGCCGTCGGCTGGGCGGTAAACGGAAGCTCGCAGGATGCGACTCCATCGACGAGAATCAACAAGGGCAGGGCACTCGACTTCGTTAGGCCTGCTGACTCATTACCAAAGATCCCGCCTCCGTTGTTCGCCTACCGGAATCTCTTTATGACTCTGTCTCGATCAATTATTCAGGCCGCATTAGCTTGTCTGACCATTGCGATTTCGTTGACTCCGGAGGCTAAGGCACAAACTCGGTCGGCCGGACTTCTGAACTTCAGCAGCGACGGCAGTCTGGTCGCCTGCTCCAATCGTGATAGTGGCTCCGTCACGATCATGAGCTGGCCCGGGCTGACAGTGCTTCACGAAACACCCGTCGGTTCACACCCTGAAGGAGTTGCCTGGATTGGCAGTTCGAAAAACCTGGCCTGCTGTGTCTACGGCGATGACAAGGTCGTGATCCTGGACGCCGAAACAGGGCAGATTACAAAGACGGTCGATGTCTTCGACGAGCCCTATGGTGTCGTCAGCAACTCCGACGGTAAGTCTCTGTTTGTAACGCTCGAGTATCCCGGTCAGCTTCTGAAGATCAACTCCGAGACCGGCAGTATCGATGCAACATGGACGGGCGGTCAGATGCCGCGAGGTCTTGCGATCAGCGCGGATAACAGCTTTCTGCTGGTGACGGAATATCTGACCTCGCGACTTCTGAAAGTCTCCGCGACCGACGGAAAGATTGAACAATCCTGGGACGGCGCATCGACAGATAATTTAAGCCGCCAGGTCGTTCTGGCCCCGGGCGATCAGAAAGCTTACTTCACACATATCCGTTCCCGAGTTACAGCGGCACATGGAAACGGTTCGATCTTTCCGTATGCGTCCGTCGCGCGATTGTCAGGGGAAAAAGCCGGGACTCGTCTACGAGTTCCGATGGACTCGCTGCGAGGTGCTCGTGTGACTGCCAATCCCTGGGACTGCGACGTGTCTGCCGATGGCAAGCAACTGGCAGTTGTCTTCGCTGGAACCAACGATCTGTACTTGTGCCGAATTGTTGGCGACGACTTTGTGGAACTGGACTACGACGGCGGCCTGCGACTCGGGAACAATCCGCGTGCTGTTCGCTTCGCACCCGATGGGAAATCGGTTGTGATCTACAATGCGCTCGACTTTGAAGTGGTCGAATACAGCCTGGCAGACGGCAATCCGAAAGCCCGAGTCGTAGTAACAAAGAACCCACTGGGAGAAGAGCTGCTGCTGGGAAAACAATTGTTCTACACAGCTCTGCAGCCAATGTCGTCTCGCAACTGGATTTCCTGTTCAAGCTGTCATCCGGATGGTGATGCTGACGGTCGAACGTGGCAGCAGCCGGAAGGTCTGCGGAGTACTCAGCCGCTGGCTGGGCTCTCGTGGACTCATCCCGTGCACTGGTCAGCTGATCGCGATGAGGTTCAGGACTTCGAGCATACCGTGCGAGGCAAACTGATGCAGGGACAAGGACTGCTGAAAGGATCGTTGCCAGAAGCGCTGGCCGACCCCATCACTGGTCGCAGCAAAGCTCTGGATGCTCTCGCTGCTTACACCAACTCGCACAAATTCCCAATGAGTCCGCACGCGAAGAATGGTCTCAGCGACGCTGCGAAGCGCGGTAAAGAGCTGTTCTTTTCCAGTACAACGAAATGTGCGACTTGCCATTCTGGTCCAGTCTTCAGTGATTCTCAGCCGAAGAGTGTCTCTGAATTCGTCAAGCATGATGTGGGAACTGGTGAGGATGATCCCACGGAGCTGATGAGCCATGCCTACGACACTCCAACGCTGCTCGGTGTCTATCGTTCCGCGCCTTACCTGCATCATGGCAAAGCGGCGACACTGGAAGAGCTGCTGACGACGGCCAATAAGGGCGATAAGCATGGCACAACAAGCCAGTTGACGTCCAGCGAAGTGGCTGATCTGGTTGAGTTTCTGAAAGCACTGCCATACGAAGATCCTGAACCCGCGGCAAAGGCAGCCGGGCTGAAGCAGGTCTTGAAGTAGTCAATTGCCGGAACTCGCTCCGCTCTGTCCGGCCTACATCCATCTGGGTCTGCTTAAATCATGGCTTCGCTTCTCCCAACTCCTGCCTGGTCATTCTGCAGTGCTTTGATTCTGCTCGTTGTGGCCAATCTTGCTGCGGCCGATGAGATTAGTTTTGAGCGTCAGATTCGACCAATGCTGACGAAGCATTGCGGAAGTTGTCACGGCGCGGAGATTCAGAAGAGCGGACTCCGGCTGGATGCGAAATCGTTTGCGTTTCGAGGTGGCGATAGTGGCCCAGTCATCAATCCGGGCAAGCCAGAAAACAGCTCGCTGATCGAGCGCATATCAAGCAACGATCCGGGACTCAGGATGCCTCCGAAAGGCCCCGCGCTGTCTGCTTCCGAAATCGAACTTCTGCGCCGCTGGATTGCAAACGGAGCCGTTTGGCCCGAAACCGACTATGACCGTTCTGCGACTGTTGATCCTCGGCTGGAACACTGGGCCTGGCAACCCATTAAAACTATACAGCCTCCGACAGATGTGGTCTCATCAAATGCCCCGACCTCAGCCATCACGGAGATTGATCGTTTTATTCTGGCAGAGCTTTCAAAGCATCAGCTCGATCTTTCTGAACCTGCCGATCGACGGACCTTGATTCGTCGTTTGTCGTTCGATCTTCTCGGGCTTCCACCAACACACGAACAGATTCAGAACTTTGTTGCCGATCCCGATCCGCGTGCTTACGAAAAACTGGTCGACACTTTTCTGGCGTCGCCGCATTACGGTGAACGTTGGGCACGGCACTGGCTGGATATTGCTCACTACGCGGACACTCACGGTTTCGAACGCGATCAGCGTCGCGACAACGCCTGGCCATACCGCGACTGGGTCATCCGAGCGATCAACAGCGACATGCCTTACGACCAGTTTCTCCGCGACCAAATTGCTGGAGATGCTTTGCGACCAACCGATCGGGACGCGGTCATAGCAACAGGCTTTCTGGCGGCCGGTCCGTGGGATTTCGTGGGGCAAGCTGAAACACCAAGCCCGGTTCTGAAACGCCTCGCTCGCGCTGATGATCTGGATGATATGCTGACGCAGGTCATGACCTCGGCGTGCGCTGTCACGATCAACTGTGCACGATGTCATGATCACAAGCTCGATCCGATTTCACAGAAGGAGTATTACTCTCTGACGTCTGTGTTTGCCGGCGTTCGCCGAGCTGACCGACTCGTTTCTTTGGACGAACAGAAACAACTGGCCGACAGAAAAGCCGAGCTGGAGAAGAATCTGGCCGATGCGCGGACAGAACTCTCCAAACTCCGAGGTGATGGCTGGAGCCTGGCGGATATCGTCGGCGGCGGAAACGGCCGTGGCACCGGAAAAGCAGGCTTCGCGGTTGATCCATCCAGTGGAAAAGCCACAAATGAACGACGCGGTTCTCTGGAATCCGCGAAGACGAATTTCTTCGCGGCCTCTGAGCTGCCATTCATTGATGGTGTCGTTATTCCCGACGGAGAAACATCCGGAGACGTCGTCATCTCGTCCACAGGATTGATCGCGAAAGGTATTCCTGATACCAGCGGAAAAGCGTGGGATGCGATTCGAAATGGTCCGGTGAATTCTCAATTCTCGACCACGTTGAGCGGTGTCGATTTCAGCACTGAAGGGCACTCCTTGTTGTCTCTTCATGCCAATGCCGCCATCACTTTTGATCTCGATGAACTTCGCGCGGCGGGGATGTCGTCTGACATCACGTTGCGAGCCCAGGTCGGTTACTTCGGTCAGACGCCCAAAGCCGGCGCCAGTGCTTTTGTGCTGCTGGATGGCCAGAAGAAGTTTGAACGACTGGGCCTTGGAAGAGACGATGGTCTTCAGGATCTCTCGCTGGCGATTCCGGCCTCTGTCCGATTCCTGACGTTGATGGCGACCGATCATGGCAACGACATCGGGCATGATCAGATCTGCTTTGCAGATGCTCAACTGGAAACGGCCTCCAGCAATCCGGATGCTGCCAAAATCGCCATCGCTACAAAGCGAGTGGCCGAGCTTCATGATCAGCTCAAGAACCTGCCAGAACCCGCAAAGGTCTATGCCACGGTTTCCGAAACACCTCCCACTGTCCATGTCCAGCTTCGTGGCAATCCGGAACAAAATGGCGACGAAGTCACTCCAGGCACCATCTCCTGCATTTCCAATCTTGAATCGGCCTTTGGCGACTCGACACTGCCGGATTCCGAACGACGCATCGCATTGGCGAATTGGATCTGCTCCGAAAACAATCCGCTGACACGCCGAGTGCTCGTGAACCGATTGTGGCATCATCATTTTGGAACGGGTCTGGTCGATACACCCAGCGACTTCGGTCTTGGCGGCAGCCTGCCAACGCATCCGGAACTGCTCGACTGGCTAGCCGAACAGTTTCAGCGCGACGGATGGTCTCTGAAGAAACTGCACCGTCGAATATGTCTAAGTCAGGCCTATCAACAATCATCGCATCCGGCCGACACGGCTCGTGTCGAGAAAGCTCAACAACTGGATGCCGGCAATCGACTGTTGTGGCGTCAAAATGCTCGTCGGATTGATGCTGAGTCTCTGCGAGACTCCGTGCTGGCGGTCAGCGGCAAGCTGAATTCGACCATGTACGGCCCCGGCTATCGCGACTTCGAATACAAAGAGGAATACGCTCCGGTTTACAAGTACATCACCGCGGACAAGCCTGAACTCTGGCGACGCAGCGTGTACCGGTTTGTGGTACGGACAACTCCGGATCAGTTTATGGCGACATTGGACTGTCCAAACGCGGCGAATCTGACGCCATCACGTAATGTCACGACGACGTCGCTTCAGGCTTTGGCTCTGTTGAATAACGAGTTCATGCGACAGCAATCGACACATCTGGCAGAGCGAATCCGAGCGGACGTTGGAGACAATCCGACTGAGCAGATTCCGCGACTATTTCAGCTCGCTCTGGGTCGTTCTCCATCGGTTTCCGAAGCGGACGCTGCTGCTCATCTGCTGAGCCAGCGAGATCTAACAGCCGCCTGCCTTGCTCTGCTGAACTCCAACGAATTTGTCTACGTTGATTAATGCCCCATGCTGGTTTCATGGCCCGGGCTTCGACGTTTCCAAACCCCACTGAAGGGAAACTTCACAATGCTTCGTCACTTGCTTCAATCACTCCTGCTGCTTTCGTGCTGGATGACAACAATCTCCAGCAACGTGTCGATCGCAGCCAACAAACCAGAATCATCCGACGCCATCAAGTTATGGCCAAACGGCGCTTCGGGATCGGAGAGTCGAAAGCAGGAGCCCGAGAAAGTTGACGAAGGACCCGGGAAGTGCAACGTGTCCAATGTGCATGATCCCTCAATCACGCCTTTCCTTCCGGCTCCTGACAAAGCCACCGGAACCGCCATCATCATCGCGCCGGGTGGTGGACATCGAGTTCTTTGTCTCGGGCATGAAGGCGACAGTCTGGCAGAATGGTTCGCTGAACATGGTATCGCGGCCTTCGTTCTGCGTTACCGATTGGCTCGCGAAGAGGGGTCCACTTACACCGTTGATGACCATGCCATGGCCGACACTCGCCGCGCTCTGCGACTGGTGCGTGCTCGGGCCGACGAATGGAAGATTCGCCCTGATCGAATCGGCATTCTGGGCTTCTCCGCAGGCGGTGAGCTGGCTGCGTTGAGTGCCATGCAGTCAGATAATGGCAAGCCTGATGCCGTCGACGCGATTGAACGTGTGAGCTGTCGTCCGGATTTTCAGGTCCTGATTTATCCGGGTAGTTCGAACCGCTTTACGGTTTCCGCTGGGATGCCGCCAGCGTTTATTGCTTTGGGGGCAAAGGATCGGGACGACATCGCTCTGGGGATGGCAGACCTGTATCTCAAATACAAAGCCGCCGGAGTTCCTGCTGAACTTCACATCTATTCAAACGCTGGTCACGGCTTCGGATTCCGACCAGAGTCAACAACAGCCGCGGGGTTGTGGCCTCAGCGGCTGACGGACTGGCTGGCCGACAGCGGTCTGCTGGAGAAGAGGTGATTCAGTGGCAGCGGGTTGTTGATTTAGTCGTTTACCGCCCAGCCGAAGGTGCCGGCAGCACAAGAGCCGGCACCTCCGGCTGGGCGGTAAACAGAAGCCCGCAGCATGCGACTCAATCAAAAGTCGGCTAGCGCCTCCGGCTCAGGTGATGGTTGTTAAAGACCAATCCTATGGTCGGTCGTCGTAGACCGTCACGGATTCAGAAACGATCAGTGGCTTCTGCATTTCGTCGTACTTCAGGAACGCCTCAACCACCGCGTTCGTGATGCGCTGCTGCCCCTGCAGAGTCAACTGGAATGTCATCTGTTCGTTTGGACCAATCTCGAGCACTCGGTTGTATTTCACAATGTTCCCTGGCATCAGCTTTCCAGGAACCTGTCGAGTACCAGCGGCAAGAACTTTGAGTTCTGCCGGCACCTGAACGGACATTTCTACATTCCTAGCCACCGCCGTGCCACGGTTGTCGATGGTCACCGTAAATCCGAATCGTTCGCCGACCTGAATAGGTTCATCCTGACGACTGATATCCGCAGTCACGTTGTGCAGATCTTCAACAATCACGATCGTGTTTTCGGTCAGCGGAGTTCTGAAACCAGCGTTCTCGGTCACTTCAACAATCGTTTCCATCTGTCCGGCTTCTTCCGCAATCAGCTCGACTTCGAGCACCAACTGCTTGCCGGCCGCCAGCTTCGGAATCGACCACTGGATGCGACGGTTGTCTGGATTGTATACACCGCCACCGCTGGCAGAGACAAATCGCAGGCCCTGAGGCACCTCTTCAACGACTGTGGCATTAACCGCTTCGAACTTGGAATCGTTCGACACGATGTTCTGATAGGTCGCGGAACGTCCGACGTAGCGACGCTCAGGTCCCAGTCGTTCCAGTGTCAGTTGAGCACCCACGACTTCGATTTCAGTCCTGGCTTTGGCCGCTGAGATCCCGGAAGAAGTCACTTCAGCAGAGACAAGAATCAAGTCACCCGGCTCAGCCGCAATGACCGTCAAATCAACGTTCTCTGAACCGCCCGCAGGCAGATTCTCAATTTCATACTCCAGGTCGCCACCTTCAGGATGTTTCAGCCCCGGAGGCAGCACGCTCCGCAAAACCACGTTTGAAGCGTCGCCAGACCCGCGGTTTCGGATGGAGTAGGTCAGTTGAACTTCGTCACCGACTTTGACTTCGCTCGGTCCCGTCAACTCCAGTTCCAATTTCGGAGCGGTAATCACGGTCGCAGATTTGACCTGAGCTTTAAACTTTACAGTCGCAACACCATCAAGAGTTCCTTCGCCTGTCGGACGAATACGAACGATGATCTCCTTCTTTTCGCCGGCCCGCAGTTCACGAAAACTCCAGGTGAGCTGATCTGTGGCGCGGTTGTATTCGGCGACGGGCTTCGACTGCACGAACTCTGCAGCTCCACCGAGTTCATCTTCGACAACCACATCATACGCCGACGAAGCTCCTTCGTTCGTGACGAGGATGGTGTAATCATGAGCCACACCAACGGTCGCCGTGTTTGGAGCTTTCTTCTGAATGGTCAGCTGAGGTCGCATGACTTCAGAAACGGTGCGAGCTGATTCGGGCGCATCGGTTTCACGATCGCGGCCCGGACGAGTAACTCGGTCAGGCAGATCATCCGCAGCCGGCAGCGGCAGTGAGTCATCTCGACGCGGCGTCGTTGGGTCTGGTTCAAACGGCAGGGGGCTGCCCGAATCATCCGGTTCAAACTCACGATCTCGTACCGACCCGCCCGTTGATGGCAGCGGAACATCAGCGGGTTCAGGATCGTCTCGTACGGGTTCTGGTGACTCGTCCGGCATGAACGGCAGCGTTTCCTCTTCCTCCATCGGCGTTCCCGACAGAGGTGGTGCCGGGGTATCCGTTGTTTCGGGATCTGAGTCGAAAGGAGCTGGCTCAAAGCTCGGAAGCTCCTCTTCCAGATCTCTGCTCGGTGAGCGAGGACTTGCAACCGGTGGGCTGGTCACATCCGGCACCGGATCCGGCAGAAACAGAGAAGGCTCATCCGACGAAGCAGACGTTCGTTGCACAGACTGGACAGGTTTCGGAGCGGCAGCGGTCTTAGGAGCCTTCGCTGCAGTTGACCCGTTCGAAGCGGCATCTGACGCAAAGGTTGTGGGTGGCGCATCGGCGACATCTGTGGGAGTTGGCTGCAAACCAGCGGTCGTCGCAGGAGCAGCGTCTGCAGCCGCGAAAGAACTACCTGGGCTTGCTGCTACAGGTGCTGCGGACGCCGGACTGATCGTTGATGCTGCTGTGGATGAGGCTGCTTTGCCTTCTGACTTTCCGCCATTCGGAAAGAACATCATCGTCTTCTTGTCCGACGACTTGTTGTCTTTGGTTGAAGTCACTGCCGCAGACGCGGCTGATTTAGTTGCGGTAATTTCATTAGGAAACGGGATCACTGGCGCATCGTCATCGGCCGCTGGAAGTTCCATTACGGGAACCGAATCACCAATTGCACTTGTCGACTCATCTGCCGACGCCCCATCAGGACGGAAGCTGGCTGACTTCACAGAGGTCTTTGCTGCGCCGCCCGGAGAAGCAGAGGTGACGGCCGCATCGAAGTCTGCGGAGGCCTCTTCACTCGCTAACGGCAACTCTGTCGAATCACTCTCTTCAGGCTCGGTCAATGAGACCGCGAAGGGGCTGGTGTTGTCTGTCAGATCGTCCTTGTGAACGGTCCGTTCTTCGGCTGCACCAAAGAATTTGCTGTTATCTGCCGGAGGCGCCGGTTTGCCTACTCCAGCCCCGGGACCATCAAACTTGTCCGGGCTGTTCGCGCCGTCGGCGATTGATGCGGCGGCCAGCTCTTCATCAAACGGAGTCGTGGCGTCGGGAGTCACGGAAATTTCCGTTCCCGTCGACTGCACAGTAACCCCATTGACGGTCGAATTGCGCGCCGGCAATCGATTCTGGACTTCCAGAACGACGAGCGTACCAATTCCAATAATGCCAGCAGCTGTTAACAGCTTCCATAATGAACTTTGCATGGGAATCCCTTCCCGCGCCGGGCCAATCCTGTCACCGTCCCGCCTCCCGCGGAACGTATGAACGGCGCATGTGCTCTAAGAAGTAGCAGAATCCGCCGAATGGGGGAAGGCGAGTTTCTTAGTTTGCCCGGAATCCCCCTGTCGCCCTGAACGTCGTTGTGGCCACGCTATCAAGCAAGACTTCGCAACCGGGCGACAAAACACCAACCCGAACCCCGCAAATCGCCAGGATTCACATTCCGCCTACGCGCGGCTTCGATTGAGGTCTCAGTCCAGATACAAGAACTCGTTCAGATTCAGGGCCACAAGGAAGAAGTACTTCCGAGCCTTCTCCGGAGCCAAACCATTCTCCTTCTCCAGACTGCTGATCAGTTCGAGCCCTCGAGTCACTTCCACCTGCGATGGTTCTCGTTGCATAACTCGGCGAAGTGCCATCCGCACCTGCGCTTCCAGGGAGTCCGGATGCAGCTCCGCTGCCATGTCGGCAAATAAGCGAGCCTGCTCCTGCATGAATTCACTGTTCAGAAGTCCCAAAGCCTGAGTTGGCTGAGTCGTCACGAAGCGGACCGGACATGTCTGATCCGTATCCGCCATGTCAAAGCTTTCCAGCATCGGATCCAACAAGGATCGTTTAACGTGGATGTAGATGCTTCGTCGAGCGGCATCTTCCGGAGACGAAACTCCCCAACCGGCACCAGGTTGTGACTGGCCCGCTTTCACTTCGTCCGGAATCTTCGTGTAGATCGAAGGCCCGAACATGCGATCCGCTGACAGTGTCCCATTGGCCCACAGGATCGAATCCCGAATCTCTTCAGCCGACAGACGTCGCATATCAAATCGCCAGAAATGATCGTTCGTAGCGTCTTTCGCCAGAGCGTCTTCACGTCCGCGAGAACTCATTTGATAAGCCGCTGAATTCATGATCAGACGATGCATAGACTTCATGGACCAGTCTTCTTCCACGAATCGAGCCGCCAGCCAATCCAGCAACTCCGGATGCGTCGGCCTGCTTCCCTGAAATCCAAAGTCGCTCGAAGTCCTGACAATTCCACGACCAAAGTGAAACTGCCACAAACGATTAACCATGACTCGCGATGTCAGCGGATTCTGTGGACTCGTCATCCATTTTGCTAAAGCAGTACGGCGACCTGTACTGGCAGCATCCTCAGCCGGAGCAATGATCTCCGGAACTGGCGGAGAAAGCACAGTTGGGAAACCTGGCTGAACTTCATCGCCAGGACTCCCGGGATTTCCTCGCAGCAGAACATGCGTCGGCCGCAGTCCTTTCACGTCTTCTTTGACACACAACGCCTTGGCCAGACCCGTCGGCGGATTCTCACGCAGTCGATTTCGACGATCCGTCAAATGGCGATAATGATTGACCTGATTCTCCTTCAGCAGCCCGCCTTTTCGCTTCTCGATCAAACGAACGCGGTTGACTTCAAACTGGTATTCGTCGTTTTCGACACCCGTGAAGTCGGCCTTGACCTTCTCTTCGATCTCGGCGATTTCCCGTTCGATATGCTTCAATTCGTCCTTATGCTGGCGAACGGCCGCCTCATGCAACTCACTTCGTTCCGGCTCGCTGATCTCCGTCACGGAATTCTCCATGACCGATTCACCCGAGCGGACTCCGTAGCGTCGCACACCTCGGAAAAAGGCCAGCAGGCTGTAATAATCTGACTGTGGCACCGGGTCAATTTTATGGTCATGACAGCGGGCACAGTTGATCGACAATCCCAACAGCGACTGACCAGTCGTGGCGACGATATCATCAAGGTCATCATAGTACGCGAGTTCCGGATCAGCGGGCTCATCGTCCCATCGTCCCAGGCGATAAAAGCCGGTCGCGACGATCGAGTCTGGTGACTTGTCCGGAAGTTCATCGCCGGCCAGCTGCTCCATCAGAAATCGATCATAAGGCTTGTC
>JBILXT010000537.1:0-4401 GCA_044378235.1 Planctomycetaceae bacterium
CATAGATCCGACCTTCAACTCCTCAGGAAACTTCACGATGCTGATTGGTTATGTCAGTGATGAACGCTATGTGGCTCAGGCGGATGTTACGCTGGAGTTCATTCATCCCTCGGGCGCCTCGTACGAAGCACGTTCTCGCGCGAGCGGAGCGGTGTACTCGGATTTACCTGCCGGCACCTATAAAGTTGTCCTGCAAAAAGAGGGCTTCGGGGCGAAGTTTTCCAGCGTACAGATTCCTGTTGAGAAGCCTCATCAGTTTCGCATTCTCACCGACGGACTGCTGGGCTATGCCTGGCCCAAATGGGTTCGCAGCGGTGACGAAGCGGAATTTCGAGTTCACTCGGTCGAGCAATACAAGTTGGAACTCTGGCGTTACGGCTGGAAGCCTGAGCGCGTGAAAGAACTCGGCTGGCACGATGAGCATGGTCCTCGCGCGACGATGCAGGTGACTCCCGACGGCGACTATACTCAGACCGGCGTCGAATGGAACAAGGTCGGATATGCCTGCAAAACTCATCGACAGTATGTGACAGCTCCGGATCGCAGCGGCCTCTATTATTTCCGCGCGAGCACTCGATCGGGCCGCCAGTTCTCCTTCCCCTGGATCGTAGCGCCGCAAAAGCCCACGGCCAAGGTCGCGGTGCTGGCCTCGAACATCACATGGAATGCGTATAACCCGTTCGGAGGCCGCAGCAACTATATTCATGCCGATCAATTGCCGCCGACACCGACGGTCAACGCCAGATTTGAACTGCAACGATATATCGATCCTGAGCATGGCACGTGGGGCTATTCGGGTTATGTGCCGCTCTCGTTTGAGCGACCTGAACCGTTCTGTCACATCGACTTCAACGAACAGATTACCGATCCAATCGAAGGTCGCCAGGCGTGTCACATTGCTCCGGCAGAATGGCGTCTGGCTGGCTGGCTTGAGCAGCAGCAGATTGCGTATGACTACTATGCAGAAACGCAACTACACGATGGTACGCTGGACCTTTCCGCCTACAAAGTTCTGATCATCGCCGTGCATCCGGAATACTGGTCGCGGACGATGTATGATCGAGTCAAGAAGTGGGTCTTCGAACAGGGCGGGAAGCTGGTCTACCTCGGAGGCAATGGGCTGAATTGCGAAGTGCTGCTTCACGACAACGCTTCGATGTCCGTTCTGAACGGCAGCATTACTTCGCTGTGGAGCTCCGGCATGGGAGGACGCGACAGCCGCATGGCCGTCACTCATGAGTCCGAAGCGAATCTGCTGGGAGTCGTCTTTACTCCGTCCGGAGCGATGACGGGGGCGCCATATCAGGTTGTGGATCAGGATCATTGGATTCTCGACGGGACCGGTCTGAAGCACGGTCAGATTTTTGGCACAGCCAGTCTGCATTGCCGCTGTCCGGGTGGAGCGTCGGGCCATGAAACGGACAAGCGATCAGCCTGCTCCCCCGCGAATACTCATGTGATCGCACGAGGACTCAACTGTGACGACGGTGGAGCAGAGATGGTCATCTTCGATACTCCATCCGGCGGTCAGGTCTTTTCTGTCGGCTCGATCAATTATGTTGCTTCGTTACCTGTTGATAAAGACATCTCACAGATCACAGAGAATGTCCTGAGACGGTTCTTGATGTAGTCCCTTGTCAGTCCGTTTCGGGTTGTGTTTCGCTGCGTAGCTGCGGCAGCATCTAGCCCCAGGCTTCAGCCGGCTTCAGCCTGGGGCTACCTGCTGCCACCTCTACGAGGCGAAATCAGAACGATAGTTGTCCCACTAAATCTCGTTGCAATACAAACTCTTTTACAACTCAGGACAAGCCGCGTTGTGGTAAGTCAAGCTCAAGTTCGCGCTACCGGGATGAACCCGGTGGCGGATGTTGTTTAAGGTTGTATTTGCATCAGCTTTCGCAGTGGTCGCTGAAGCCACCGCTACATGGCAAACCATTTCAGTCCTTCAGGAGTCCTCCCACGTGCTCAAGTTCTCCCTTCCACTCGCGAAGCTCTTCCTGGGATCTTTACTTCTTGCCGAACATGCGATGGGCGCGGATCTCAAACTGCTGGACCTGAACGACGACACATCGCGGCAGGTCGAAGTTGATCGCGATCCAAAGCAGTACATCGGACATCCGTCTACGTTGTTGCTGGAAGACGGTCAAACAATTCTGTGCGTGTATCCGGAAGGGCACGGCAAAGGCCCAATCATCTACAAACGTTCGACGAACGGCGGAAAAACATGGAGCGAACGATTGCCGACTCCGGCCTCATGGGCCACATCCAAAGAAACACCGACACTGTATCGCACGGTCGATGCTAAAGGGACGAAACGGATTCTGCTGTTCTCCGGACTCTATCCCATCCGCATGGCTCACACAGAAGACGACGGTGCAACGTGGTCCGAACTGGAGCCGATTGGTGACTACGGTGGCATCGTCGCAATGTCATCCGTCGAACCATTGAAGACCGGTGCCGGACATTATCTCGCGTTGTTCCATGATGACGGTCGTTTTATTCGCAAAGACGCGAAGCCTGTGAAGCCGCCTGTGATGACTTTGTTTCAGGCGACGTCCACCGACGGAGGACTCACTTGGAGTCAGCCCGTTACGATTCATGCTTCGAACGATCTGCATCTGTGTGAACCCGGACTTGTGCGTTCACCGGATGGCAAGCAACTGGCGGTGCTCCTGCGAGAAAACAATCGCCGACATAATTCGCAGATCATTTTTTCTGACGACGAAGGCAAAACGTGGACAGCTCCGAAACCTCTGCCAGACAGCCTGAACGGTGACCGCCACACCGCGAAGTATGCGGCCGATGGGCGACTGGTGATTTCCTTTCGCTGCAATTCCCCGAGGACAAAACCCATGCCCGCCAAATATGACGGCGACTGGGTTGCGTGGGTGGGAACCTATGAAGACCTTGTCAGTGGTTCTGAAGGGCAGTATCTGGTGCGTCTCAAAGACAATCAGCATCAATGGGACTGCGCTTATCCTGGCGTCGAACATTTAACCGACGACACGTTTGTACTGACCACCTACGGTCACTGGCAAAAAGGCCAACAACCGTGGGTGATCAGTGTTCGAATGAAGCTGGAAGAACTGGACGCGATGAGTCTTAAAGACGACGCAGCAAAGTAAACATCGTGCTGTCTTCAAGCGGAATATCGCGATCCGTCCGATGTCGTGAAAACCAGCTTCAAGGCGATCAGATTCTCGTCCGCCACCGGGTTTACCCCGGTGGAAAAAGGCCTTTGCACTACAGCAACGTTCCATCAACGCCGGGGGATTTCGCCAACTCGTCTCAGAATCTTCTTAATGTCGTGGACAAAGTATTCCGCACGCAACAGGTAGTGCAAAGGCCTTGAACCACCGGGGTAAACCCGGTGGCGGAGGTTACTCTTCATTCAGCATATCTTCGATGATCACTCGGATTCGGGGTGCTGTTTAATCACAACCCGAAGCGTCAGTGAGGGAACTCATCACGCTCAGCTCAAAACGCAAAAGCTTATTTTCTCACTGACGTAGAGGAATGTGAACACAAACAGGCGGACACCGGACGGCTCGCGCCGTTAAGCTTTGAACGCATTCATGAATGCCGCTACTCGCCCTCTGATGTTGCACTTGAAACATCAGCGCCGCGAATCATGGTGAACTGCGGGCTGGTCACGATTGCCTCGATCGCCACTGAAAAACGGTAGTCATTGGCTTTCAGTCGTGCGATCATGTCGTCGATCAGCGGCTCATCGGAAAGCTGCACGGATCGACCGAGCCCATAACCCAGCAGACGCCGACAGAAGGTTCGCAGGAAGTCATCGCGGCGAGCATTCAGGATATAATCTCGCAGCCCGTCGACTCCGCTGACTTTCGTACCATCCGGCAGCACAGCGACCACATCGATCTCGTGACCACCGGCGTCTTTGGAACGGTGGCGGCCAATTGTGTCAAACTGTTCCAGAGCAAATCCGAATGCATCAATGCGCTGATGGCATTTGGCACAGGCTGGATCACTGCCATGGAGTTCGATGAGTTGCCGCTCGGTCAACTCCGGCGGCACTTCTTCCGGAAGAACCGGGACTCCCTTCGGAGGCCGCGGCAGCTTTTCTCCCAGCAGAAATTCTGATACCCAGTTGCCTCGCAGGATCGGACTCGTTCGTGACGCACCTGACTGCTTCGCCAGCGTCGCGGCCATGGTCAGGATGCCGCCCCGAGCGACCTTCTTTGTGCCGCTGACTTTTTGCCAGCCGTCACCATTAAGCTCCGTAATTCCGTAGAACTGAGCCAGCTTGCTATTCACAAACGTATGATCCGCGTTCAGCAGATCCAGAATCGACCCATCATTGCGGAACATATCTTCAAAGAAACGAATCGACTCTTCATACATGTCCGCTCGCAGATCCTTGAACTCCGGATAGTG
>JBILXT010000157.1:0-15472 GCA_044378235.1 Planctomycetaceae bacterium
AGCCGCCAGCGGTGTCGCACGATCGTGGATTCCGAAATTGAAGTGGATCACCTCCCAGTTGCCATCGCCCAACCATATGTCAATTTTCTTCAGCCCGGTCGACGTTGGACCGCAGTTGGCCGGAGCACAATGCACGTTGACGATTCCCTTAAGTTCCTTTCGGACCGTTTGCGTATAGGCGCGTGAGACCGAATCGCCAATGAGAAGCACTCGCGGCAAAGCGGGATCATCTTCGACGAAGTCCCAGGCGTTGGACTTCCCGGCAACCTTCTCACGCTTGTGAATCGGCAGATAGAAGCTGCCCAGCTCCGCCTGCAATGCTTTCTCCCATGCTTGCTGCGCGGACGTCAGCTTTGCCACCCAGGCTTGATACCTCTCTTCCAATTCCGCTTCTTCGCGAGCCTTCATCGCGGCCGCTTCTTTGACGTTGGTTGGCTCCGTTTGCGACAGAGAATGGTGTTCGACTCGCAGTCGATCAATCGGGATGACGACCAGTTCGTTCGCTGCGTGGCTTTTGTGGGTGTAGCCGATGTAGAGCTTGCCGTCGTGCTCGATGGCATAAGGGTAACTGAAGTCGGCTTTCGGGTCGGAGACTCCCGGCGTGCCCTCGAAGACCGACGCGCGAATGAGAAAGACCTTGCTGAAAACCGATTCGCCCGGTTTGCCCACCGCGATGGTCAAGGGGGAACGCGCTCCGCCGGTGTCGGCCGTCGTAGTGCAGACAAGGTAGGGCTCGCCGGTACTCAACGTGCCGGCGTAGGGTTTGCTGGTGGCCATGGGCAGATTCGATGGTGCCGTGGGCGTCCACGTGCGACCGTGATCCTCGCTGATGGAGAGCAAGGCCAATGCCTTTCTGCCGTAGCGGGCGATGTTGAGGATGCGTTTGTCTTCGACGATGACGGTGGACTCGCCCCAGATGTTGCCAAGACCGGGTGCGGCAGGAATGACGACGAGATCCCACTTCGTGAAGTCGTCGCCCTTGCTGATGGCCACCGCAGGCAGATTGCCAGCTTCGCCGATGCGGAACCCGGCCATGATCCAGTTTCCATCTGGCATTTTCTGCGGCTCCTGCATGGGCCAGAATCCGCCGTCCACGATGGCTCCACGCGGCTCCCAGGCTCCCGTGGTTTCATTCAAATTGTAGGCGCGGGCATGCACGCGGTGGTAGAGTTTCTCATGTGCATAAAAGGCACCCATGAAGGCCCACAGGCTCCCACCGTGCGAGAGGAAGACGCCGTGGCTCACCGCGATATCGCCCTCGCCTGCATCCATGACCACGGTCGGCCTCCAAGTCTTGCCCCCATCGTCGCTCACCTTCACATGAGCTTCCTCGGTGGGCGTATTTTCGTGGCCCTTGTTGTAACCATAGGAGGCGTATAGGTTTCCTTTGTGCCAGGCGAGGCCAACGCCAAGCGTGAACTTGCACTGATCCGTATCTGGTTGCTGATTTTTAATGACATAAAACTCCGCGGCTGCCACCCGCGGCAGCTCGGCGGCTTTCGGGAGCGGGTGCGCGACGTCCCACAATAGCAGTCCGACCACCTTCGTCATATCGTGCATGGCGGATACCGGTCGGTAACCTGCGGCGACCTCCTCTGCCTTCAACGCACGGGGTTCCAGGGTGAGTTCATCCAGGGCACCGGTGAAGGGCTGGCGCACCTGGTCCGCATCCCAAATGCCGCCAAGTGTGATTGGAGCTTGTGTGCCAGCGATTGGCGTCGGAAGCTTCACCTCTCCCACGAGCTTTCCGTTCAAGAAAAGCGTTGCTTTGCCTGAATCGACTACCAAGGTTGTGAAATGCCATTTTCCTGCGACGAGCGATTCGTTACAGGAAATCGTACTCCAGCCGTCCTGCCGAAGATGTGCTTTCAGTTTGCCGTCCGGCTCGATGGTGAGGCTCCACTGTCGCTCGTTTCGCGAGTAACGATTCTTGCCGGCGAGCATCTGCTGCTCACCGGAGAGATTATACGGATTGAACCACAACGAAACGGTGAACGAGTCGCTTGCGAGATCTGCGCTATCCTTCAGTTCAATCAGCGAATCGCCATCAAGTACCAAACTCTGTCCGGAGACCCCGACGGCCGTTTTAGCAGTGCCACGCATCGTCAATGTGTCATTGATGTCGTCCAGCGGCCAGTTCGCGACCGGAATTTGCGATGTTTGCGATGTGAGGATCAAAAGCAGAAGAATCGAGTATTTCATGTGGACTTCCTGTTTCATGTGTCTCGCGAACTGGAACGCATCCCCACTATGAGGCCAGCGTGGAACAGGTTATGGCGTAACACGGGGCGAAAGTGCGGCGGGGGAAGCAGGATGACGCAGTTGAGATGCAGGGAATATGCATAGGGGACAATCAATCAACAATGACAATCAGTGGCATTGTTCTGTTTGTTTTGCCCTGGGTTGGTTTGGGTCGAAGAATCGTTGCCGTGGTCTCAGACTTCAGGAAGGAATCCCCGGTCTACTGTTTTATTTGCAGCACGATCCGAGACGCCTTTAACGACGAGTGATAGACCGACTCCGTCGAGATCAATGTGCTCGAACCGAACGGGCCTTCGCCAGTGTTGGAATTTCGATCGTATAACGGGAACAGAGAACCACAGATGTCGACTCGAAGTCGATGCCCTTTGGCAATGGTTGCGGCACAAGGACCGAGATCCACAGTGATCTCGTACACTTTGCCAGATTGCAGCGGCGATGGTACAAGCAACGAATCTCGATATCGGCCTCGAAGAATGCCGGTCGCAAGATTTTGAGCAAAACCGTCCGGTCGTACATCGACCAGCTTCACGGCCCAATCCGCATCCGGCGTGTCGGCGCTCACAAACAGTTTCGCTTCGCCATTGCCCGCAAAGCTGAGCGGCTCAGTCAACACATCACTTGTATAGACAAGCACGTCCTCGCGGTCTTCGAGAGCACTTTGATCAACCGGTCCCCATACCGCAGCTTTCATCGGACGCGTCTCCGTGACAGGGCAGGCTGGTACAGGATGAGCCGGATCCGCCCGAAACGTATCGGCGGGTTCTTCGCCAGCAGGTTCTTCGCGGTTCAACTTGCCCGCGCCGCTACGAGTGTTCGCCTTGCTGTCCGAGTGAAGGTAGAACGATGTCGCCGAGAAGCCTTCGGGTGGCCACGTTTGCGCATCATGCCAGGAATTGTCCCCCATAGAAAAATATCGCACGGGCGGAAACGGCCTGGCGATTGCGACGGGATCCTGTTTAAGATGGCGATCGAACCAGTCCAACTGAAGTGCGAAAGTATCCATTTCAGCATCAGGGCCGAAATCAACTTCAGCAACCGTCGCCTTGCCAACAGTGCCGTGATCCCACGGACCAAGGACCAGTCGTTGTTGCTTGCGAGTCTGCCGATCGCGAGACTGCTGCATGATCATGAAGTTTCCAACGGACTCACGCGAGAAAAAGTCGTAATAGCCCACGACATGCAATGCGGGCATCTTCAAGTTGGGCAGTTCGTCTGTCAGATCCAGTCGCTTCCAAAAACCATTTGGTTCAGGATGAGTGAGGTACGCATCCAGCCATGGCATTGGCCAGCCGATCGCCTCATCGACATCGCTCAGCGGTAGCCGCAGGAGCGCTTCATTCATGTCCGCTGGTTGTACACCTTCTGGCTTAGGAGTGTTGCCAGCCAGCCAGCTTGAAATGAGCGACAACCGGACGGCACCGCCCAAGTACAGGTTGCGATAAAAACTGCTCCACGTTGCCTGAGGTGCGATCGCTGCCAGGCCGGGCGGATATTCGACTGCCGCCTGCCACTGCACAGCGCCCACATAAGACCCGCCCATCATGCCCACACGACCGCTGCACCACGCTTGACGCGTGATCCATTCGATGGTGTCAAATCCATCCTGGCCCTCGTTGTTGTATGGAGCCAGCACCCCTTCCGATTCACGCGTCCCGCGACAGTCCTGAATCAGAACGATATAGCCAGCCTCGGCATACTTCTCCGCATTCCCTTTCTGTTTCGACTTGTCATAGGGCGTGCGCATCAGGATGACGGGCGCCTTCGATACCGCGGCATCACGATAGATGTCGGTCGCAAGTGCTATGCCATCGCGCATGCGTATCGAGACGGTTTCGGTTGCGACATCGGCCATTGCGCTGCTTGTGATTGCCGCAGCAACGAGGATAACAACGAGATGTTTCATACAGGTGCCCTAAGACAAAATTTCCTTCACGACGGAGCCATACACATCGGTGAGCCGGAAGTCGCGGCCGAGGTGGCGTCGAGTGAGACGGGTATGATCGAGGCCGAGCAGATGCAACATGGTCGCGTGCAGATCGTGAAGATGCACTTTGCCGTCGATGACCTGGTAGCCCATCGCATCAGTCTCGCCATACGTCAGCCCCGGTTTGATGCCGCCTCCAGCCATCCATGCGCAGAAACTCTGCGGTTGATGCTCGCGACCGTGTTTGTCAATCGGAGCTGTTCCGCTCAAATCCTGACTCCATGGCGTGCGACCAAATTCGCCTGACCATAGAACCAGCGTATCGTCCAGCATGCCCCGCAGTTTCAGGTCTTTGACGAGCGCAGCAACGGGCTGGTCGGTCTGGCTGCAGAGCCTTGGCAAGTTGCCTCGGATGTCGCCGTGATGATCCCAGCCATCCATCGTGACTTGCACAAACCGCACGCCGGACTCGCTGAGCTTACGAGCGAGTAAACAGGCTCGTGCGTTTTTGTCGGTATCCTTGCCACCCACACCATACATTTGCAGCGTCGCTTCGCTCTCGGTCGACATATCAACGAGCTGAGGCGTCGTCGTCTGCATTCGGAACGCCAACTCCATGTTTTGAATCATGCCTTCCATGTTCGCGTCGCCGTGCAGTTCATCGATGAGACGCTGGTTCAACCGCTGAGTGAAATCGATCCGCCTCCGCTGAATCGCATCGCTCGCCGAAGCATTTCGCAGGTTCTCGATAGCTGCTGTCTTGCTGTCCAGCGGCACGGTAAGCGCCGTGCCCTGATATACCGCCGGCAGAAACGCGGAACCGTAGGTACGCGACTCTTTTGGATGAATGGTCACAAAACTCGGCAGATTCTGATTCTCCGTTCCGAGTCCATAACTGATCCAGGCCCCCATTGATGGCCGGACTTCTGTGAAGCTCCCGGTGTGGAATTGCGATGTCGCGCCAGCATGTTGTGGATTGTCGGCACTCATACCTCGCAGCAAACAGATATCGTCCGAGATTCCTGCCAGATGCGGCATCAGGTCAGAGATCATCATTCCAGACTGTCCACGTGGTCGCACCGGCGCCATTGCCCCCAGCGCAAGAAACTTCTCCGTTCCAATCTGAGTGACATTCGGATCCAGCGGAGAATCAATCGCTTGTCCGTGTTTCTCGCGGATGTAGTCCTTGGGATCGAACAGATCCAATTGCGAGGGACCACCCGCCATAAAAAGAAAGATGACTCGCTTGACTCGTGGGCTGAAGTCCAGCGCTGGCGCACCTGAAGAACTCGTCGCGGCGCGAACCATATCGTGCAGAGCAATAGCGCCGAAGCCACAAGCCGCGTGCTGTAAACACTGGCGTCGATTGGGAATGTAATTTTTGTTCATGATGAGACAAAACTTTCGTAGGACGCTGATTCAGAACGACTGCCTCGCTCAAAGGCGAAATACAAAATGATTCGAGGACATCAGGCTGTGACATAGCTCCTGCCAGACAATGATGTCAGTGGCAGATTGATTGGGTTCATTCGTGACAAGCGTCCTGGAGTCGTCAAGAAAAGCGATCGCCTCCTTGCGTTCAACCGCCGTCATCGGTCGAGCCAGGACTCGCATCCAAAGTTGTTCCAGACGTTCTTCCTGCGTTGAAGCACTGGCAAGCAGTTGTTCAACCACAGACAGGGATCGACGGCGAAAAAAATCGTTGTTCATCAGGAATAGTGATTGAGTTGGCACCACCGATTGCTCCCGCTTTCCAGCGATCTGAGCTGGATCGACGAAATCAAAGTAGCTGCGAATGCGGTCAGCGCCAGGAAACCCGGTCCGCATCACGGGAAGATAGATCGTCCGTTCAAATTCCTGGGACGGACGCGGCTTGCGATGGTTGTAATTGGGTGGATTCACTCCCGACTGGACGAGTGCCCCTGTGTTCTCGACGTTCTCCAGTACCAGCGATGGGCCGCCCGGACTTTTCAGCAATTCGCCGCTGATCGCCAACGCCGAATCCCGTATCGCTTCTGCATCGAGTCGTTGTGGGTTCATGCGCCATAACAGCTTGTTTTCAGGATCAATCTGCGTCGCTGTAATGTTGTTCGTGCTACTCATTCGATACGTGCGACTGAGTACAAGCGAGCGAATGAGTTGCTTCTGTGACCAGTTGTTCCGCATGAATCGATTGGCCAGATGATCAAGCAATTCAGGATGGCTCGGTACCTCGCCACGCGCACCAAAGTAATCGACACTGCGCACGAGACCTTCACCAAACAGCTTCTGCCAAATGCGATTGACCGTTACGCGTGCTGTGAGCGGATTACGGTCGTCGGCGAGCCAATCTGCCAGTTGCAATCGACCGCTCTGACCAGCCGGAATTTCAGGAAACTTCTCCCAGGAAGCCACTCGCAACGCGCTGCGTGACATCACCGCCCCAGGTGCATACGGATTACCGCGAATGTAGACCGGCATGTCGGCCGGATGCTCGCCGTCTCGCATTGCAAACGCTTTGGGCACCTTCGAAGCAAAAAATTCCGCGTGCTGGATTTCGGAGGCGAGCTTTTTGATTTTTTCCGCGATTTCGTCACGCTGCTTGGCCAGAGATTCTTTATCAAGCATGGGCTCGGAAGCGTCTGGCTCCGGCTGCGTTTCCTCCATATTGGCTGTAACAATCTGAGTGTCAGACGCTAGTGGTTGCTTCACTGCGACCAGCTCTTCTTTTTCTGCTTCAGTTCTGTCGAGCGTAGTGAGTTGATCAACGATACGCTGCTTCGCTTCGGTGAGCTGCTTTTGCTCTTTCTTTAAGTTCGACAATTTCTCAGCGTGTTGGGCTTCTATTTTTTGTCGGTCTGCAAGCTGTTCCGGTGTCTCGGGAAGTTCGGTCGTGTTGAGACTACTCCAGACACCGAATGGAATCTTGTGCGTTGATGGTGAACTCCGCAGGATTCCGGCGATCCCGTAATAATCGTTAAGCCCCACGGGATCAAACTTGTGGTCGTGGCACCGCGCGCACCCGAGCGTCATCCCCAGAAACGCCATCCCAAGTTTGTTGACTTGGGTATCTACGTGGTCAGCTTCCATCTTCGGTTTGTCGGGTTCCACGATCTCTATATCGCCCACCATCAGGAACCCCGTGGCGATAATGTTCTCCGCTTGCTCCTGTGGCGATGAAGCGGTTAACAAATCGCCGGCAATCTGTTCACGAATAAAACGATCAAACGGTTTATCTTTGTTGAATGCATCAATGAGATAATCGCGATAACGCCATGCATGTTCTGCGAAGACGCTATTCGACGTACCAATCATGTCCGCATAGCCCGTAAGATCCATCCAGTGTCGAGCCCAACGCTCACCAAAGCCGCGTGAGTCCAGCAACCGATCGACAACGGTCTCGCAGGCGCGCGGCGAGTTATCCCGAATGAATGCTTCGATTTCATCAGGATTCGGAGGCAATCCCGTGAGATCGAGAGTGACTCGACGCAACCACGTGTAGCGATCCGCGTCAGCGACAGGCCGTAACCCAACGGACTCCTGCCGTGCAAGAATAAAGCGATCCAACGTGTCGATGGGCCAGGACTCATCTTTAACCACTGGTGGCTGTGGATCAGCAACTGGCTGAAACGCCCAGTGCTTGCGCCCTTCGTCTAAGTTAATCGTCCGAGCAACTGGCAATTCATCAGCTCGGCGAGGATCGGGGGCACCCATCGCGATCCACGCTTCAAAATCCTTAATGACAGCGTTCGGCAGTTTTCCCTTCGGCGGCATTTCAATATCTTCAAAACGCAAGGCCGCCAATAGCGAGCTATTCTCAGCATCTCCGGGAACAATCGCCGCACCGGTATCACCACCTCGCAGCAAGCCCTCGCGATGATCAACCCGCAGGCCTCCCTGTACGATTTTCGCACCCGCTGCGTGGCACTCGTAACAATGCTCGACGAGCACCGGACGAATCTTCGTCTCAAAGAACTTTATCTGGTCGGGAGTCGCTGCTGGATCCTGTGCATGGACTTCACCAAACATCGCCGCGCAAAGCAACAGGTAGACGACATGTGCCTTGGCAGAACGAAATCGGAAGGTATTCGAGTTGTGCGAGCTTCTTTCCTTCATGACTACCTCTCCAGTCGCTCGAGGACCGCCTGCATGTGCTTGCGCATCGCAAGTTCTGCCGCGTCGGGATCATGTTCGCGAACTGCTTTCAAGACCGCTTTGTGTAGTTTACGTCCAAGTTGATTTTCACGCTGCGTCGGTGTTGTGCGAACCATCTGGGTCAACACAAATTCGTAAATCACTTCCATCAGGTTCTGCATCAGGACATTGTCCGCGATCTCGATCAATTTTCGATGAAAGCGGAAGTCGATTTCAAGCGCGTCGGCATAAGGCAATTCCTCATCATCCAGTTGCTTGAGCAGCGCCGTGAGTACTTCGATGTCCTCAGCAGTTGCTTTCTCAGCAGCTTGCCGAGCCGCCTGGACTTCAATGGCCGAACGCAATTCGGCATACGACAACAACTCCTGCGGCGAAATTGTCACGGCGGACTGCAGCAATCGCACACAGTTAGCGAGGCTGTTCGTATCCCCGACAAATGTGCCGCGCCCGCGTTGAATGTCGACTAACCCCAGGCTTTGAAGTCGAGCCAACGCTTCACGAAGCACTGGACGGCTGACCTGCAGTTGTTCCACCAGTTCATGCTCGCCGGGAAGCCGCGAACCAGCGGCCAGCTTCTGATCTTTAATCACGCGAGCGATCCGGTCTACGACCAAATCCACCGTGGTCCGTCGCTCAATTGCTTCCAACTGCATCAACAATCTCCCAGCTTGCGACCACTTGTCACCAGGTCAACTTGTAAGACATGTTAACAGGCTACTGGTCCTCAATCAAGCTTTTGGTAAGTGAGTCAGGAACTTGATCACCGACCAGGATTTCGAGAGCTTAGAACAACGGCCTGCCGTGCCGCAGCTTCAGCCCTGGTCGCAACCATTCCCGTCCCGAGAGTCATCACAAAGAGCATTGCTGCGGGTGTATCGAGGCGTTTGACGTCGAATGATCAGGCGTGATGCGGCAAACTGCTCCGGTGAGACCGAAACGAGACCGACGGACGCGAGCTGGGGCTCGGCCGTTCGCTGCTCCGGTCACATCGACTGACGCGATGCAGCAATCGCGACGATAAGTGGCTGGAATTGAAATGAAAACGGCCTTCGGACGTTTGCAGGCACAGCGTTCGTAAGTCTGATATGTTCTGAGGTTGTTCGGGTGAAATCCTGTTTTGCCTTACACTGGATTTCCAGTGGACACTGCTGCTGGAATACTTGCGGCAACGACGCCAGTGTTGCTACTCCCTGGATCGATAAGATCTGAGACTCTAAAATTCCCCCATTTAGTGTGCATGTTTTCGCGCAGAGCCGAACAACGCCAGATTGTGTCGGCTTTCTCCATCACACGTGATCTGGCTTTAGCGTGTTATGGTGTCGGCGTGTGCCCCAGATGCTTCTGCAGGAACTGATAGGTTCCCTGCCCATTGATCGTGTGTGGTCCGACAAACCATTCGATCTCGGTTTTGTCGCCGATCTTCAGTTGAGCAGAATACAAGTGTCGGATCTTGGCATATTCAAAAGCAACCCAGTGATCTTCGCCAACGCCATCGAAGTGGCCACGCTCCACCATAAACGGTCGAGGACAAATCAGAGCCGCCATCTCTGCATAGTTGAAAGTACTGCCCAGATCCCATTCGAAGATTTCGTACTCGCCCGTCCACATGTAACTGAAGTTTTCGCGAGTGCTGGCGTTCTTCAGAACCCATTCGTTGAAGTCGGCCGAGCAGATCGACAAACAATAGTCGGTCACCAGAGCCGGAATTCTCATCGCGGATTTTCCGCCGTAACTCAGACCATAGAACGCAATGCGATCGCCATCAACATTCGGCTGTGTCTTGAGCCAGTTTACGATCTGCTGATGTTGAGGCACGATGATGGAGAATAGGGTTTTCCCCAAGGGTTGAGCTTTCCGTTGCAGTGTGCGAAAGCGATCCTGGAAGATGTATGGATTCTGCGGTGAGAACGTGATGAATCCCTGTTCGCAGAGCTTGGCGGCAAAGTCGTGATAGGCCGGATGATCTCCCTGAAAGATGTCGACAGGGCGACCTTCAAGACCGTGCTGGCAGACTACAACCGGACGCTTTTCCCCGGGCTTCAGGTCCTTTGGCAACAGCAGCACGCCATACGCAAATACATCCGGGAACACGTCGAGGACGACTTCGTGGCCCGTCCATTTTTCAGTGTCCCACGACTTTCGTGAGCGAGCGTTGAATGGCAGCAGCGGTTGTTCAAACTCGCCAATGACGTCTTTGCGGAAGATATCACGATAAGCTGCCGAGGATTTTTCGTACGCTTCAACAGATGTCAAATCGAGCTTTGACATAAAGTCCTTGCGAACGAAATGGCTCTCGCGAAGCAGTGCCTGATTGTGACGGTCAATTTGTTTGAGAAGCCGGGGCTCGCTAACAAAAGTCTGTGACAGTTTACTCCATTCTGGATCAGACACCTTTGGAGCCGAGAGGTCACCGGGTAAGTGAACACCAAAACTTCCCAGCATGCGAGCGACCAGTGCCCGCCCCGCGGTGCGTTTATCGCCAAACCTGTCACCGAACAGAACTTCGGGCATTGGGGCATGAAGGTCGTTCAGGCGGTTCTTGATGGTGGCAATAATTTCTTCTGCGGCATTTGGTGCTGGCGATGTCAGGATCGCAGGGCCACCTCCATTGCCCTCCAGCGTGATTTGCGGCCCGGCTGAAGTATCGATCAGCAACTTGCGAGGTGAGATCATCATCGCAAGTTCGGTTGCTCCAAAGTTGCTCAGTAAACCAAAGAAGTTGCGATCAATGGGCTCTTTCCAACTCTCGTCACGTGGTCCGAAGAAGCCGCTGACAGTGGTAACATGGATTCGTGTGTCGAGACCTCCCGCGAACAGTGCTAACATTCCACCTTCGCCATACCCGAAGACGCCAATCTTCGTTTTCAAGGGATCCTTCGCGAACCAATCCACTAAGCTGAGAGTCATCTGCAATTCGTAACCAGCCAGAGTTCGACCTAATTCAAAAGCCGCTCGATGCAGGTACTCACGATTTGTCAGATCAGCTCGGCCGAGGCGTTTTTCGCGATGACGACTGATCAATAGCGGTACAACAACTCGGCAGCCGGACTCGGCCAGATGACGTGCAACCTGAGACTCTTCCGCGATGCCTTCAGCAAGTCCGCACATTTGTTCCGGTGTCTGATCCGCATCCGGCAGCACGATCACATTGGCAAAGATGTTCTTAGCGTCGCCCTTCGGAGTCAGCAGCAATCCTTCGCCGTAAATCGATGGCAATCCGGCACCCTGCGGCGTTGGATCACTCAGCACAGGCCAGCGAATCGCCTGCACCGTGAATTTCTCGGTCTGTGCGATCACGGATTCACCACCCACGTTGACGATGATCTCAGGGGCCGCAAATGGCAGGCGAGCATCCCGGATGCCGAGGCACTTGGCTAGTTTTTCCCGATGCGGTTTTAATGATGCTTCATAGGCTTCCGGCGACGATGTATCGACCTTGAATCGTTCCGCACGAGTGGCCGCCGTCGTCTCGATTTCTTTCAGCAGAAAGCGATCAATTCCGTCCACCATCTGTGAGGCCAGATCGCCTTCGATCGTCAGCGGCGTTGTCCCGGAAGGTCCAGCTACCTCCTGCGCGCTCAGCGGAGCAATAGACAGCGGATCAACACAAACTCCGGCAGCGATAACAAATAGCATCAACGCAGGGCGGAAAGACAACATCGCGGAACCTCCTGGTGGCAGCCTGTTGGCAAATGTCGAAGAATCGTCGGCGGCAGCAACCGGCGAACATAAACACGCGGGGCAGCAATCGTAGCTATTCATCCGGAAATGGCTAATGAACACCTCTAAAAAGGGGGACATTCTACTTTGTTTGAAAAGTAGAATGTCCCCCTTTTGTGGTGGCCGAGCGAGTCTATTGAGAATCGCACGTTCCGGAATTGACGGATGCAAGTATTGATCGCCTGCTGTACCGGCTTCCGGGCAGATGTTATCCTCAGCTATGTCAACCTGCCTGTGGGCAATTTTCCTGCCGAGTCGACTCGATCTCCACCGGAGCCGCTCATGAAATCCTTCCTGCCAATTTCAGTCTTTCACGTTACTTTACTGGCGATGAGCCTGTGTTCTATCCCAGCCAGCGCGCAGCAAAATGATGAATTTGCAAAGCTTCAGGCACAGTATGAATCACAGCAACAGGCTGCTCTGAAAAAGTACTGTCTTAATTGCCACTCGGCGGCCGAGAAGCAGGGCGAACTGGATCTGGAGCAATTCACGTCTGTCGCTGATATGCGTCGCAATGTCGTGCCCTGGCAACGAGTTGTCGAGATGATGGACGATAGCGAGATGCCTCCCAAAGATGCCGAAGTCCAGCCATCAAAAGAAGAACACAAGGCCCTGCGGAACTGGGTGCGAGCTGTCCTGGATGCCGATGCGAAGGCCAATGCGGGAGATCCGGGGCCGGTTGTGTTGCGTCGTCTGAATAATGCCGAATTTACATATACGATTCAGGATCTGACTGGTATCGCTCTTGAGCCCGCAAAGGAGTTTCCTGTCGACAGCGCTGCGGGGGAAGGTTTCACGAATGTCGGCAATGCTCTAGTGATGTCGCCGGCATTGGTCCAGAAGTATCTCGATGCGGGCAAAGACGTGGCAGCTCATGCGATGCTGCTTCCGCACGGCATTGAGTTCTCCCCGTCAACAACCACACGGGACTGGACAAACGAAAAGCTGACCGAGATCCGCAACTTTTACGCTCGCTACACCGACAGCGGCGGCGCGACGGCCGTCAATCTGCAAGGGATTCAGTTCGAAACAAACGGTGGCGGACGACTGCCACTCGAAAATTATCTGCGAGTAACTCTGATCGAACGAGACGCTTTGCGAGCAAAGACTATCACTCTGGCCGAAGTCGCGCAACGTCATCAGCTCATTGAAAAATATCTAACGACACTCTGGACTGCGTTGAACGATGAACATCCATCGCTGGTGATGGACATGATCCAGGGACAATGGCGAGATGCCAAGCCGGATGATGCTCCTGCACTCGTCGCGACAATCGCTCAATGGCAGCAAACGTTGTGGCGATTTACGACCATTGGTCACATTGGTAAGCGAGATGGCCCAAAGGCGTGGCAGATTCCCGTTAACCCGATTGCAGCTCGTCAGGAAGTGCGAATGAAGCTTCCCGCTCCGCAGGACGGAAAGAACGTGACGTTGTATCTTGCTGCATCGGATGCGTCGGATGGAAATCAGAATGACTTTGCCGTCTGGGAGAATGCTCGCTTTGTCGCTCCCGGTCAGCCAGACCTGCTGCTACGTGATGTCCGTCGAGCCGTGCAGACGCTGAATTCCCATCGTCAGCAAATTCTGGCCACGGCCGCCGCTAGCCTGAATGCGGCGGCCGAAGTGGGGGCCGCGACCGATACTGCGACTCTGGAAGCATTAGCAACGAAACACGCCGTGGATCAGGCCGTGCTGGCTTCATGGTTCAGCTACCTTGGCATCGGTGCCGGGGAAGTGCAGATTAATTCGTATATCACCAGCAAGCTGGAGCGAACAGAGAACTACGACTTTGTGAAGGGTTGGACTGGTCCGGATGCGCTCAGCGTGCTGGCTAATTCGTCGGATCAATTCGTGCGAATTCCAGGTGACATGCATCCTCACAGTGTCGGCGTTCATCCATCGCCAAAGCTGCGAGCGATCGTCGGCTGGAAGAGCCCCATCGCTGGCCACGTGAAGTTGTCCGGAAAGGTCCAGCGAGCTCATATCGGTTGCGGTAACGGAGTCACCTGGCTGGTCGAACTGCGCCGCGGGAATACTCGTCAACGTCTGGCCGCCGGAACAGCGGGCGGTGCGGAAGAGCATGTGTTCGGACCATTCGAAAACGTCGCTGTGCAGCCCGGAGATCTTGTGTCTCTGATCGTCGGGCCGCGTGATGGTGAGCATTCCTGTGACATGACGTCCATCGCGATGAATCTGACTGAGGTGGTGACCGAGGGAGAAGCTCGCGAATGGGATCTGGCCAAGGATGTTTCGCCGGATGTTCTGGCAGGGAATCCTCACGCGGATCGACTGGGCAACAATGGCGTCTGGCACTTTTACAGTGAACCTGATGCTGGCGGTGGCGCGGAGACGATCATTCCGGCCGGTTCGCTGATTGCTCAATGGCAAGCTGCGACCGATGCCGAGATGAGGAAACAACTGGCTGATAAGGTTCAGGCGTTACT
The DNA here is from genome assembly GCA_044378235.1 of Planctomycetaceae bacterium. Classification (GTDB taxonomy): domain Bacteria; phylum Planctomycetota; class Planctomycetia; order Planctomycetales; family Planctomycetaceae; genus SXXK01. The sequence goes on from JBILXT010000157.1 coordinate 14,485, forward strand.
CACCGCAGGCCCGGGAGAAATCGCGGCCGATGCCCCGGACGCTGTGCTCTATCGACAGCTCACGTCGGCGAACGGACCGTTGTTTTCCGCCGTTCGCAAAGAGCTACTGAGCGGCAAAGCCGCTGTTGCTTCAGCGACACCAGCCGAAGGTGACGCGGGATCAAAACTGGCGGGCCTGGATCCAGCAATGTTCGGGAAGCATCCGAATGGAACAGCGATCGCTGCGGAGAATCTGTGCGTTCAGGCTCCATCGGTCATCGAAGTTGTAATTCCGGCTGACTTTGTCGAAGGGTGTGAGTTCGTCGCGACGACCTCTCTGCATCCGGAGACTGGTGCAGAGGGAACCGTGCAGTTGCAGGTTCTGACGGCGAAACCGGAGAAGCTTTCCAGTCTCGCGGCGAGTGCGTCCTCGATCAAAGGCGGCAAGGCAACATGGTCCGACGGTGACAAGCCCGTTAGCCATGACACGCCGATTCTGGTAGCAGAAAACAGTGCAGCTCGCGAACGACTGCTGAAAGAATTTGACGACTTCCGCGATCTGTTTCCGGCTGCTCTTTGCTACACCAAGATTGTGCCGGTTGATGAGGTGGTTACTCTGACTTTGTACTATCGCGAAGATGATCACCTGAAGCGTCTGATGCTGAACGAAGCCGAGACGGCCGAGCTGGACCGCTTGTGGGACGAGATGCATTTTGTCAGTCAGGACGCATTGGCTTTGGTCGACGCCTATGAACAGTTGTGGCAATTTGCGACTCAGGATGCCGACCCCAGCGCGTTTACTCCGATGCGTGATGGCATTATGGAACGGGCTGAGCAGTTTAAGGCGCTGATGAAAGAGACGGAGCCGGTTCACGTGCAGGCTGTTCTGGACTTCGCAGCCAAAGCCTGGCGACGTCCGATCACCGATACGGAAGCCGAGCAACTGCGAAATCTCTACGGTAAGCTTCGTGAGCAGGAACTTTCGCACGACGCGGCTGTTCGCATGCTG
>JBILXT010000003.1:0-54098 GCA_044378235.1 Planctomycetaceae bacterium
GCCACGGTTTTTCTCACCAATCGCGAGTGTCCGTTTCATTGCCTCATGTGCGATCTGTGGAAGAACACGACAGAGCAGAATACTCCTGAAGGAGCGATTTCGGAACAGATTGATTTTGCCCTGCAACAGTTGCAGGGTGCTCAGCATATCAAGCTATACAACAGTGGAAACTTCTTCGATTCGAAAGCGATCCCGCGTTCGGATTGGCCTGGAATTGCGGAGCGGGTCCGACGCTTTGACACGGTCATCGTGGAAAACCATCCTTCGCTTTGCAATGACCGATGTGGCGAGTTTCAGCAATTGTGTGAGACCCAGCTTGAAGTTGCTCTGGGCCTGGAGACATCGCACCCACAAACGCTCGCCCGACTCAACAAGCAAATGACAGTGGATGATTTTGCTCGTGCCTGCGAATCGCTGCTTAAGCAGAACATCATGATTCGAGCATTTGTGCTATTGAAGCCACCTGAGACATCAGAAGAGCAGGGGATTGAGCGGACTATTAACTCGGTCCGCTTTGCGTTCGATTGTGGTGTTGATTGTTGTGCCGTGATCCCCGTGAGAACCGGCAATGGAATTATGGAGCAACTGGCTTCGGTCGGGCTTTTCTCACCGCCACGTTTGTCTTCACTGGAAACCGTGCTGCAAGAAGCCTTGTCGTGGAGGCGTGGTCGCGTATTTGCTGATTTGTGGGATGCCGCACAGTTTGCAGATTCTCCCGAAACGGCCGCGTTGCAGATCTCAAGACTTGAGCACATGAATCTGACACAATCTATGACCTGAAAATTTTGATGCTGCCTCCACCTTATTCATCTCAGTGACAGATCCGTCATGCCTGTACTTTCTCCCGACGTCTTAATTCTTGGCTCCGGATTCGGCGGGAGTCTGCTGGCCTTGATACTGGCTCGAACGGGAAAGTCGGTGGTCATGGTGGACCGCAGCCGGCATCCTCGATTCGCGATCGGCGAATCATCGACTCCGCTGGCGGATCGCACGCTGGCTCAAATGGCTGACCGGTATCAACTCCCCGAATTACGTCCGTTGTGTCATTGGGGATCGTGGAAACGTGCGTATCCGAATCTTCTGTGCGGCAAGAAACGAGGCTTTACCTATTTTGATCAGACCAGCGATCAGGATGTTTCGATTGATCATTTCGATGATCGCCGCCTGTTGGTTTCTGCAAGTATCAACGACGAGCACTCAGACACTCATTGGCTGCGCAGCGATATCGACCAGTTCATCTTCCGGCTGGCGAATGCTGCTGGCGTCGTAACATTTCAGAATTGCATTTATCAACTGGAAGCGGCCGGTGATGAGTGGAGTCTGAAGGTTTCCTCCAGCGATGAACCGGCCTTGTCGAATGTTTCTATGCGCAAGGAAACAGTGGACTCTTCCGGCGCGTATTTCGTCAAGTCTCCGTTCGTTGTTGATGCTACGGGATCTTCAAAGGGAATCCTGAATACGCTCGGGATTGCCGATCAAACGGCATTACTTAAAACCCATTCGCGATCCTTGTTCGCTCACTTTGAAGCGGCCACGGCTTGTGAGCAGTTGTTGCAAGATAGTCAGATAAACGTCGCTCCGTTTCCCTATCACTGCGATGATGCGGCCGTTCACCAGATTTGTCCGGACGGATGGATGTGGCAGTTGCGATACGACGACGATACTCTCAGCGCGGGGTTTATGATTGATGAACGGCCCAGTGCTCGGCGTGTACCACGTGCCTCTTCAACGCCTCATGAAGAGTGGGATTGGCGGATTCAGAGAACACCGTTTCTGGCTCGTCAATTCAGGAATGCACGCATTGTTCGGCCGGACTCAGGTCTGCAGCAGACTTCTCGAATTCAGCGACTGACATCTCAGGCGGCAGGTTCGAACTGGGCTGCCATCACAAACACCGCGGGCTTCGTTGATCCTCTGCACAGCACCGGGATTGCTCATACGCTGTTCAGCGTTTCGCGATTGGCCGAGATTCTGCTGATGTCGGGCAATGCTGCAGATCGTGCAGTTCGACTGCGGAAGTATTCTGATTCGTTGATTGAGGAGATTCGGTGCGTCGATGAGTTAGTTGAAGGCTGCTATGAAGCGATCCCGTCGTTTCGCTTATGGTGTCTCTGGGGAATGCTCTATTTTGCCGCAGCAACCAGTATGGAGCAGTCGCTCGACGGAGCCTCGGGAGGCACAAGCTTTCTACGAGCCAACGATCCCGATTTTCGAGCGATGTTGAAAGAGGCCCGAGATCGACTTGGTGTTGCGCGGCATGCAGCTCCGGCTGATCGAACAAATGCAGAACAGGTGTTTGAGTCATGGCTATGCTCTGCGGTGGCTCCCTGGAATCAGGTCGGGTTGTTTGATCCGACTTGCAACGGGCTTTATTCGAAAACGGCAGCTCCTGCCCGAGACTAACCAGCCGTTGACTCAATTAGCCGGAACGCGTTAGCGTCCGTTCTCGCTTCACCCATCAATCAGCCACGTTTTTCCGAAGTACCATACTGTCAGAACAACCCCGATACAGATAACCACGCGGCGAATGATCGTCTTGTCGAGCTTGCGAGCCCATGAGGCACCCAGCCAGCCGCCGAGCATCGCTGAAGCGATCATCGGGACTGCCAACGCCCAGTTCACTTTGCCGGTGCTGACAAACACGACGACAGACACGCCATTGATCAATCCGGCCAATACAGTCTTTAGCCCATTGACATGATGGATGTTGCCGAGATTCAAAAGGCTGAGCGAACTCAGCATCAGGATCCCAATCCCGGCTCCGAAGTATCCGCCGTAGATTCCAATCACCAGCTGCAGCACGAACACCAGCCATTGGGAACTTTGGCTGCGGCTTGCCAATGAGGATTCTGCGGGAGCTTTTGGGGTCAGGCGAGGTTGCAGAATGAAGAGCAGTGTGGCCAGAGCGATCAGCCACGGGACCATGGCTTTGAACGAAGACTCCGGAGCCAGCACAACGATCGTTGAACCGGCAATACCTCCCAGAATGCTGGGGATCGCCAGCCAGCGAACCCAGTCCCACATCTGTTTCAGTTCGCGTCGATAACCCCACGATCCCGAGAATGCCCCAGGGCAAAGAGCGACAGTGTTGGTCGCATTGGCGATGATTGCAGCTCCGGGTGCGTTGCCCAGCGCCCACATCAATGCCGGAAAAGTGACCAACGTGCCTCCGCCGGCGACGGAATTGATCGCTCCGCCGATGGCCGCCGCCGGACACAGTACGAGATAGGTCTGCCAGAGTTCCATGGACGCAATCTATTCTTCGGGCGGCAAAACTGGGGCTTGGTGTTCGCGGAATCGATCATTTAGACTGTGGCCTCAATCGTGGCTACGCACAGAATAGTTCAACAGACGATGCATCGCAAAGCACAGTGACAGGCTTCATCGATCTCTATGGTGTCACCGCAGATGGTCGTCAAAGTAGATTTGCTCTGGCGAGTCTTTATGCCACAACCAACGGATGTGCCGGGGATGAATCGTAATTGGCATCTGAAGATGCCTTCCTTAGTCCGTTGGAGTGGAGCTGTGGGAATGAAAACTCGCGATCATTCTTGCGGCTTCCTGTTAAAAAATCTTTCGTCGTTTCAAAATCGTATTCCGATGGCTGTTTACGGCGCCGAGTAACCTTGCGAATTTGGCCTTCTGACTGCGTGAGCGTACTGGACCGGAGCAGGGGAAGGGGGCTTCAGTTTTGACAAAGATCGTGACGACCGTTGCTATCAGCAAAGTCTGATGTCATGGACGTGACTCCACTGGCTGGCACTTCCAAAGAGTGGGGTGTGCTGCAGGCGCAAGAAGCCTCCGTGACGACTTCTTTTTTGATGCCGGGGTTCTCTGAAACTTGAACCTGCAAGAATGAGCTTCTTGTTGTTTCGCGACACAGCCTATGCAGGCTGTGCCACCCAGCGGAGACGCGGAGTACGATCAGACGATTCTGGCTCAACAAAGAGACGTGTTATGCGAACATTCGCACACAGTGTGCTTTATCAGCCAAATGTGAGTCACCCGGCACGTTAACTGTCCACAACTGATGCTGCTCATTCGTCGCTTTTTCTGCAGAATTGCATCGGATGTCTCAGTCCGTGGGATCTGCGTGCCACGGATTGATTTGTGCTGCTCTTCAGAGTGGTCGCAGTTCAATAGAGGCATCCGTCAATGAGGTGCCTCCTTTTCATCATCTGCAATCCAGGGAGACAGCAATGCCACGTGTCCTGATCTGGGATTTTCCGACGCGGATCTTTCACTGGTTGCTCACAATTGGCTTCTTCGTTTCGGCAACGATCTCGCTTGCTGCGGATGACGACGGTCCGTTGTTCTCGGTACACATGATCATCGGAATCATGCTGGGAGTGCTGGTTCTTCTGCGAATCGTTTGGGGGTTCGTTGGGACGCGATATGCTCGGTTCAGTTCGTTTCTGTTTAGCCCGCAGTCTCTGCTGAGGTATCTCATTGGCGCCATGAATGGTTCGGCGACTCGATCCATCGGGCATAATGCAGGGTCAAGCTATGGCATCTTCACAATGCTTGGGCTCGTGCTGATAACAGGCGTCACAGGATTGATGATCTCCAATGGTAATGAAGCGGCTGAAGAACTGCATGAGGTCTCGTCGTATTTGCTGATGGCTGTTGTCGCCGTCCACGTCGTCGGTGTCGTATGGTATTCGCTTCGACATAAAGAGAACATCACACTCAGCATGCTGACGGGTTACAAGGAGGCGTCCGCTGATGAAGCGATTCGCTCCAGTTACCCGATACTCGGAATTGTCTTTCTGGTGTTGATCAGTCTCCTGACCGTGCGACTGTTCCAGAACTATGACATGGCAGCCGGGACGACCATATTTCCCGGACTGGGAATCGCGATTCCTCTTGGAGAATCTGAAAGCTCCGAAGGTAGAGGCGATGATGATTGAGCTGTCATGGATTGAATAATGTCTATTGGTTGTTGAGCGAGAAAAACTAATGGCGACGTTGCCGATCTTCGAGGACCTTGGCATTTCGCTTCTGCTGGGTTTGCTGGTTGGCTTGCAGCGGCAACATGTCCTTGCGCCGCTGGGAGGTATCCGCACATTTCCTCTTGTGACGGTCTTTGGCACCGTTTGCGCTCTTTTGGCCGGGACATTCGGTGGCTGGGTTGTTGGTGCTGGACTTGTGGGTGTCGTCGCGACTGCAATCTCCGGACGAGTCACACAGCAGGATCGCAGTGATGATCATACTGGGCTCACAACAGCGGTGGCTATGCCGCTGATGTACGCTGTCGGAGCCTACCTTGTGAATGGCGACTGGTCCGTTGCTGTGGCTGTTGGCGGAACCGTTGCCGTCCTTCTGGAAATGAAGCTGGAGCTTCACGGAATTGTCGCACGACTGGGCGATGCCGACATCAAAGCCATCATGCAGTTCGTGTTGATCTCTTTCATCATCCTGCCGGTGCTGCCAAATCAGACCTACGGCTGGTACGACGTCCTGAATCCCCGTGAGATCTGGTGGATGGTCGTTCTCGTCGTCGGCATGAGTCTGGGCGGTTACATCGTCTGGAAGTTCTTTGGCCAGCACGCTGGAAATGTTCTGGGAGGCATCCTCGGCGGCACAATTTCCAGCACAGCCACAACCGTGAGTTTCGCCAGGCGTTCCCGACTGGCACCTTCCTCCGTGCGAGCCGCTTCCGCAGTGATCATGATTTCTACCACTGTCAGCCTGGTTCGTGTTGCCATTGAAATGGCCGTAGTTGGACAGGACGCCATGCGGAGGGCCGTTGTGCCAATGGCGGTCATGATCCTGAGCGGATTGCTGCTTTGTCTTGGGGAGTGGTTTGGATCGCGGAAAGAAACCGAAGCTGTTTCCCAACAAACGAATCCCACCGAGCTGAAATCAGCCCTCGTTTTCGGAACGCTCTACGCGATCATCCTGTTCGCCGTCGCCGCGACAAAAATCCACTTCGAAAGAACCGGTCTGTTCGTAGTCGCCGGGCTATCCGGGCTGACGGATATCGACGCGATCACTCTGTCAACGTCTCGTATGGTGTCAGCAGGCAGGCTCACGGCTGGCACAGGCTGGAAAGTGATCGTCTCCGCCGTGATGGCAAACCTGATCTTCAAAGCTGCACTCGTTGCCATGCTCGGACATCGGAAGCTGTTTGTTCGAGTCGCCATTCTGTTCGGAATTCTGGTCATCGTCGGTGGTGTTCTGATCGCAGTCTTTCCGTGAGGCGTGGACTGAAGACTTTCGCATTGCTGAATTTCCACCAGCTGTTGAAGTTTTGCCAGAGTAACTATGTACGCGGCGAACACCGATCCAATTCAAAGCGTTCGCGACGGTACGACCGGAGTTGCGAAGAATGCGATTAATCGTAAAGAATCTATCATGGGACAATCGGTTTTATGTCAAGTAAACTGCTCCGCCATGTCTTCATTCTGCTCGGCAACTTCGGGGACATACTGAGTAGGCGATCACTTGCTTCCGATCGCGTAGAGAGTTTTGCTCGAACGGATAAACAGCGTTCCGTCAGCCAAAGCGGGGGTTGACCAGAATCGAACATTATCAGTGACAGGCAACATGTTTTTTGTGACCACATCGAGCGTTCGACCGGACTGAATTACGAACGTCTGCCCACTGGCGTCGAGACAATAGATCTTGCCTTGATTCGACCATGGCGAAGCCCAGAATTCCCCCGCTTCCGGAATACGGCCCTGCGTCACCAGAACGCCCGTTGCTGCATCCACGATCGTGGCCTTGCCGCCTCGTCCGTCGAGCAGATAAATCATTCCGTCAACGATCAATGGCGATGCTCGGTTCGGGCCAAATTCGCTCGTATTCCATGCTACCAGAGACGCGGAATCACCACTGCGAGCCGACGATAATTGTTCGTCGGTACCACTCTTGATTGCATAAAAACTGGTGCCGCCACGACCGCTGCGTCCCACGATCAGCAAGTCGCCGCTGGCTGTTGGAGTTGCGTTGAGTCCGCCGTTGCCAATGTCGACCTGCCACAACAAGTTACCCGTGTTGGGATCGTACGACCTCACCTTCGCGCCGCCGGTGACGAGTTCTTTGCGATGACTGTTTTCCCAGATGATCGCCGATCCCCAGTTTGACCGCTCATCGCGAGCTTGTCGCCAGACTTCATCGCCTGTGCTGATATCGATCGCGACGACAAAGGAAGCCTTTTCGTTGTCGACCTGAACGAAGACTTTACCATCAAGTATGGTTGGCGAACTGGATGTTCCCCAATCCTGAGCCATAGGATGCAGACCGAGGTCTTTTTTCCAGATCAGTGTTCCGTCGAGGTCGTAGCAGAACATCCCCATCATGCCAAAGTAGGCGACGACATACTTCCCATCACTGACCGGCGTTTCAGATGCATAGGTGTTGTCCCGATGAGTCTCCAGGCGAGGCTTGCCTTCAAGAGCCGTTTTTGTCCAAAGCACTTTTCCAGTTTTCGAGTCCAGACACAGAACCTCCCATCGATAATCGCTCGTCGGGTTTTGTGGTCCTTCGGTCACCGCAGTCGTCACAAAAAGTTTGTCGCCGATTACGATCGGGCTGGACCAGCCAGCGCCCGGGATATCCGTTTGCCACAGCAAGTTTGCATTCTCGCTCCAACTGGCTGATGCATCCGCGTCATTGCTTACACCGTTGGCATTCGGCCCACGAAACTGTCGCCAATCTGCCGCTCCGATGACCGACGGAAAGATCATGAAGATTAAAGACAGAACAAGACCTGATCGCAGCATGCGAACTTCCTGACACAAAATGTGAATTCGATCTGAAGTTGATCGAGTCTGATCGAAATGAAATCGGGTTTGAGAGAGTGCAGCATAACCGCCTGGCAGGAAGATTGCATGACCGGGCTTGAGGCTATGCTTTGGAAGAGATCCACTTGTAGGCACGAGCTGCGTTCCTTGAGCAGAACTTTGCAGTCGCCTCGTCGCCATGTTCAGCCGCATATTCCATGACGATTCTCTGCAGCGTTTCGTAGTCGGCGGCATTCTCGGAGACCGGCCAGTTGCTCCCGTAGATGACTCGATCGTCCCCAAAGGCGTTCCAGACAATGTCGATGTAGGGCTTGTAAAAGCTCATCTCCGTCGGAGCCTTTTGTCCATCGCGTGATGCTCCTTCAACCAGTGCTGAAATCTTGCAGAACACATTGGCATGATTTGCCGCTGCTTCAATTTCAGCTTTCCAGTCGGCAGGTGGTGGATCAGCGGTAATGCGGACATTACCGATGTGGTTCTGCACGATTCTGAGTGTGGGAAGTTTTTCAGCCAGTCTGGCCACTATGCCTGGAGTATCCGGGCCGCCGTTCACATCCAATGACAGATCATGGTCAATCATCTTTTTAAGATCATCCAGTGATGCCAGTGATGAAGAGTTCAGCAGGCCAGTCACCGTTTTCGAAGAAACCCGAATGCCACGGAACAGAGGATTCCGTGCGAAGCGATCAAGGTATCCGGCGAACTCATCCTTCCCGGGCATAAGGTTTCCGACGATACCAACGATGAATGGATCGTCTTTTGCGAGGTCCAGTAGCCAGGCGTTGTCTTCAACCAGAGGACTGGCCTCGACGATCACGGTGCCAGTGATCCTGCGATACTGTTTCAATTCTCGCAGATGTTGTGGAAGTACCGTTCGATACAGTGATGAACCGGGGGATGGCCATGCGACCCCTTCTGGACGCGCCGGGTCATAAAAGTGCGTATGACAGTCAATGATTTCCAGATCATCGGATTGATCTACCGAAACTGCCCGAGCGTTGAGTGTCGCCGCTGTCGCAGCAACGCTCATACTGGTACCAAGAAATGTCCGTCGAGGAATCATGGGACGTGGCATGGCATACCTTCCGGTAGAGTGGGTAATGGAGTCCTGTACTTAAACCGGAGTTGTAGCCAATTTCCGAGAATTGCGGAGTGATCACGTTGAATCACTGCATCAGGATGCATTTTAGCTCGGCCGCAGCGTCTGCGTTCTGCAGGATTCCGGAATGCGTGGCTTTGACAAGTCGTTCGGTTCTGACGTCGGGGCGATGAGCACTAATGACCGGAACGACGCCGTCTCCAATCAATCCGTCTGGCGACTGATGGCCTGTACCGATGATTGAATGTGTTACGACCATTTCAGAATATCTCAGTGCGTTTGAAGATCTGATGATCGGATTTCCGGGGATCAGGTGATCCAGACTGGTGGGTGGTGTTGGCCCCGGATTTCGGAACAAGCCCGGGTTGCCTCGAATCAGTCTCCGATATTCGACTAACGTTCGATCTGGAACATTGATCAGCCAGCGTCCGAGTCGTCCGAGGGGTTGTTGTGTCCAGTTCGAACCCTGGTGTGGCGTTGCCATATAGACAACTCGTTTTACATGCGGCACAGGTTGAAACAGAAATGCGGAAACTGTCTCATCCGGGATCGGACCAGTGTTGAGAGCATCATTCAGAGGGACGTCGGAGATCGCTCGCCAAAGTTTGTCATCGCTATAACTCACTTGAAGCTTTGCCAACAGGCCACCCATGCTGTGTCCCACCAGCACCATTTGATCCAGTGCAATATCGTTCTGCGCGGGATCAACCACCGAGCGAACTGTCAGAATCTCGCGGCGAAGATCGGCGGCTGTTCTGAGATATGAGACACCGGTCGGATACTGATACACCCAGATTTGGTATCTGGAAGTAATCATCGGATCGGCATTCAAATGGTCCACCATCTGCTGCCATGTCAGCGCGTCGGACGCAAGTCCGTGAATGAGTATCAGTGGAATTCGACCAGGCTGATAAGGCTGAAGCAGGAAAAGTCCGGACGCATTGAACTGGGACGGGTTTCGAAAGGCGGTCCAGTATTCTCTGCCAGGAGGCAAGACGCGGCCATCCAAAGTGCGCGCGGCCTGGAATGCAGGCGGCAGCGACGGATGAACGCAGCCGCTGACACCCATCAACAGGAATATGGCCAGCAGGAGCTGGTTCCTTTTTTGCGTCCTTGCGAAAACTGCAACCCCCCATTCGATCAATGGTCTGCGTTGACTGATCCTGCTGGGTACTTTATTCGAACTGGGCAGTTTTCGAGAAGTTGAGTTTCGAGCTACGGACCGGAGATCCGGTGAACTACTGCCACGAATCATCGCCTTTAGGGAGCCTGAACAACGTCTTTCCTCTTCTCTTTTGTCCCTTTTTCAGCCACGGCAGAAGAGAATGTGACGTTCAGTATCTCCCCCGTCATTCTTTGAGATTGTGATCGTCGTTGTTCAGCGGGCGGGGCGTCGTCTCAGGCCATGAGCTTCAAGGAAATCGTATCAGGCTTCAGCTGGATCAAATCCTGCGAACGTGGGTAACTGCCAGGTTAGGAATCCACAGCTGAATGGCTCCACCGATAAACACCACGTTGTGGTATTCCGGGCGGTCGTCGAATCGCTGATGGGCGACTCGGCCCACAAACGCGTAGACAGGACTCGTGAGTGCCGCCAGCAGCAGGCCACTCATAGAATTCCACTGTTTCGTCACAGCGTTCCTTGCCCGAGCGAAATCTGCTGCCGTTGTCTCCAACCTGCCAGACCGTTCCAGCAGACCCTCCAGCCCGGTATCGTTGTTGTCGATCGGCTTCACTGAAGACCACCACGGAGTGACCTTTCCATTATGAATCAGATCGTACTGAGTGAACTTGTACAAATCATGTCCGGCAGCCAGGAGGCTCTTTCGCGGTGGTCTACCGGAAAACGCAGCCTTTACTTCTGCTGGTGCGTCACTGAAATTAAGGTCCTGATTCAGAATCATGATGAGGTCGCCTAATTGGGGGGACTTAGAAACTGCCGGAGGCGGTCACGACTTGATGACAGAGAATGCCTCGGCGTTGTTGCTGGGATCATTCCAGTTGCCTTTTGAGTCTTTACCCTTCCTGCGAAGGTAGCGTTTCGACACCTTTGGCTTGGTCGCGTTATTGGTCCATTGATCCATGATCCAGATACCGCCCGCATCCTGACTGATGTAGAGGCCCGCATGATTTCCAGTTGACTTGTTTTCGTACGAGCCATTCACAAAGGTGGCGATTGCCGTGCCCTTTTGAATCGTCAAATTCCCGAGCACCGCCCCACCATCCCGCCACATCGCAACAACGGGCGCCTTGGCGTAGTGCTGAACAAGCACGGGGCACTGACCAGTACCGACCTTGTCGGTGTCCTGCAATCTTTCCACATCAGCGTATACAAATGGCATGTCAAGCTCCTTTCGCAGAACGATGGAAATCACGTGTATCAGGCCTACGGTGGCTCTGCACCCGCTTCAGGGACACAGGGAAAAGTTTGAGTGGTGATGTCAGTTGGGGCTAACGTGTCTACGTTTCGCTGAGTGATCACTAGACGTAGGCACGGATTCGGAGCGCCTGAAATCTAGCCCTGCCAAAGGACGGCCAGAGTCTGGGTACTTCATCCGTATGTGACCCTTCCTGTTGCCGGATCAACCACAAAGTCGCCAACACTTGGGCTCGAATTTGAGTATGGTCGTTCGATTTTCGCGGCAGGAATTGTCTTCAGATCGAGGTATGGAACGTATGGAGTCTGCGTCTTGAACGACGGTTGGGATTGCCGAGACTGAACTAAAGGAATCCCCGATTGTATCGCTTGATTGAGTACCGTCATGCTGTGGTGATGAATGATTGACGAACTCCCGTTTGGAGCCGCCGGTACTTCCACTTCGTAGACATTGTTCCTCCATGGCCTTCCGGCGATGGTGTTTGTTAACGGATCTGTCTTTGCATTGACGTGAATAATGTTGTTCTTGTTCGCTCCGATATTGGCGAGCCCCGTCCAACCTGCCGCGTGCATTACCAGCATATTATGAGGCGTTGGTCCCGCTGAGTTGAAAGCAATCGTGGGAACGCCGGTCATGATTCCGCTAAAACTCGCCAGCCCACCACCCAGCGAATGTCCTGTCAGTATGATGTTCTTCCCTGGGAATAGCGCCTTTATCGAATTGACGTACTGAACTGCCTGAACGTGTTGACTTGACGTCATTCTCACGTTAGACAAATTCTGCAGCCAGTCGAGAGCACCTGAAGTCAGACCAGATTCGGTGCCACGAAATGCAATCACGATTGAGTCCTTGCCTTGGACCTCACCAGCGTATACGGCGGCTGCAAAACCAAGTTGCCCTTCATGACGGTCAACGACTTTGAACTTCCCGACGGGTCTGCGGTCGTCGACATTCGTTTGATAAGTATCTTCTGCAAGCGGTGCAGTCTCTTTTGCGAGCCCCGCGATACTTGACTGATTCGCGTCCGAGCCATCTGACGCATTGTTCAAGTCAGGATTCGACGTTGGACGATCATCAGGATCGCTTTCCGACTCAGCCTGCGGATTCGTAGATTTTCCTTCCCTGTCAGGTCGATTTTCCGATTCAATATTCGCATTCCGCGGATCGCTTTTGTTGTCAGTCGGCTTGACACTAGCAGCGGCTCTGGAGGAGTCTGAATGCCCCGTCTTTGCAGTGGCATCGGAAACGGCTGACACTGGTGGCTCTTTCGGTGTCGGTGTCACGACTGGCATTCCCTGCGGGCCCATCAGCACGGTTGTGACACAATTCTGGAGCAGCGTCACAACTCCCTTTGCGCCGACGGCAACGTGGCCGTCGCCAGCGGTGGGCAGTTTTAAGGAGAGAACTGTCGGGTTGCCGGACAGGAGTGGGCCGATGTCGGGGATGGGTTTTGTCATTGTGACTTTGTCGGACTGCCGACAAGCCGGAAGCCCGCTAACCAGAATTGTCGGAGCGCCAGTCAGCACAATGCCGTCGTTGGTGTTTCCACACCCAATACAGCCCACAGGAACACTGGCGGTGCTGGTTGGGCCTGTGAAGAATTCGGTGATCTTCTCAGTGAGTGATTTTGGGGAACTGCCTGGTGGAACGGGAGCCTGAGGCGGTCCTGCTGTGCCAAGGGCTTTGGCAATCTGTTCGTCAATCAGGCTCATGAGTTCACTCTGAAGTTTGCCGACAAGAGCCTCTGCGGCTTTCTTTGCAGCGTGCTCAGCGGTACTGGATTCGTCGTCGACCTTCCACTTTGACATGGCGGCACTGAGGCCCATGCCGATGACATTGCTGATCAATCCGCTTGCCAGTGAGGCTCCGAGTTTCGTGAGTCCGTCCGTCGTTGTTGTCGAGGCCACAAAGTTCTTGATGAGCTTTCCGTTCTCATCGCCAGAAGCGATTCCCGCCAGCGCGCTTCCAACAGCTTGCTGACCAATTCCCATTGCCATCGATTTCAGAATCGATTCAGCGATTGAGGGTCCTCCATCCGCTTGAGGTTTCGACATCAGGGCCTTGGCTGCATCCGTTGTCAGCGTTGACATCATCATCGGCTGGGCAGCACCTTGGTTCGAAGTTATGGAACTGAGTCGATCGAGAGACAGAAAGCCACCATCGCTTGTGTTGCTCATCGGGGCGAATTCAGGGCTATTGTCAATTTCGATCATTTGCGGACCAAACGGTGTCGACATCCCAACGAAACGTGCCCCCGACTCGTCTTCGTAAACTGCGGAGACTGGGTTTGATGGAGCGTGCAGCTGGGTCCAATCCAAATCGCCATTCCGCGTTGCGTTGTGCAGCCCGGCGATCATCGCCTGTTGAGCTGCCTGCTGCTGAGCAGCGGAAGGCATACGAACGCCTATCACGCGAAAGCGTCCTGATTCGGCAATCGGAGTTGAAGTCGTCATGAGTGATGCCCAATCGTTGTTATGATTCACGGGTCTTCACGTGGGGTCGAATGAGGTTTTCGTCGAGCGAGCGGCTGGGATAACGCGCATCTGCTCGCCTCATTTCTCCACGCTAGAAGAAGATCCGGCAGAATGGTTCAGGCTCAGTTGAGCTTTACAACCGCCCCCTGAACAATCGATTCACCTCCAGCGGTCATCGCGGCTTTTCCTCCGCTGTTCACGACCGCAGTTGCCGCAGCGTCCATTCGGGTGACGACACCGGCCGTCAGGTTCACCATACCAGTTTGGGTCAGCAGCATCGCTCCCGAAATGTTGGTGATCGGAGCCGCGACATTGGCATTGATGGCCGCTGCGACGGAGATCAGAGTCCCTGAAATCGTGATGACTCCTGCCTGGTTCATGTGGATCATTGAAGCACCACATTTCAACGTAATAGACGTGCCAGCATCGATCATAATCTTGCTGCCGACAGCAACGGTTTGGTTGGCTCCAACCTGAAGCATCTGATTGCCAGAGATGGTGATCTGCTGGTCGGCACCGACGTCCACGGTTTCGTTGCTTCCAACTTTTCGAGTGCGATTGACGCCGACGACTTCGGACTGGTTATTGCCGACATTGAGTGTCTGGTCGTTGTTGACGTTGCTGTTCATGTTGTACTGAGCATTCATCCGGAGCTGTTCTTTTCCGGGCGTATCGTCCATCGACATTTCGTTGTAACCGGTCCCCTTGTAAGTCTTTGTCATGTTGCCTCGGCGCGTCTTCCCGGCTGGCAGCGAGAAGGGTGGCATGTTTTCTCCGTTATAAACCCGACCAGTGATAATCGGCCGATCCGGATCGCCCTCAAGGAAGCTGACGATGACTTCTTCGTTGACTCTTGGCAGATCCATCGATCCCCATCGCTGTCCAGCATGAATCTGAGATACGCGGAGCCAGCAGGAACTCTTTTCATCAAAGCGACCTTCGCGATCCCAGTGAAACTGAGCTTTCACCCGGCCGAATTCGTCGGGATAGATTTCTTCTCCCGGAGGTCCGGTAATGATAGCCGTTTGAGGCCCCTCAACGACTGGCTTTCGAGTGTCCCGAGCAGGCCGGAAGACAACCGCTGATGGAAGACATTCAAAGCGACATCGAAATCGGGATTCTTCGGAGGTCGTCAGGTTGACGTCGTAACTTCCTCCCAGTGAAGCTTCGAGAGCGACTTTTCGTACAACATACTCTCGGCCTACTTCAGCAGACTTCTGATGACTACGGATTCGGAATTGTCCGCCGGGAGAAAATGATCGATAAAGGCATTCTCCGAAGACGACGTCATAGTCGGCTTCTTTCTCCTGCATGCGAATCCGAGTCAGATTGCTCCCCGGTTTCCGCTCACTGAAACAGCCCGGATATTCGTAGATCTCAAACTTCTTTGCCAGTGGAACGGGCATCACAGTCTCAGCGGTGCTCATCAGCCGAGTGCGAGGTTTCTTAAAGTTAAAGTCCGTCTGCGTCCATCGACCAGAACGAAAGCGAGTTTCGTGTTCCCATGATGTAATCTGATCAACCAGATCTCCCTGGTGGTCAGGGTCAGCCATTTCTGCATCGTAATCTGGTAGTTTGAAGTACGAACTCACATCGTCAGCAACGATCAGCGTATGTTTACTATTCTGGTGCTCGAAGTAGTAGAAGATGCCCTCTTCTTCCATCAGCCGCGAGACAAAGTTGAAGTCGGATTCGCGGTATTGAACGCAATACTCTCGCTTTTCGTAGCTGCCGCGCAGGTGAAATTCAAAATCCCGAAACCCAAGGTCTGAAAAGACAGTTTCAATAATCTCTGCCGTTGTTTTGTTCTGGAAAATTCTGCAGTCTGTGGTTTGGGTGAGAAACCAGAGCCACGGGACGACCGTGGCTCGATAGATCGTTCCCGCATAGTTCTGTCCGACATACCGAAAGCTGCACACATGGGCGTTCCAGTATCGTACCGCCTCGCCAGATTGGTTCAGCATCCACGAGATGTTCTCGCCGACGATTCTCGTTGGGTCGAGTGAGTCGTCTGCCGACACCATCTCAATTTCGTATTCGAATAATCGCGATAGTTCCTCAGTCCCGGAAAACCGGCGGAGCAGGAGGGAGTCTTCCGGAAATGGCGTTGTGACGGCCATTTGTCGTGTTGACTGGGTGGCATTCTCGAGCATGGCTGAGACCGTTTCTGTGCTGCATGTTGTGAAAGTCAGTGCAGCATGGTTTTCGCACCACTACTCGGGATCGTTGCGTGAATTCTTTTCAGAATCTCAAGACGTTAGGACGTTTAGTGGCAACCAGACGCCTGAACCAGGTTGGTGGACGCAGTTTGAGCCAGCCACGTTATTCGGCAAGGATCTCCGCAGCGTTCCAATAGCCAAATTCATTGGACCAGTCATTGGCCTTGTTGAACAGTTCCAGCGTGACCGATTGGCCGGCGAGATCTGTCAGATCAATTGTGATCTCCTTCCACTCCACGTCTTTGCCTTTGCATCTTACGATGGACTGGTGGCGAATTTCTCCGTTCACGTTGACCGTAAGTTGCCAGTCTCCCTGAGCATGTGAGGCAACACTCAGTCGCAGGGTGACTTTTGATGCTGACGGCAGCGTTGTTGAAAATGTCAGCCGACAGGCTTCTGAGCGGGACACGGGATGAGTTCGAACGGCCGGGCGTCCGTGATAGTCTGCCAGAACTGCGACTCCGCCTTCACCAACCTTCGATGTTGTGAAACCTTGTAACAGTTGCTCCAGCAGTGCCGGGAATTCGTCAGGCTTTGATGACTCTCCCGGCACAATTCGCGAACCGGCCAGTAACTTTGCGTCCGGATCTTCTGGAGGCCTGTCGAGTGTTATGAATGCGAACAGGTCATAAAGCTCTTGCGGTTGCAGTTGCTTTTCGATTCCTTCCGGCATCAGCGATAACTTGCTGGGAACAACTTCGTCGACATCGCTCCGCGCAATGATCTCCTGCTTGTCGCCCTGGACCTTCAGGACAACTCGTTGTGGGCTGTCTTCAATCGGCAGGCCAGAGACGACTCGACCTTCTTTCGTCACGACCGTAAGGCCCTGATAGGCCGCTCCAATCACAAGGCTTGGGTCAAACACGTTCGACAGCAACTGCTCAAAAGATGCGCGTCCGTTGCGAGTAATGTCCGGTCCGACTTCGGCTCCTTCACCATAGATCTTATGACACTGGCCGCACAGTTTCTTGTAGACAACTCGCCCCGCAACGGGATCGCCCTGACTTGTACGGAGTTCATTACGCATCCTGCTGATCAGTTGCAGACGAGCGGGATCTCGCTCTGTGCGAACGATGCCCCAGTACTTCGTGACGAGGTCGGTTAAAGGCTGACTTTTGAGGCTCAGCATCTTATGAGCCTGATTCGCATTGATCAGAGTCTGCGGTACAGTTTTTTCGCGAACCATCGCCATCAACTCGAGGGCTGATTCTACCCGATCAGTCATCGCCTCAACGACTGCTGGCTGTACATCGGCAGGCAACTTCGGGAGTTGACGAGTCAGAGCTTCTGTCGCTTTGGCTGTCCCGATTCGACCAATGGCCTGAACTGCTTTTCGGCGAGCGTCTGCAGATCGAGAAGTCAGCAGCAGGGATTCGGCATAGATGAGCCCACTGTCATCATTCGCGGTGATCAGTGCGTTAATGAGTCGCAGCCTGATGGATTCATCATCCGTCATGGAGTTCAACTGAGATGCCCGATTGATGCCATCCTGCATTCGCAGTGAAGCCGCCAACTCAACCGCTGACAATGTTGATGGGCGAGATAACTTCTGGTTCATGGCTTTGTTCAGAGGATCTGCCAGTTGTGCCTGAATGTTGGTTAGTGATTCGCCAGCGATTTCTCCAGAGCGAATACGAGCCGTCAGTAACTGGAGACAACGATCTGCGGATTCATCGGTTGCTTCGCTGCTGAGTAGTAACTTCACCAGTTGGGCAACGGCGAGTGTGTCTGGCTTGCCAGTCGACAAGATTCGGTCAGCGGCCCGTGGTAACAATTCGATAACTGGTTTCGATAAGCTCTCGGAGTCCGCTGCATTGAGTTTTTCGACTTCGGCGACAAATTCTGCTGTTTGTTTCTCAAGAAGCGGGTGGAGATTCTGCCAGACAATTCGTGGCACCAATGGGTCTTCACCAGCTTGGTCCAATACGGCTACCAGAGCCGGGATCGTCGCAATGGAGTCCTGCTTTGCTGCGGCAATGGCAACCTGTAAACGAACCTGCGACGAAGAGTCGTTGCGAAGCTCAAAGACACGAGCTCGTACTGCTTCTGAGATCGTTGACTGCTCACCAGCAGCACGAACAGCCCACGATCTTATCAGGGGAGAGGGACTCTGAAGTAACGCCAAATGTGTGGTGTCGTATAATTCGTTCTGGGACATCAGAATCCCGAGAGCTCTTATGGTTGTGGTGGACGTTTCAGGATTATCTGCGGTAAAGACAAACGCTCCGTCGAGGAGTTGCTTGAGTCGATTGCCGCCATCGTCAGAACTCAGCAGTCGCTCTGTGAGAATCCGCTGCGCGATGTCTCGCTGATACCCGTTGGGTGAAGTCAGACGCTTCACAAGTTCTCCATCGCTGAGTTTTGCCATGTCCTCGCCGGATGCTCTCGGAGTATCCTTGTATCTCAGCCGATAGAGTCGCCCCTTCAGGCGATCGATTCCGCCGGGATCTCGATTCGCATCTTGATAACAGTGATAGCGGTCATACCAGTCAAGAATGTAAAGACATCCATCAGGCCCTGTTTTCTGCACGACAGGCATGAACCACGCGTCATTGGCTGACAATAAATCCGGCTCCGGCGACGCCTTGTAAGTCGACTCATGACGCACGATCGAATCGCTGTTGATGCAGCTTCCGTGGATGTTTCCCATGTAGAGCTTTTTTCGGTATTGCTCAGGATAGGCATCGCTGTCGTACCAGTGAATGCCGCAGTACGCGGCCTTCTGATGTTTGTGGCTGACGATGCTTTCGATCTTCCACGTGAACGGCGGATACGGTCCACCCTGACGATGGTAGTAGCCAGTTTCCGTCAGATGCCACAAGTGATCGATCACGCACGCGCTGACGAACGCTTCTCCGTCATCATTGAATGCAATGCCCCATGGATTGCTTGTGCCTTCACAGAAGATCTGGAACTCGCGGGTCTTCGGGTGGATTCGAAACATCGCACAGGTGAAGTCCCAGGGTTTCTGGCCCTCTTTGAAGTTGGGATTCTGAGGACCGTAACTCACGACTGATCGATTGAAGACTCCGTTGAGGCCATAAAGCCATCCATCCGGACCCCATGTCAATGAGTTCGGCAATTCATGGGTGTCGTCGCGACCGAAACCGGTAACCACAACTTCTGACGTATCTGCTTTTCCATCTCCATCTGTGTCCTGAACGAACAGGAGATCGGGAGCATTTGCGACCCAGACCCCGCCGTGTCCCACAGCGATACCACTGGGAATGTTCAGTCCTTCCATGAACACCGTGAACTTGTCCATGCACCCGTCGGCATCGGTATCCTCAAGAATTTTGACTCTGTCTTTTCCCGGTCCCGGAGTGCGGCGAGGATACTCGAACGATTCCGTAATCCAGAACCGACCTCGTTCATCAATGGTCATGGAGACCGGATTGACGATGTCTGGTTCGGAGGCCACCAGTTCAACCGTAAAGCCTTCTGGTACGGTCATCTTCGCGATAGCTTCCGCAGGGCTGAGTGCTGGCCCCGGTGGTTTATCCTGAGCGTGTGGGATTCGTTCTTCCTGAGCGGGGCAGGGGAGTGCGAATGCCAGACTCACAAACAGAGCGGCCCGATATGAGTAGAATTGCATGACGTGAAACTCCGAAGCATTCTCGAGCAAACAGTATCAAAGTATTCAACGTGACATGGTGACAGGAAGAATCCTGTCTGGCAAACACATGGGTTCATCAGACCACCATCGCGGGTTTTTCAGTGCGGAATTTCTGTTTGCCTCATTTACATAGATTGCCTGTGGCTGCTATATCTCCCGCTGCTCCCTTCCGACTGATTCGGGTACGGAGTGAATTCAGCTATAGAAATGACACCTAAAGAGAACTTTGATCGTCCCATGTTGCTTTTTCGACGTCTGCTTGCTGTTGTTATCGTCCTGGTTTTTGCAGAGTGTTTGATGAGTAGATTGAATGCGGCCGTCATCATCGGCAATCTGCCTGGTAATGACGGATCTACCATCTCTTTTGCATCCGGGGCCACGCTGTCGATCGGTTTCTTGACTGGTTCGAGTGACGTTAGGCTCGAAAGTGTCAGCTTTCGGTTGAATGCCCAAAACTCCTCTGTCGCTGCAAGACTTGAGCTTCGCAGTGACCAAAGTGGAAGCCCTGCGTCGACGGTATTGGCAAACCTTGGAACCCACTCTGTGGCCTCGACGGGAATCGATAACTATGAATTCAATCCAGGCACTGAAACGATCCTCCTGTCAAGTACGACCTATTGGCTGACAATAAGCACACTTGCCAGTTCCGTTCCCCTCATCGTGGGGGCAAGCGACAATGAAAATGCCCCACCCGCTGCTCTCGCATCGTATTTTGGGCTCAGGTTTTTTGATGGCGCCAGTTTTGTAAATCTTGACGGGGATCCAGTCCCAACTTTTCAGGCTAACGGCACGTTAATTTCTTCTGCCATCCCCGAACCATCTTCGTCGTTTTTTTGTTCGTCCTGGCTGGATTGGTGCCGCTAATCCGCAAGAGTCCATTTGAAGCCCTCAGCTTCAAAGATCGACTGTGATTCGCGAGTAGTCAAATACTTGTGGAGGCGTTCGACAAGTGCGGGAAATGGGCTGGAGTTCGATACGGCAAACGGCTGGACAGCCAAAGCGCAGGATAGGCCGTGGATCCGAACCGCATCGAGATCTTCGCGGTGGCCTGCAGCATTGCTCAAATAGACAACTGCAGCATCGAGCGACCCCGTCAAAAGCTGATTGACCAGCATATCACCTGTCGGTGTCTGCACCGTCACGTTCTCCATAACGTGTTCCTGCACTCCTCCTTCTTTCAGAGTGTTTTGGGTCAGCCAGCCCATGGCACACTGTTTTTCATGGCCTATTCCGACGCGAAGGCCTGTACGGCCAAGGTCTTTGAGGTCTGCGATTTGATGCGGATTGCCCTTCTGCACCAGAATGACGAGCTCATTCTGCGACACATCAACGGGCTTCGGGAAAAGGTCCTTGACCTGAGACATAAACTCGCGATCGCACGCAAAGTAGGCGTCCGGATATTGCCCTGATTTCATCTGAGCGACAAGGATTCCACATCCGTTGTAAACGCGACTGATTCTCACTCCCTCACGTTCTTCGAAAGCTGTCAGGGACTCTTCAATGGCCGGTCTGAGCATGGAGCCGGCGAAGACGGACAGCTCTGGAATATCCCTCCATGTATCGCCTTCTCCTACAGTAAATCCGTGTTCCTTGTACCGCCTTAATCCTCGATCTGAAGCTGTCACGTAACGGGCAAAATGCAGAGCGTTGGCCGGCTGTTTTGAACTGGAGATCACGCCGATCGACACCTGAGAAACAGCGGATTCCAGCTCCGGAAGTTTCACTGCTTCCAGATCCGGATAGGAATGCAGAACCGCATCATAGACCATGCCCGCATCGGCGGCATCGACAACGAGATCATTTGCTACATCATTGACTGTCGTACGAAACGCAACGGTGGCCTTTTGAAGCGGTTCCCACTGTCCAAGTGGCATCAGGGTTTGTCTAGTCACTTTGCCCACGGCCGCAGCATCGGGATTCGCTTGAATCAATCTTACTTCGGGTGACAACAGATCATTGAGTGTTGAAATCTGTTTTGGGTTGTCTTTTCTGACGCCAACAACAACCTTCATGGTCGCGATGGACAACTGCTCGGCGATGAGTCCTTTCTCCTTCGCTATTGTCAGATAACTGTCGTCGGCAGGGAGGTACAGATCGCCTGTTCCGCTAACCTCGATCGAGGACAGCAGCGTTTGTGATGGCCCGTATTGAACCTGGACCTTTCGTCCGGTTTCCTTCTCGTATTCTGCACGAATCTGTTCAATGGCCGCTCGATTACTTGCCGCACAGAATAAGACAATGGGTTCATGAATGGTCCCACTCTGATCGTGGGATGAGTTCCTGGTTTGAGATCCTGTTGAACTCAGCAGCACCACCATCCCGATCAGGCCGGCAACCGATGCGCAAATGATGAAAGGAAGACTTTTCATTAAGGTCACCATAGCTGACGGTAGAGAAGGGGGGGAAGGCCATTGTTCTGTGGCTAAATGATTGTTGCCAGTTCTTCAGTCATCAACAAACGATTGATTTATAGGCTGGGCAGCTCACCGCAACCATACTCGACTTACTGGTTGCAGAGTTCAGGCACGAGCCACAAAAAAAGCCCGGCATTGGAGAAATGCCGGGCTTCAAAACGCTGGATTCTTGATCAGATCTGTATTCAGTTCAGATTCAGTTCCTTGCCGTTTGCATCTTCACAGCGAAATGTCATGTGTTCAAGGCAGACATCTGACTTCGCCACGATCACGATTTCCACTTCGTTCTCCTCTTCAATACGGATCAGTTCTTTACGCTTGCGGTTGTTCAGATAATTCCCGACGCGATCGTGAACCTCGATCTGAATCTTTGTTACGTTTTCCTGAGTAGAGGCCGACATCACCAGTCGCATGACTTCGATGGAGAGACTTTCCGCCGTCTTCACCTGACCAACGCCATTACAGGCTGGGCAGTTTTCATAGACGCTGCGACGCAATGAGGGTCTAATTCGCTGACGAGTCATCTCGATCAATCCAAATGGGCTGATCCGGAGTACTCGTGTTCTTGCCCGGTCTCGCATGACAGCATCACGTAAAGCTCGCTCGACCCCACGACGATGACGTTCTTCACGCATGTCGATAAAGTCATTTACGATGACACCGCCGAGGTCACGCAGACGGATCTGGCGGGCAATCGCATTGGCCGCTTTCAGGTTCATCTGATAAGCGCTCTTCTCGGCATCGTTATCAGCTCGGAAGCTTCCACTGTTGACGTCAATGGCCACCAGAGCTTCTGTCTGGTCAATTACGAGTGATCCTCCGCCTGGCAGAGGCACATGGCGATCCTGAATGCGGGCAATTTCTTCTTCGATGCCGTATTGATTGAAGAGAGGCTCGCTGCCTTCGTAACGCTGCACGCGATTCACGTGAGCCGGCATGACAATCTTCATGAATTCACGAGCACGCTCGAAAGCACCGTCTTCGTCGATCAGGACGGAGTCAATCTCATTATTGTAGATATCCCGGATCGTACGAATGATCATGTCACTTTCTTCGTACAGTCCGGCCGGTGCTGGAGTATTCTTCAGTCGTTTGACGATTGTCTCCCACAACCGCAGCAGATAGTTGAGGTCGCGTCGGAGATCCGCCTCTTCGCGGTCGATACCGGCCGTGCGAATGATGAAGCCCAGGCCATTTGGTGGCTGGATGGCTTTCATTGTTTGGCGAAGCTGACGGCGAGTTTTCTCGTCGTCGATTTTGCGACTGACGCCAACTCGCTGCAGCCCTGGCATCAAAACCAGATACCGGCCCGGGATGGAGATGTACGTGGAAAGAGTTGGACCCTTGTTTCCAATACCCTCTTTGATCACCTGAACCAGAACTTCACTGCCACGCTGGAAGACGCGTTGAATTGGCGGTTTGTTGCGAGCGTTACGTTCGTTCATATGCTTTGGGGGCCGACCACCGCGACCACCTTCGCGATCATCTTCCTCTTCCGGTTCATCCTTCACCAGGTGCTTGTAATACTGATACTCAACGTCGCTGATGTGAAGAAAGCCGTTTCGACCCACACCGAAGTCAACAAAGGCGGCTTGAATGCTGGGCTCGATATTGACGATCTTGCCCTTGTAGATATTGCCGACGTAGTTTTCTGCACTGCTGCGTTCGACGTACAACTCCTCCAGAATCCCATCTTCCACGATGGCAATTCGGCTTTCCTCCGGCTGGAGGACATTGATCAGCATCTCTTTTTTCATTGTCACAACTTTCGTTCTTACGAACGATCAGTCTGCATCATGGCCGGTTCCTTCTTCCGAATCGCAGCAGCGTCCTGAAAGCGAATTCGAAGCATGTCCCCATTGAAAGAATTTCCGACAGGTAATCGCATGATGCGAGGTCGGTACTGTTCAATCCGTGAGCCGCAAAGCGGGACAGTGGCAGCGGGCGTTAATCGCGGGCCGCACGACATGGTTCGTAAAGTGCTTGTGAGTGCGTTTGTGGTCGGAAGCGCGCGGAACGAAAGGTCCAAAGCGGGCGACATCACAGCGCGATCAAATCCCGGATGGGAGTTTGTCGTTCGAATTGTCGTGGCCGGTTTGGGCTGGTTCATGACGCGATGATCATTTCATTCGCCGGTTCAACCCGGCATTCCGTTTTTTCATGGTTGAGCGAACGTCGCCCAACACGAATATTCATCAATTTGATTAGGCGATATTGATGGCGACCCGCAGAGGACTGTTGCTCTTTTCGCTGACAGCCGTCTGAATGGTCGAAGACAAATCGCCAGAATGTTCCTTGCCGTCAGGACGGGCCTGACGAAAATCAAAATCCAACTTCATCAACAAGATCAGGGCACAGTCGTGACAACTCGCCCTGCAAATAGTGTTCAACGTCGCGAGCCAGATCCAGCGAACACGCATGTTGCGAGATTCGTTCAGCTTCCGTGATGGACAGGTTTCTGACGACCTCCTTCAGTCGAGGAATCGCCTGAGGCGTTGCACTCAGACTTCTCAAACCCATGCCCAGCAGCAGCGGAATGAACCGCGGATCAGAACTCATTTGTCCACAGACCGTCACGGATTTTCCGTGCTTTTCTGCGGCGCGAAGCACCATCTGGATGAGTCGCAGGATTGACGGGTCGCCTGAACGATACAGGTGCGCCACCGTCGGATCCGAACGATCACACGCGAGAGTGTATTGAATCAAATCGTTTGTACCAATCGAGAAGAAGTCGACTTCTCTCGCGAATTCTTCAGCCAGAATCACGGCTGAAGGGACTTCAACCATCATTCCAATGGGCACATTTCGCTGAAAAGGGATCCCTTCGTCCTCTAAATCCTCCATGACGTCCATCAAAATCATCTTCGCCTGCCGAAATTCCAGCAGCGTGGCGACCAACGGAAACATGATTCGAACGTTGCCATGAACCGAAGCTCGCAGGATCGCTCTGAGCTGCCTTTTGAACATCTGTGTGTTTCGCAGGCTCAGGCGAATGCTCCGCAATCCCAGCATCGGATTTGCACTTTCGGCAAACTGATCAGCCATCAACTGTGGGACTTTATCAGCACCAATATCCAGAGTTCGGATGACAACCGGGAGGTCACCACAGGCTTCAACGACCCGGCAGTAGGCTTCGTAGTGATCAGATTCCGAGGGTTCGCGATTTCCACTAAGAAACAGAAACTCTGTGCGGTAGAGTCCGACGCCATCCGCACCACGTTTGATGCATTGGCGAACCTCTTCCGGGAATTCAATGTTGCCGCAGATGGTCACACGCTGGCCGTCCTGAGTTTCTGCGGGCAGCGATCCCATTTCACCAAGTCGATCACGGACCCGCTGACTGCGCGCCTGAGAATGCTGGACTCGGGCTAGCGTTTCTTCGTCTGGATCAATAATGACCCGGCCGTGATCTCCGTCGAGAATGACGGTTTCTCCGCCTGAGATTTCAGCGAGGCATCGGCCCATCCCCACAATAGCCGGAATCTCCAGAGCACCGGCCAGGATTGCCGTGTGACTGGTATGACCGCCCACTTCGGTGGCAAAGCCAAGGACATACTTCGTATTGAGAGTTGCGGTTTCTCCTGGTGTCAGGTCATGCGCGAGGATGATGACTGGTTCTGTCAGATTGCTCAGCTCTTCGCGGCTCTCTCCAAGAAGCTTACGCAGCAGCCGCTTCTCCAGATCGAATATGTCGAGCGCACGTTCCGAAAGATAGCGGTCGCCCATTTTTTGAAGCTGTTCCGCGTAGCTTCGTAAAACTCTGCTGACAGCAAATTCAGGAGAGCGACATTGGTCACGGATAAGTGATTCAACTTCTCGAATCAGCCGCGGATCCTGCGCCATCTGCAAATGGGCGGAAAAGATGGCGCCATACTGAGCCCCCAGTTGTGAAGACACCAGTTGCTCATTGCCTTTGATGTCTTTGCAGACGAGATCCAGCGCGACATGGAATCGCTGGAGTTCGGCATCGATGGCATCTTTACTGACGAACTTTCGCGGGATGCGGAAGTTTTCGGATCCCAGCACCAATGCTGGGCCGGAAACCATTCCTGGTGAAACCGCAATTCCCGAGAAAACCTTCATTGGCGCTGGCGAGTCTTTTCTGATGACCGTGACACAAGCGGACGACGCTGGACCGGTAGTCTACGCCCGGGAATCACGCAGAACAATCAACCGGGCACCGGCTCAGCCACTTCAGCGGTGATCTGCACCTGGAATCGCAAAGCCTTCTTCAAACAGCCGACATATCGCATCGGCCGCCGCTTCGGCATCGGTACCAGAAACTTCCATGTTCAGGATCGCACCACAGGGAACGGCCATGAGCATCAGGTCGAAAGCCGATTTTGCGTCCGCCCGATGTCCATCGAAGAAGAGTGAGATTGACGAAGAAAATGTCGTCGCGCAACGAACAAGAAGGGTGATCGGACGCAGGTGCAGACCATCCTCAGGCGTAACCTTAACCTGTCGTCGGACGACGTCCTCCGATTGCATAGTGAATTCCTCTGCAGGGCGTGGCAATTCCCAAACTGAATGCACGCCCATGAATCCAGCCAGAACTCGTGCGCAAGAGTTCCGGATAGATCTTTTGCCTAAGCGTCTCGATCGCCATCATCTGCTTCGACAAGCAGATCCCAAATGTCAGCTGTCGTCATGGACTGCTTCAGGAAGTTACAGAAGTCCTGACTTCGAAGGTGGCGGGAGATATTTTCAAGTCCACGGAGATGATCGCCAGGACGGTCAGGCGGAGAGACCAGCAAAAACAGAATGAAGACGTCTTCGCCATCAAGACTTGCGAAGTCGACACCATTTCGGGAAATCGCAACTGTCGCCGACAGCTTTTCGACCGAAGCATGCTTCGTGTGCGGGACGGCAACACCGTTACCGATACCGGTAGATCCCAGTTCTTCGCGCTTCAGAATCGCCGCAATCACAGCTTCCTCTTCCGTTGCTTTAATCGCTCCGGAAGCTTTCAGGCTGGCAACCATCTCTCGGATCACGTCTTCCTTCTTTGAAGATTTAAGATCTGGAAGAATGGCATCGCGAATAACAAACTCAGTCAATTTCATTGCAACTCTCTCAACTTATCGAGCAGGCGAAACCAGAAAGTGGTCGCCAAAAAAAAGCACTTTAAGCCCAGCCAGAACTCTAAAACTCAATTCGGGCAGGACAGTGAATCATAAACGGGGCATTGTGCGCATATGCAGCGGGAAGTCAAAGACGTCTACCGCAATTATCTATCACCGATTTTTCCAACAGCCACTGAACCTCCTGATCCAAACGAGAACTCCGGTTCAGATGAACAGGAGTCAGAAGGCCTTCCGGAATCGGGGCAGGCACTTGCAGTTACATTCCGAACTGATTCCAGGATCCATAGAGGAGCCTGTCCCGATCTTGTCAGGCGACCCAAATCTTAAATCGCCTGGTCCTTTTGCAAGGTTCGAATTTCGGGTAGTGGACCTTGCTAAAGATCCTGCAGTCAGGGGATCTTTAGCAAGATCCACTACCTCCAACCCGCATTCTTTATCTTGACGCAGCACTAGCCAGCTTTGTCGGACTCATCCGTTTTGACTGGAATGTCTTTGATTGAGGCTTGATGTTTGTGGTCTCTGTGTTTTTCTTTGTATTTATGGACCTGGTGTTCCATTTTGTGAAGGCATTTATCAAAGGTCGCACCTGCGTCTTCGCCTTCAACGTGAGCCACGATGGTGTGGAAGCCATCGATTTCCACCAGCATTTCCACATCAACTCGCGGGCCTTCGAATTCCAGAGTGACGTCGATTTCGCTGACGGTGTTCAGGTACCGAACCAGTTTCTCCGCCTTTTGAGTGATGTGCTCTCGCAGCTCCGGTCGGATACTGCCGTGTCGACAGGTGATAGCAACCTGCATTCCAGATTTCCTTCAATTCAGTGAAACGTTCGATGGGAGTATCGAAGGTGGGGAATCCCCGAATTTTTCGATCAGACTTCGCCGCTGATGCCTGTTCGTAAGGCAATCATAACACCGCGAATGGCTGAGAGGGGGCGATTCTAGAAGGAAGAGCCGGACAGGAAAAGCGGTTCATTGGGGTTCTTCGGCCGAAGAATCAAAGTTCAGAGCCAAAAACCATGAATCATGACGACTTCGAAGGATTGGATCACCTTTCAAAGTCTTTCAGGTCCGACAGCGCGATAGATCCAGAGTCGAAAAGGGTCTAATGAGCCTGCTCTTCCGGATCACTCTGGCTCAAAGCGACTCTCTGCGAGGATTTTCCGGGTAGCTGAACGCTCACTTTTGGACAACCCGCCGTGTGGAGTCCACAACAGCCAGTCCACAACAGCCAGTCCACAACAGCCAGTCCACAACGCCTGCCACTTCAAGGGGACTTCACTGATCGGTTCGACGCTGCTCAGGCCTGAGGAGACGGGACGGTTGGACTGATGGTTGTTGCTCCTGGCTTGCCACGGTTGAACATTCTTGCGATGGCTTCTTTCGCATCCATGACGAGACTGAAACCTGCCGGAATCAGGACAAGGGTAAAGAATGTCGAGACGATCATTCCGCCCAGGACCACGGCTCCAAGTCCCTGATAGAGCTCGCTGCCAGCACCGACGCTCCACACCCAAGCCCCGTCAGCCCATATTGGAAGCGGCACGACCAGCGGGAGCATGCCGAGCACCGTCGATAGAGTACTCATCAGGATCGGTCGCATACGAGTTCGAACTGTCTCACACACTGCGTCAACCGAATTCATCCCTTCTTCTCGCATGTAGTTAAGACCCTGATGAACGATCAGGATCGCATTGTTGACCACCGTGCCGATCAGGATCACAAATCCCAGCATGGTGAGCATGTCAAGTGGCTGGAAGACAAACTGGTTCATGATCTTGAGGCCACCGAGACCGCCGACAAGAGCTAACGCAACGCTGATCATGACCACCAGCGGATACAGAAACGATTCAAATAACGCGGCCATCAAGAGATAGGTCAACAGCAGAGCGAGCAGCAGATTCCATTTGAGGTCGTACCATGTATCCGCCAGTTTGTCGGCGGTACCTGCCAGCCGAACCTGATACGCACCACTCTGGAATCGCGGAGACTGCATCAGCACCTGACGAACTTTGTCATCAACCGTTTTCATCGCCGTTTCGAGAGGGACTCCCGGAGCTGGTTTAAGCTGGATGGTGATGGATCGTGATCGTTCGATATGGTTGACCTGTTCCGGACCACGGCTCAATACGACATCGGCCACTGATGAAAGTCGAACGGTTTCTCCGGATGGAGTTCGAATCGGCAGATTTTCGATGTCATGGGAATGGCTGGCATAATCAGCGTCGCCGCAGATCACGAGATCGATTCGACGGCCCTCATGCCAATAATCTCCGGCAAACGCACCATCCACGAGAGCATTTACGCCGTAGCCGAGTGATTGTGAAGTGACTCCCAGCTCAGCGGCCTTCTCCAGTTTTGGAATGATATGGAGTTCCGGGCTCGAGAGATCAAGCCCCGGGATCGGACGCAGCTGATTGCCCTTTTCCATGGGGAATTCAGCCATGCAGAGTCCAAATGCTTTTTGTGCTTCTTCAACCAGGCCCTCGAGATCCGGACCTGTGATATCAATATCGATGGTTCGTCCACCGCTTAGCCCGCTATCAAACAAGCTGGACTGACTGACGATGGGAATGACGCCAGGCTGCGAACCGGCTGCTTTGGCGAGGATCGGAATCAATTCAGCCGCGCGAAGCTCGTCAACAGCTTTGGCTCCGAGAAACAACATGCGTCCTCGGGCAACAAAGAAGAAGTCATTGATTCGCGGTGACCCCGGCGGTGCATCTTCCGCCCAATACGGTGTCAGTTGTCGCTCGATGCCTTCACCCAGCTCGATCATTTTGTCGATGTTGTAGCCTGGCGGTGGGAGCAGGATCGCGATAATCAGATTTCGGTTTCCTGTGGGAAGATATTCGGTATCCGGCCACAGCAGAATACTGCTCCAGACTGATCCCAGGCAGAACAGCACCACGACCAGAAGTCGCCAGAACCAACTGCCTCGAGCCGACATCATCTTCCGCATTGCGCCGGCGAACAGTTCATTGATCCAGTGGCTGACTCGAACAAGTCCGAATAGTCCAGAGAAACCGTAGCTTGTGTCATACTCGAGGCTGGCGGTCTTTTGATTTCTCAGGAGCCAGCAAGCTGCTGCAGGAATCACGGTGACGCTCACCAGCATCGAAATGCCCACGGAGCAGGCAATGGCAATCGAGATGTCTCTAAAGAGTTGTCCGGCCTGGCCTTCGACAAAGATTACGGGAACAAATACCACGATCATCGCCAATGTCGCTGCAAGTACCGCTCCCCAGACTTCCTGAGTTCCCTGCAAAGCGGCTTCACGAGGTGACTTGCCCATCTGAAAGTGTCGATAAATATTCTCGAGCACTGTGATGGCATTGTCGGCCACCATGCCTACCGCGAACGCCATTCCGGCAAGGCTGATGACGTTGATGCTTCGTCCGAAAATCTTCACGAACATAAACGTCGCGATTACGCTGATCGGAATCGACAAGCCAATGATGATCACCGAACGGACACTTTTCAGGAACAGCAACAGGATCAGGACCGCCAGTGCTCCGCCGGAGTAAACATTGCTTTCAACGAGGGCCGTGGCTGAGTCCAGGTACAAGGTCTGATCGTAGACCTGTTCCATATACAGGCCTTTGGTAGCCAGTATGCCGAGGTTCAATTCTTCGCATGCAATGCGGAGGTTATTGCCGTAGATTCGAGTGCACTCACCGAGTTCAAGCAGAGTGATCTCTCCATCCTTATTCAGGTCCAGATCCTCGCGCGGCGGCCCCATGACTTCTTTGATGTTTGTATTGGGTGCCTGCTGAGCATTCACGGCAAGGGCATTGAGCCCCATCTGACGCACGACTCCGTCAGGTTTCTTGTACGCAACCCCAACGGTTGCCACGTCACGGACGCGCACCGGGGAATTGTCACGGTTAACGATGATCGTGTCTTCCACTTGTTCGGGCGTCTGAAACTGTCCGAGCGTTCGAACGACGTTCCGCTGCCGACCTTCGGGAATATCACCGGCTGAAGTATTCTGGTTCTGAGCCATCAACGCCGTGCGGAGTTGATCGATCGTGACACCGAAGGCCGCCAGTCGTGTTGGATTAACTTCGACTCGGAATTCCTGTTCCTGGCCGCCGAATACATTTCCATTGGCAACGCCTGGGACTCGTTCGAAGACCGCCTCGATGTACTCCTCTGCAAACTTTCGCATGAGTGCGGGATTGTTGCGACCCATCGTAAAGGTTTTCAGCACAGGATACTGATCGGACAGCAGGTTCAACTTCGGGAGATTGATGGGCTTTGTGCCCTCCATCAAAGGAGCCAGTGGTTCCTTCAACGAGGGGTCCTGAGCGATCAGGTTATTGAGATCTTCGCGGGTCGGCGGGATAGGCTTCAGAATAAACCAGGCAATCGCGTTGACATTTGCATTGACCGTTGAGATCACCGGTTCTCGAGCATCGTCCGGATAATTGGGGACCTGATTCAGCTTCTCGGCAACTCGAGCCCGCGCGTCGGCGATATCGGTTCCTACTGCGAAACGCATGGTGATGCTTCCCATCGAGTCCGAGCTTTCGCTTTTGAACTCATCCATCCCTTCCACGCTTTTGAGCTGTTCTTCCTGCTCATCAATGATCTCGCGTTCCACTTCCTGAGCGCTGGCACCTGGCCAGAGTGTCGTAATCGTCAACTCAGGTTCGGTCACGTCAGGGGTCAGCTGGACTGGTGTCGCGAGATACGCAATGACACCGAACAGCAGCGACAGAATTACGCCGACGGTGAGTTTGACCGGATTCTCGATGGAGAATTTTATGAGGTCCATAGTTTATTCGTCGCTGTGGTAAGAGCTTGAGCCAGATTCAGCAGAGGAACCGCGTAATTGTTATTCCATGATCTGCACGGTCTGAAAGGCTCGAAGCCGTTCTGCACCTTCGGTCACAACCTGCTGGTCGGCCGCCAGGCCGTCACCGATCACCTGAATCGAAGTGCCGGAGCTGACACCTGTCGTCACGATCACCTGCCGAACGCTCATTGGTTTTCCGTCGGAGGCCGGATTAATCACATACACGAATGTTCCACGCGAGGTTCGGACGAGTGAATCTTTTGGCACCAGAATCGCTTCAACACTTTGACCGCTGAATTTTGCTTCAGCCATCATGCCTTCTCTTAGGGCCGGAGTTGGTGTTATCGTCGATGTGTCAATCTTGTTGTCGATTCGAATGATGACAGGGAAGCTGCGAGAGCCATCTTCCCAATTGCTTTTGGGAACAACCGACGCGACTTCACCTTGCCAGTCACTTGCCAGGCCGTTGCGAGATCCTGTTCCCTGAATGCCGAGAACAACAGGACGACCGGGAGTAATCTGATCGATGTATTGCTGATCAATCTGAACTTCCACTTCGACTTCATCAAGCTTTGCCAGGGTCAGCACAGGAGCTCCTTTGGAAAGCCATTGTCCGATGTAGGTATGTTCTTCAACCACGAACCCATCGAAAGGAGCACGCGTAAAGCGTTTTTCTCGCTCGGCCTTCAGGAAGGCCACATGTTTTTCCTGAGCCTCGACACGAGCCATGGCCTGCTGAACCGTCTCTTTTCGCGGTGCAGAAATTCTGGCCAGCACTGCGGCCGCCGCGAGTCGATTTTGTTCGGCCGAGTCGACATTATCCTGAGCATCTTTGACTTCTGTAGGATTAGCCGCTCCGCGTTTACTGAGTGCCATCAATTCGTCCAGCCGTCGGGTTGCGTTGGCATACATGACCTCCGCGGCCTGTTTTCGTGCTTGTGCTTCGTCCTGATCTTCTTTACGTGGCGATTTGATCTCTTCCAGTTCGGCGCGCCGTTCGGTCAGGATCGCTTCCTGTTCGGCAATATCGAGATCAGTTGATTCCATCCGCAGTTGAGAAAGCAGTGTGCCCTTCGTTACAAATGCGCCGACCTCAAGCGGAAACTCTTCAACAATGCCATCAGATCCGGATGCGACAATGCTTGCATGTCGAGGTCTCACGTTGCCGAGGGCACGGAACTCCGGAGCGATATTCTCCTGACGAATTGTGGCGACTTTGACAAGTGCCGGCGGTGGCCCGGCCGCAGGTCCCGGAGGCGATCCAGCCTTTGGATCGGAATTCCCCGCTTCGCCTGCGATCTGTGTTGAGGACTGCGAACATCCGGCGAACACCATTAAGAATCCTGCCGAAAGCAGGGCTACGAGAACGCTTGAGGACTGATGTTTCATAATGACTTATTCGGGCAGGCGAGGGCAGAGCAGTCTGAAATCTACGGTGCAGGTTAGCCGCATCATACAGGCTGCCGCCATAAAGTGTTTCTCTGTTTGCCCTGATTTCCCGTAGTGCAAACTCCGTAATCTGCGGTCAATGGCCTGCAGTTTGGGAGAATGATGCCATTTCGCATCATTTGAATTGTCGGGTGCCCAACTCTGGCATGAGACTTTCATCAATGCACGTTGATATCGGGACTCGCCACGGAAACGTATCGATCCGATGCATCTTTGCTGCCGCTCAATCTCCAGGAGAGCAGATTAACCCGTTGAGCAAAATCGGCTCCCGCAGCGCGGCCATTACGAACACATGTTCGGCAATTATTCACCCATCCCGGATGTTTCTTGATATCCTGGTGAATTTCTGCTCAGGCAGAGGCGAGTGCCTATTTCTGTGATAACAGCTCAGCCGCCATCTCGAGATGCTGTTCGATCTCTTCGTGCGGTCTTCTGCGTTGGGAAGGTGGCAGCAACGGAACGTACTTTTCGAGGAAGCCTTCGACAGTGTCTCCGGGCATTGGCTTCGAATAGAGATAGCCCTGGGCGTGTGTCGACCCCATCTCAAACAACAGTTGTTGTTGCTCAGGAGTCTCTACGCCTTCAGCAACAACATCAAGATTCAGACTCTGAGCCAGCGCGATGATTGTGCGGACGATTTCACGAGTTTCGCTGCACGTGTGCATATTGCGCACGAACGACTTGTCAATTTTCAAGAGGTCCAGAGGCAGCCGATGCAGGTAAGCCAGTGACGAATAGCCCGTTCCAAAGTCATCGATCCCGATACGAATTCCGGCATCGCGAAGTTCGCCGATGATCTGCTGAACGAGTTCCGGATTCTGCATCAGGGTACTCTCGGTCACTTCAATCTTCAGCATTCTCGGATCGATACCAGCTCTGGCCACAGTCATCAACAAGTCGTTTCGGAAGAGCGGCTGACCAAATTCTCCCGATGAACAGTTAACAGTCACACTGACAACATCTTCGGCTGCACGGTTACGATTCCATTCCTGAACCTGATCACAGGCCAGTTCAAGAACAACTCGGCCAAGGCGACCGATGAGTCCCAGTGACTCAATGACTGGCACGAAGACATCCGGCCCAACTCGTTCACCGCGAGGATGTTTCCAACGACAAAGTGCCTCAAATCCTTCGACTCGGCCAGTTGCCAGTCGAACGATAGGCTGATACTCCAGATAAAACTGATGACTCTTGATGGCCTGTCGCAGGTCGCATTCCAGTGCGAGTCTTGCTGAGGCGACAGTTTGCATTTCCGGATCGAAAATGCGATAGCCTCCTCGACCACTCGTTTTGGCGTAGTACATCGCCGTGTCCGCTTCGCGGATCGCATCGGCAGCCGACTTGCCGTCGCCGCCACCAAAAGCGATTCCAATGCTGACTCCGACAGCGACTTCATGGACGCCTACGGAGAATGGCTCCGACAGGGCCGCGATGATGCGTTCCGCGACAATTTCAGCGTCGATGTGGTTCTGAAGGCAATGCAGCAGAACCGTGAACTCGTCACCACCATGACGTGCGATGGACCACTTGGAACGATTTCGGGCCACGACATCTGTCTGCCGCAGACAGCTTTCCAGTTTTTTTGCAACGCTGCACAGGAGAAGGTCCCCAGCGTCGTGTCCCAAACTGTCGTTAACAAGCTTGAAATTGTCGAGGTCCAGAAACAGGATGGCTGAGAAGCCAAAGGTTGCCTGATCCAGATGCAGAACTCGGTTCAATTGTTCTTCGAACAAAAGACGATTCGGTAAGCCTGTCAATACGTCACGAACTTTTCCCTCGGTAACATCGGCCAGAGAGCCTGCCAGGCGTCGAGGAATTCCATTCGCATCCGACTGGACAACTCCACTGCAAAGCATCCAGCGGAATGTACCATCGCGATGGCGCATTCGGATTTCTGTTTCGAAACGCCCCTGTTCCAGGGAACTACGGCTCCCGAGCAACTCAGTGAACTGTTCTCGATCTTCGATGTGGATGCGTTCGAACCACGAATCAACAGAGGAATCCAGCTCGGTGTCACTATAGCCGAGCATTTCTTTCCATCGTGCGGAAAGAAAGATCTGCCGCTGGGCGACATCCCAGTCCCAAAGGCCGATTCTGGAGCCTTGTGCCGCAAGTGCATACCGTTCCTGACTACGTTTCAGTTCAGACAGCGCGCGACTGAGTTTGAGTTGTAGAGAAATTCGAGCCAGCGTAATCTGGGGGTCGAGTGGCTTTGTGAGGTAGTCATTGGCTCCCTCCGCGAAGGCTCGGACAACATTCTCACGCTCGACTTCAGCCGTCACCATGATGACCGGCAGTGCACCGTCAGGATATCGTGAGCGAATTGTTTTCAGGACATCAAATCCGCTCATGCCGGACATAATGACGTCCAGCAGAACGAGGTCCGGTAATTGTTCTTCAAGTCGCTCAAGAGCAGCTTCGCCACTATCGGCCGTCAGAACGTCATGACCATTGCGGGACAGCATTCGGCTCAGGATTTCTCGATTGATTCGCTCGTCATCAACCACCAAAACAAGTGCGCGTTCACCTGGCAACGACAATGCGCCATGAACAGGCGATTTGTCTGCGGGTTTGGCAGCTGCTTGTTGTCCGGTTAACTGCACGGGATCGTCCTGCTGAAGGGATCAGCGTATTGAGAATAGAGGTGTTCAGCGATGTAAGAACACGTCAATTCTGAAATCGAAATGATCTACTTTGACCAAGCCTAGGTCGCAAAATTTCAACGTGCATACGAAGAAGAACGTTTTTGGGGCAATCACCTACTGCCTCTGTCAAACCATCAACCGCAAAGGGCGCAGATCTCGTGGTAATCGTTACAACCGGTCCTGTGGATTCGTGTCGCATAATCCCGCAGAGCCGGTTTCAACGCATGGTTCTCAGCGGGAATTCGTGACTAGCGGAACAAAAAACGCTGCGGTCAGGAAGTGTACAACAGATTTATCAGGCAGCATCTCGTGGAGTGGTCGTGGCGATGCGCCGGGCGAACTGGGAATTTACTGCATGGTGAATGACCACTTCCGTAGACGGTCGTTCAGTTCATGGGCTTGCTTCGTGGCGATCCAGGCTTTTTGTTTTGAGTAACGTGCTTCATGTTGAACTTGATCCTGCAATGGAATCTTGACGTTATCACGTTTGCAGTCCTGACGCTGGCCGGGGTGCTGTTGGCGGATCGCTATTTCTTCAGTCGATCGTTCGACAAAAGGCAGCGTGGTGCTCTCCGAAGTTCGGCGCTGGTACTGATCTGTGGCAGCGTTTATCTCGCGATCCGTTGTGGAGAAACGGAACGCGCACAATTGCGAAGTTCAATTGATGGATTCGCAACCGGCTATGCCGACGAAATGCGTGAACATGGTCATTATCTCGTTTCGGAGTCCACTGCGGAGGATGATAAAACCTATCTGTTGCTCTTGAACAAGCAGATTAAATGGCTGAGTTTCAGTAAGGCGGTTGATGATGTGTACACGATCCGGCAGGGGAACGACGGAAAACTGCGACTGATTGTGGATTCCGAAACAGACTACAACAACAACGGAGCCATTGACGAATTTCGGGAGGAGCGAACGCCGATCGGAGATGTGTACGAAGACGCCTCGCCACTTCTGTTGGCCGCGCTTCAAAGTGATTCTCCCGGCACATACTTTGATGATGTGCCCTATACGGATCGCTGGGGAACATGGGTCAGTTCCTATGCTCCGATTTTCGATCAGCACGGGCAACCGGACGGAGTTGTCGGGGTTGATTTTGATGGCTTTGAGTGGGTTGCATCGATCCTCTGGGCTCGCTCTGCTGTGCTGGGATTTGCGATGACGTTAATCCTGACTGTAATGGGCAGCAGCAGTACTGTGGGAGTCATGCAGGCTGATTTGAGGCAGCGGGCTAAACTGAGTCGTGAACTGAAGAGACAGGCCGAATCACTGAGCGACCTCAATGCAGAACTGATTGTCGCTCGCGATGCGGCGGAACAGGGAAGTCGAGCGAAGAGCGAGTTTCTTGCCAATATGAGCCACGAAATTCGGACACCGATGAACGGTATCCTTGGTCTGACAGAGCTGTTGCTGCAGACGCCGATTTCTCCAGAACAAAGAAGGAGTCTGGAGTTGGTCGTCTCATCGGGTGAAGCCCTGATGACTGTCCTTAACGACATCCTCGACTTTTCCAAGATCGAAGCCAACATGCTTCAGATCGACAAGACCGAGTTTGAACCTCGTGAAGTTGTCGGCAATGCTATGAAGCTGTTAGGTTTGCGAGCAGAGCAGAGAGGTCTGGAGCTGACTTGCAGATTCCTTCCGACAGTGCCGCGCCACCTGATGGGAGACGCAGGCCGAATTCGTCAGGTTCTGGTCAACCTTGTGGGTAATGCCATCAAGTTTACGCACCATGGCGAAGTCGCTGTGACCGTTGCGGATGTGACAACGGAGGACAATATGCGAGAGTTGGAGTTCTCGGTTCGAGATACCGGAATTGGCATCCCTCTGGAACGACAGGAATCAATTTTTGAAGCATTCGTGCAGGCTGATGGAAGTACAACTCGGCACTATGGCGGCACAGGTCTGGGACTCGCCATCTGCACGCGACTTGTGGACTTGATGGGTGGTCGTATTCGGGTCAGGAGTATGCAAGGGACGGGAAGCACATTTTCGTTCCGAATACCGCTTGAGGAAGCGACTAAGGAAACGGCAACTCCAACTGATCAGACGTGTGACTCGCTTCCACGCCAACGGGTGCTTGTTGTTGATGATAATCCAACAAACCGTCTGATCCTTCAGGAAATCCTCACTGTCTGGCGGATGGATGCGGAGACGGTAGATCAGGGAAGGCTGGTGCGTGAAACACTTGAAGCGGCCGACCGATCCGGCAATCAATTCAGCCTTGTGTTGCTGGACGTCCATATGCCCGGAATGGACGGGTTTGCTGTGGCTGAGATGATTGCCAGCCTGCCCTGCGCGCGGAATACGAGAGTGATTTTGTTGAGTTCTTCGGATGCGGCTCACCATCGCAGTCGTCTGAAGAATGCAAAGATCTCCGCGTATCTGACCAAGCCTGTGAAACAGTCGGAGTTGCTGGAGACTATTCTTGCACTGGACGCAGCTCCGGAGGAAATTACGGCAGACTCTGTTGGCGCGGAGCCGGATTCACAGGCCCAGGGGTCACGAGGTAGACTGCTGGTTGTTGAGGATAATTTTGTCAATCAACAATTGATGATGAGAGTTCTTGCCAAAGATGGGTTCGAAGTCAGGATTGCCGCTGATGGCAGTGAAGCGGTACAGATTCTCAATGTCGAATCGTTCGATGCTGTCCTGATGGATTGCCAGATGCCGACGATGGATGGTTACGAGGCAACTCGCTTAATTCGAAAAGCCGAACGGAAAGCCAGAGCAGGTCATCGCCTGCCGATTCTTGCCCTCACGGCCAATGCGATGGCGGGTGATCGTGAGAAATGTTTGTTCTGCGGGATGGACGATTTTGTCACAAAGCCGATCTCCTTTGCTGGTTTGTATGGAACATTATCTCGTTATCTGCAGTTGCCCCTGCCTTTGCTGTCGGAGTCACAGCCTGGGGCAGAAGCAGTAGTTACAGTAGTTCCGTCGAGCAAGTGCGAACCCGCAGCAAGAGAATCGGAAGTTGTGGTTGGTGCAGAAGTTGTTTCTGTTGGCGATCAGCAGAACACGATTGCGGCTGAT
This sequence comes from Planctomycetaceae bacterium, assembly GCA_044378235.1. Taxonomy (GTDB): domain Bacteria; phylum Planctomycetota; class Planctomycetia; order Planctomycetales; family Planctomycetaceae; genus SXXK01. Next base: position 38,966 of record JBILXT010000003.1, read on the forward strand.
ACGATTCTGAACCGCGAGGAGTTGATGAGCCGTGTCGGTGGCGATCAGGAATTGATCGAGATTCTGGCCGGAGCATTCCGCGATGATGCGCCACGACATGTTGCGGCGTTCAGCAATGCTCTGGCTGCAAACGATGCTCAGGCCGCAAAGAAAGTTGCACACACGATTAAAGGGTGTGCTGGTAATCTCGCCGGAATCCGACTGCGTGACTATGCAAAGACACTGGAATTGTCAGTGGCGTCCGGCAATCTGGATGAGGCAGAGCAGGCTCTTCCTCGACTGGAGGAAGAGATCAATGCACTGCTCGACCAAATCGAGCAGATGGCTTCGTCGTTTCAGAATGCCTGAAAGAATCCCTGACCGTTGATGGTTTGCAATCTGTTGAGTTAGTCGTTGACCGCCTGGCCGGAGGCGCTGGCCAGCACAAAAGCCGGCGCCTCCGGCTGGGCGGTAAACAGAAGCCCGCAGGATGAGACGACACCAACAGTCTGCTTGAAGCGGGTGTTTCAGAGTTCTGGATTTGGGTAAATCAGGACAATTGGCCCGAAAAGAAGAGAATCGTCGCGAACCTTGCATGCATTTCGTGTCGACAGTTGAATTCAGGTCGACGACTTGGCACCATTCGCCGCCGTCAGCACTGAACGAGTTTTTTCAACGTGCTGGTTTGGCATCAGCAGCGAGAGTGGCGAAATTGGCAGACGCGCTGGATTTAGGATCCTGTGCCTTAAACGGCGTGGGGGTTCAACTCCCCCCTCTCGCATTTGATTGATATGCTGAATGCACTCGAAGCCCGGCCAAATTTCTGGCCGGGTTTCTTCGTTCATGGATTGATAGGCGACTATGTTTTCCGCCCTGAAGAACCAGGCAGCCTTCTTTCGCCAGTTTCGGCAGCGGTTCGAAACGACCGGGGCAATTGCTCCCAGTAGTCGCTTTCTGGCACGGTCCATGACCAGCTTTCTGGCCGCACGAAATGAGTCGACTCCCGTGCGTGTTCTGGAGATCGGGCCGGGAACTGGACCGGTGACGGAAGCGATTGTGAAGCTGCTTCGACCTGGGGATGTGTTCGATTTGGTCGAGCTAAACGAAGAGTTCGTCTCAATTCTGAATGCTCGTTTTGAGAACGAGGGCGATTGGCAGCGTGTTCGACCCCAGGCGACAATTCACCAGTTGCCCGTGCAGGATTTTGTTGCGGCAGAACCCTATGACTTTGTGATCTCCGGGTTGCCCCTGAATAACTTTCCGGCAGACCTTGTGACTTCAATTGCGGAGACCTATTTTCGTCTCCTGAAGCCCGGCGGAGTTCTCAGTTATTTCGAGTACATGTATGTGAGACCCGTTCGAAAGGTTATCACACGTGGTGCGGAACGAGTCCGGATCAGTTGCATCGATGCGACTTTGCGAGGGCACTGTGAGCGATGTCGAATCCGTCGGGACAATATCTGGCTGAATGTGCCGCCTGCGTGGGTACAGCACCTTCGCAAAGAATCCTAGATTCTGCAGGGGCTCAAAGTTCATGATATGTCGAGGCGTGATGGGGGTGGGCAGGATGCGGAGGCACCGTGTGTCTGTGCCATGCACCCAGCTTGAAGTTCAGGAGAACTTCCCGAGCCTTATCGCCGTCTTCGAGATTCTCCAGTTCAACGGATCTCTTGCTAAGGAAGTTGCTGTATCCCGGAAGCTGTAGCAGTTTGCCACCGGAGGCATCAAAGAACCCCATCTCCCAGTCGTGAAACGATCGATGGTCGACTTCGAAACGGGCGATCAGCATGATCTTGTGATGACGTTTATCGGCCGCGATTCGCTGATAGGTGGCTTCAACAACCTCGTTTTCACCCTCAAGGACCTGAAGAAAAGTACCATCCTCGTAGAGCAACATGCCGGTGATTGCGTCACGGTCATTATTGCGCCGCGCGGTGAGCAGCAGATCCTGCAGTTCAGCGGGAGAGAATTTTGTCTTCGCTTCGCTGGTATAAATCATCTGGAGCATTCGGAGACCTCATTGTCGTTCCTCGGAATGACAAGTCAGTCAAGTCTACCTCTCAGATGTCTGCTGCATTATAGAACTGAGAACCTGTGGTTTACGCAGGAAGAAGTCTCTGCAGGATCTGACGATTATGCAGACTCGATTTACCTGGCAGAATTGCCTGTGACTGCGTCGGCAGAAAGTCTGCGGGAGCTGGGTGGAAACGCACCCGGATCTTCACTTATGCAGAGCACGGGTGATTCCTACCAAAGCCGATGAAGACCTTCCGTCTTACGCGGAATCTCCTGAAGGTAGTCAATCAGTTCCTGCCAGTCGCTTTCTTCAATGGAGTCGAAGGTAGCCTTCACGGCTCGCTGGTCGTTCGTAACGCAACTTGCGATTTTTGGATGAAACGTAGCCCAGTGATCATTCTGGTCAGGAGCTGGTTCATAGACCGCAACTCCAACCACACGTTGATTCTTCCGAGGCGGGCCATCGCACATTTTGTGAATTGGCTGACGCAGAATTCGAACCGCCGGATAGCTTCCTTCGCCTGTCGACAGATCCGTACAGAATGCGACTAACTGATGTTCGACAGAGATGATGATTCCGGGCAACGCACAGCCGTTCATGAAGTGTTCGCGGACGCGGGTCCAATACAACCACATGAGGATTCCGCTCAGGATGGCGAAGACCAGCATGGTTATAGAGAAGATGGCCCCGAGGCTGAACAGAGTTGTTGCGACGATCCAGATCGTGGGCCAGCGGGGAAAGGAACTCCAGTACTTTAAAATGTTGACTCGAACACCGCCTGGATTCGAGGCCTGAGTATCGTTGTCGAGTGTGATGGATTTCGTCGGTTGTGGTGCCGCTTTTCGTTCGGCCTCTTCTTCAAACGGTCGACGTGTTCGGCGGGCTGGTTGTGGTGCCGCGACCTGAACGTCCTCGACGTCGATGATTTCTTCGCTGGGTACGGACACAGGTTCTTTGCAGCCCGGACATCGAATGCGTCGGCCGGCAAGGTCGTCGGCGACTCGGGTAGGGCGGCTACAATGCGGGCATTCAAATGTAATTGGCATGATCAGTCTGTCAGGGGGCGAGGGACATGATACCTTTTTAGTTTCCGATCCAGCGTGGAGCGTTCAATACCCAGAATCTGGGCAGATTTTGACTTATTCCACCCGGTGTGTTCCAGCGTTTTCAGGATATGTTCCTGCTCAATGTCAGCCATGGACACTTCACGGTACTCGCCGGGAGTGCCGCGATCAACAACCGGAGTTGTGGGCCGACTGCCAAGGCTGGACAACTGAACGTCGGAAGCACGAACGACTTCGTTTCGGCAGAGAATCACTGTTCGTTCGATGGTGTTCTGTAGTTCTCGGACATTTCCCGGCCAGTTATACTCACGCAGCAGTTGCATGGCTTCGTCGGTAAAGCCCTTTATGACGCGGCCGGTTTTCTCGACAAACTTTTTCAGGAACGCGTTGGCGAGCAGTTCGATATCATCTCGACGTTCACGAAGCGGGCTGGCTGTGATCTCAGCCACCTGCAGGCGAAAGTAAAGGTCTTTACGGAAGTCGCCATCTTCGACGGCCTCTTCAAGATCTCGATTCGTGGCCGCCACGATACGGACATTGACCTGAATCGGTTTGCGTCCACCGATTCGTTCAAACGGATAACCTTCCAGAACACGCAGGAACTTTGCCTGGATCGACGGACTCATTTCACCGACTTCATCGAGGAACAGAGTGCCGCCATCAGCCTGTTCAAATCGGCCAATTTTCCGATCCACCGCGCCGGTGAAAGCACCTTTTTCGTGGCCGAACAATTCACTCTCCAGAAGGCTTTCGTTCAATGCAGCGCAATTGATGCAGACGAACGGAGCATCTTTACGTGGACTCATGGAATGGATACTGCGGGCAATCAGTTCCTTGCCGCAGCCACTTTCACCTCGAATCAGAACATTGGCGTGTGTTTCCGCGATCAGTGAGATGCGTTCCTTCAGCTCTGTCATGCTGGCTGTTTCGCCGATCAGGTTTTGTTCTTGTGACAACTGAGAACGCAGAGATTCGTTGACGCTGCGAGCCTGTGCCAGACCAGTCTGGAGAGAGTCGCGTTCCTGCAGATGTCCAAGTGCAACGGCAAGCTGATTGGCGACGGAGAGCGTGAATTCGAGGTCGTGCTTATCCAGCGGATTGTCAGGATTCGTTGAATAGAGATGAATCAGTCCGAGCACTCTTTCTGCCGAGGTGATCGGCGCACAGATTACACTGAGAGCTTTCATTTCTCCGAGGCTGTCGAAGACGGACAATTGACGGTCATCACCGACGTCGCGTGCGAGGATTGCTTCGCGGCGGGAAAGAACAACGCGGGAAAGGTTGTCGGAGACTCGTCGATAGGGCAGATCCTTCAGGCTGTGATAGGCGACCACCTGAAGGTCAGATGGCATCGGCGGGCCGCTGGTTTCCTGCGACGCAAGCAGGATCGCAGAGATACTGGCCACTGTTTCACGGGCCAGACTGACCAGAACGACATCGGTCAGTTGCTGTCGCGTCTTCGCGGCCCCCATCTCAAGCCCAAGTCCATAAAGTTTGGCCAACTCTGTTCCGTAATTCAGGGCACCCCCTGATGCGGCACCCGGGGAGAGAAATTCAGGCTTTGCGGTTCGATGCAGGATGCTGGGTTCGCGTCCCTGACTAACGGCAGTTTGCGTTGGCGACGTTGCTCGCTCGCCCGGGGATCCGGGTAGCCCCGGTGGAGAGACAGGCGCTGTTTCCAGACTGGTTGTAAAAGCCAGCCGACATTCACCGATGCTGATTACATCACCGGATTGCAATGTGAAGTCGCCGGCAACGGTCTTTCCACGGACGCTGGTTCCGTTCCGGCTTTTCAAATCTCGCAGCCGCCATTCGCCATCAGAATAGAACACTTCGCAGTGATTTCGGCTGCTGGCGTCGTCCTGAAGAACAATTCGATTCGTTGCGGAACGCCCGATCGTAGTCACCTGGCCCTGACGAAGTCGCACGACGTCACGCCAGCTGGTCCCATCCCAGGTGAGAACAAAAGCAAACTCGTCATGACCTGTACCGGAAGATGTCACGTTGTGGCTCTTAAAAAGGTAACTTTGAGAGTAGAAAAATCAGAACGGTCTGCTGTCGGAGTTCGGGATAAACATTCGCCTCACGATAAAAATCGATCGGGCACCAGTTCAACTGTGAACACGTGGAAGTTCACAGCCTACCTTGATGATGGCGGCTTCCAGTGCCGCGAGTTCCTGAAGTCGTGCATTGACCAGATGCTCTTCAGAGAATTGTTTCGCCAGACGGACATACGTCGCGTGATGTCGAGCTTCAGACTCGTAAAGGCTACCGTAAAAGGCCTGCAAAGCGGGATCCTCCAGATGATCTCTCAGCAGTACGAATCTCTCACAACTGCGGGCCTCAATCAGCGCGGCAATCAGCAGGCGATCAACTGCTCTTTCGGGTTCCTGTCGGCGAACCAGTTCCTTGAGTTTCCTGCCATAGGTGCCCGGTTTGAGTCGCAGAAAACGAATGCCGCGGTTCTTCAGCAGGCTGCGGACGAGTTCAAAGTGCTCAAGCTCTTCCCGCACAATTTCCGTCATTTCGCGACAAAGGTCTTCGTTCTCGACATAATCGAACATCAGATCCATCGCCGTTGAGGCGGCCTTCTGTTCGCAGTGCGCATGGTCGATCAGGACATCGGCCAGGTGGTGTTTCACCTGAAGAAGCCAGCGGTCGGGTGATGTGGAGTGAAGGTGCAGCATAGCGCATATTGTAGTTCTGCTGTCACCTCTGCTCCAGACTTTGAGGCCGGATTTGCGATGACCTCGCCAATCTCTTTCGGCTATGGGGCATTGAGCGGACGTCGACTCACAAGTCTGTATTCAGGCCAGGTTGTTCAGGGTTAAAATTTTAAGTAAAGCTTAATCCGCGTTGCAAAACGAAAACAGGAGCCGCCGAAATTCGGGGCTCCTGTGAGTCAGGTCAGCATGACTTGTCGATCCCTGTTATGGCAGGAAAGGAGCAAAGCCAAGGTTCGGGAAGGCTGGATCGGCTGCAGCACGGATGTTGTAGTTTCCGGTTGTGAAGGCTGCCTGAATATCCTGAGTCACCCCGAAGTTCGAGAAGACGTTATTTGGATTGTTCAGGCTCGGTCCATTGTCAACCTGGAACAGAGCAGCTTCTCGCAGAGTGACTCCGATGTTGCCGAAGAACTGCGACTTCAGAGGATCTGCGTTCGTGTAGATGGCACCAAAGTCGCTTGGGGCTACCTGATTACCTGTGTTGTTCAGGAATCGCATATCCAGCTGAGCTGTATCATCCAGGTAGACATAGTCGAATGTCAGGTCCTCCGTCGTATTCACAGAGTCAAACGTGTTTCCTGCTGACAGGAAGGATGATGTGACAAGGTCTTCCTGCAGATTTCCACCCATAGCGTTGTTGGTAATGTCGGCAGCCACATAAGAACCGGTACCGACTTCGATTCGGATACCTTCTCCTGTGACGCCGTTTACACCATTGTTCTGAATCGTATTGTTGGTAACGGTGAACAAGCTGTTTTGTACCGTTCTCAGGTTCAGGTACGGTGCAAGATAAGCCGTGTTACCGTTAACGCTTCCCACGTTGAGGTTAAAGAAAGGAGCCTGGAACGGACTGAAGTTCAGGTTGTCAAAGTTAGCAAACGGTGGGTCCGGGAAGTTCGGAAGGAAGACGAATCGGCTCTGGTTCATGTCCGAATCTGCACGGTAGAAGATCCCCTCTGCCCCGTTTGAGACAATCGTGTTGTCATCCAGTCGGATTCGGACGGGGTCAAAGATGGCGTTGCCAAATTCGCGGTCTCGTCGGCCTGAAGCCCCTGTCAGAGCAATATTGACACCTCGCCCATTGTTGTTGCTGACGATGTTTTCTGTCATGGTGAACTGTGGGATTGCTCCAGTCTCGCTCACACCAAGGATTCCATTAAACAGGTCGGTCTGTGGGGAGGCCTGAGTGATGGAGTTATCAACTGCACCCGGGGCAATTCCGACGTCAGTTCCACCGAAGACATTCAGGCTTACACCGTCCCCGCCATTTCCGGCCTGAAGACCATTGAAGGTGCCGCCAATGGTGTTGTCGGTGATTGTGATAACCGGTCGTGGATTTCCGGTGAGATCGGAGCCGGTTGCCGTGATCGCAATACCATCGTCTTCATTGTTCTGAATCCGGTTGCCTTCACCGATGTTACCAACAATCAGAGTTGCAGTTGCGTCTTCAGAGAAGTTGGCCTGGATACCATCACCTTCGGCGACATCGATATCACCGTTGTTGTTGAGGTCTTCACCAGCATCAAGCACTCCATTGTTATTAAGATCTTCAGAAGCTCCGGCGATGCTGCCTCGGATATCGGTCTTGGTGATTCGAACGATTCCCTCAGAATTGCCGCTGGCATCCCAACGAACACCATTACCACCGGCCGTGGTACCGTTGCCGTCGATGGTTGTTGTGGCAGCACCCGAGGTAATCAGAATGTCTGAGCGACCGCCAGTCGTTGAGATTCCCACTCCGTCACCCCCATTATTTGAGATGCTGGTTGGGTCAGCTGTACTGTTGATTTCCAGAAGAGTACGTGAGTTCTGGGTGGCTGTAATCTGGATACCATCGTTCCCGTTCTCTTCCACAACCAGGGCATCGAATAACGATCTTCGTCCTGGAGGCAGCCCGATCGTCGGATCTCCGAATGATGAGTTCTCTGCAGTCTGAACCACGATGCCGTTCTGTCCATTGTTTGTAAACAGGCTGCCAGCCATGTCACCGATGAGTGTTGAATCTCCGCGAGTCTCGAAGAATGCACCGTTCTGTGTATTGTTTGAGAACTCACTGTCAGTAACGGAGACCGTATTTGGTGTCAGGGGGATTGGAAGGTTCGGGTCCGTTTTGTCGCTGCCCTGAGTTTGTACTCGGAGGCCATCTCCCGCATTACCAGTCGAAGTCACATTCTCGAGAGTTGCTGTCAGCAAAGATGAATCGGCGCGGTTAAAGTGGATGCCTGAACCATTAAGCAGCGGATCTGCACCATTTGTTGTGCCCGTGACTGTTGTGTTTGTGATTGTAACATCTGCGGATCCGTTGCCTGCGACCATCACACCAATCCCTACGTCACCGTTGGCATTGATGGTGTTGGCATCGGCTGCAGCAGTACCCCCGACGACCAGGTTAAGACGATTATTGTTCGGAATAAAAGGTGCTGCTGGCGGATTATTGTTGGCACCATTCAGCCGCGACAGAATACCACCGTCCGCGTTATCAGATAGTGTGTTGCCAAGGACAGTCGCATCGAGCTGAGCCTCCGTATCCGGATTCGTCAGTTGATTCAGCAACAAGCCCGCACCACCGTTACCGGTAATCGTGTTGCCGCTGATGACACGATTGTTGGCAATCGTGCCAAAGTCGACAAAGCCGCCATTATCGATCATCAAAGCTGCACCATTGCCGCCGTTGTCGGTGATCGTATTGTTGATCAGGTTGCCATGAATCAACCCATTGTTTGCGGCAAGTGCCCGGAAGCCATCGCCATCGTTGTTATTGATCGTGTTGCCCTGATTGAAGTTCACGCCGTTGTAGACGTTGACGCCGGCTCCACCAATCGTGTTGTCTGCGTGAATCTCCGCATTCGGGCCGTCGGCGACAAGTCGGATGCCGTTACCACCACCGTTAGTGATGGTGTTCGTCTGGATCGTGACACCCTCAGCTACGGCACTGTCATTCATCAGAATGGCGATTCCGTCATCTGATGCACCAGTGATCGTGTTGTTATTGAATGTCGATGCCAGAAGTCTGGCGTTGTCAGAAGCATTCACCCGAATACCATTCTTCGTTTCCCCGGCGGCGACTCGAGTTCCGATCGCACTGGCCAGCTGTGCAATGTCGTTCTGGACGAACGGTGCTTCACCTGGTAGTTCACCGGGATTTGTGCCGGAGAAGGCAAACTCAACTGGTTCCACCAGAGCCTGAACAGACAGGTCGAAGCCGGGAGCCGGGGTCCCCATAATTGGCTGGCGACCTGTCGGTGTAACGGAAGATGCGGCAAGAATGTGTCGCAGTGACAGGGTGTGCCCCAGCTCGTGTCCAGCAACGAAACCGAGTGCTCGACGGGTAAACGTGAGGTTCCCGGATGTCAGTGCCGTGATGGCGTGAGGGGCAGAGCCATTGACGTCCACCGTTAAGCCACCATTGAATGCATTGGGCGGATTGATTCCGGGACCGAAATCGTTCACAACATTGTTGGTGTAGACACCCATCGCGGAGGCTCCATTGGCCTGTGGTGTACCACCCAGCCCCTGGCCAGGACCCTGGCCAAGTGCGTTTCTGATATTGCCGATGTCTCCTGCTGCACCACCCAGCCCCGGGAAGGCATCAAGACTGTCGCCAATGGTCATAACGTAATACTCTGTTGCACCATTCGAAGGAGCGACACCGGTATCTCCAATCACGAAGTCAAGGTTAAGTTCCTGGCCGGCAGGGATCGGGCTTCTTACGTCGTCGGCTGCCGTCGGCAGGTTATTATAGTACTCCTGCAGGGTAGCAAGGATGGAGTTCGTAACCAGATCGAAGTCTGTGGCGGCAAATCCGTAATTGGTGACGTCGAAAGTGTCTACCTGGAATCCATTGATGTCCACTTCTGATGCCTGGCCCGGGTCGATGAAGTCAAGCACGATCGTAAGACCTGGTGCATTGTTTCCGCCAGTGACCGTGTTAAACAGTGCATCAACCTGTGCGGTTGCCTGATCCTGGAGATCGACAAGGACACCGCCTTCAGTGTTGCCAATAAACGTGTTGCCGAGAGTTGGCATCGGTCCGCCAATATCGAACTCGCCAACGCTGGCATCCTCACCCGTGATCTGCAGGCCTGCAAAGATATTGTCGTTCATCGTATTGGAAACAATGCCGCTGTCGAGACGATTGTTGCCATTCAGATCCTCGCCCAAGTCCAGGATACCGTCCCCATCAAGGTCTTCCGAGAGAGAGCGGAACAGTCCACCGTTCAGGTAATTAATCAGTGTGCCGTTGTTGAGGTTTCGACTGAATGTGTTGCCGGAGAGGCTGGCCAGATTGAACGTGCCACCATCCGCAGTCATTGAGAGGCCATTGAACGTGTTTCGGAGTGCAGTATTTCCCTCAACGACGGCGTTGATGGTGGATCCTGCCTGAGCTTCGATAACCATGCCGGCACCGTTGTCATTGGCCGTATTGTCCAGAATGCCGGTGACGCAATGAGCACCGTCAGGATCGTCAGCGTTAATTGTACTTCCGACTTTCGCTGTAACCACGAACCCCGCACCGCTGTTGTTGCTCGAGATATTGTTAGTCAGCAACAGGTCCATATCGCTTCCAGCAGCGGAAGACAGGTTCAGACCGTCAATCGATGGACCGAGCAGGCCGTTGAATTGATTACCAACGATCTCAACCTTTCCGGACACATCCTGAAGATTTGCACCAGTCGAGTAGTTCGTGACAACGTTTGAAGTCAGGTAAGCGTTTGTGATGGGCAATGCATTCTGGAAGCCATCTCCGAAGATTGTTCCTGCAGCATTAGCACCGTCGAGTCGCATTCCGATGACACGGTTGTTGTTGGCAAGGTGAATCACACTGCCACCAACGCCCATGGTTGGGTTGCTGATCAGCGGGCCAAGGTTTGTCGTCGTCGGGACGCCGAAGATAATGCTTCCGGTTGAGCCCGGGGCGCCCAGGTTGTAGTCCTGGATCGATGACAGAAGAATCTGATTGTCAAACAGCGTCATTCCGCCGTTGACGGTCAGGCCAGTCCCGCTATCGTCTGCTCGAGGTGCGATACGGAAGATGTCGATCGTAGCGACATTGGCTGCCGCTGCCGCCTGAAGAGTGCTGAAGGGATCTTCAAACGTACCCGTTCCCGCGCTCGTTGCGTTTGGATCAACGTGAGTCAGGAAGAATGGCAGCCCCGTTCCAGCGTCGAGAATCCCGTCGCAGTCGATATCTTCGCCAGCATCGAGCAGTCCATTGTTGTTGAAGTCTTCACCGTTGTTGACCAGAGCTTCAAGGCCGATCGTCGTGTCGATGTTTTCGTGGACTCGGTTGTGACGATAGACTGGATCCTGAAGGCGTTCACGCACTGAAGTGTGTGGTCGCAGAATTCGGCGATCCTTATAATTCGGGATCTCGTACTGCAACGCTGTCCAGATATTGGTGCCAAAGGTGTCGTCTGAAGTCAGGCGAGTGTTGACCGTCAGGTTCTGAGTAATCAGTGCTTCCCAACGAGCCTGAAAGCCGACAGTGTCGCCGCCGTTGTCGTTGGTCAGGTAGTACGCTCCACCGTAAAGGTTCTGGCCGTACTGACCGAGCAATGGAATCGGGCCGCCGGTTTCAATGTCAAATCCTGAGTAGGCATTTGAGGCGACCTGCTGCCGCTGTTGAAAAGCGTTGTTACCGCTCAGAGAGAGCCCTGCGAGAAGCGTATCGCTCAGGACAAGTGAATCATCTCCCAGCATGAAGTAGCCGTTGGCTCGGAAGTCCACGTAGCGACCCAATGATTCGAAGCCCAGGGTTCCTCGGTACCATTCCTGGTTTCCGTAGCCCTGATCGTAATCCAGAAAGGCATTCACGCCAAAGATGCGGTTATAGGCATCGTCATAGCGGCGATACACTAAACCACCGTTGGCGACCGGAAGTCCATCAAAGGTGATGGACGCCGACAAATCGGTCGTCAACACATTCGTATTTGGGATGATGTGGTAAGGCAGTCGAGCATTTACTCGCTGATAGCCATTGTTGAAGCCAATCCCGTCGTCCATGTTCGTTTCAAACATGACGATCGGGCCAAACGGCTGGACCGGCTGGTAGAAGACGTTGGGTACGGCCTCCGTCACGGCAAACGATCGCTCGAAGTAGGGAGCGTAGTTGCCGGGCTGTGGGTACAGCTCAGAGGAAGCTGGCGACTGATTCATAGTCGCCACCCCATCTGATCCAACAGGATCAGGTGTCGGGGCCGGAGCGGTTGTCCCGTCCTGTGGCTTAAACGCTGCCATCCGGACAACACCGGGTTCATCTCCGACGGAGATACTAGCGGCTGTTATCAGAGCAACGCTGCTGATGATCAGGGAAGCCGTGGCAAAGATTCGTGTGGGTTTCATCGATTGTTCCGATCGAGCCGTACAGAGAATGTGTGCCGGATGCGCCGGCAATGACGGTTACTCATATCGATCGGCGGTTCAAACCTGTTCGGTTGAGTTAAAATGTGAGGGATGTACGGATCATTCCGGATTTGACACATCTGCCGAAAGCACCGGTCGTGACGCTTGTCAGGCGTTTTCGAAGTACACATCGGCAGTGCCCGCTGATGACGGGCAACAGGCTGCTGTATATGCCGCAATCGCGTGGACTTACACTTCTCTCCGGCGACTTTCGCTCCGCCAACGTGGCATCAGCGGGGCGTATTCTCGTGAGCTTCCTGGTACATCATTTAGCTCCGAATCTGCAGAAACTGCCGGACGGTGGATCTGCCGTCGTTGAGTGACAGGTGTCGACCTCTATACTCCAACGCCACGAAGATACTCAGCTCCTCCCAACCCCCTCTTTCCGCTACGGCGACCCACATGGCTCGAATCGCAATTCTCGGTGCAACCGGATACACGGCTCTTGAACTCCTTAAGATCCTCGCGCGACATCCACAGGCGGAAGTCGTGGCTGCGACGACTCGCCAGGACAACAAGCCGCCTCTGAGTGAAGTTCACCCTTCGCTCACAGGTCTCTTTGGTTTGCGGTGCGAAAACCTTACTGCGGAGCAAGTCGGAAAGCGATGTGACATTGCGTTTTGCTGTCTTCCGCACACGGCGAGCATGGAGGCCATTCCGCAGCTGCTGGAGGCGGGTTGTCGAGTGGTCGACCTGAGTGCAGACTATCGACTCCGGGATCCGGGTGTTTATGAAACATGGTACGAGCATGTTCATACAGACCCAACGCGTCTGAGTACCGCTGTCTACGGGTTACCGGAGATTTATGCCGATCGAATTCCTGGTGCGGAGTTGGTTGCGAATCCTGGCTGCTATACCAGCACTTCCATTCTGGCTCTGGCTCCCTTGCTGCAGGCGCAGGTCATCGAACCCACGGGAATCATTATCGATGCAAAGAGTGGCATCAGCGGGGCAGGGCGGACTCCAAAGCTGTCCAATCTGTTTTCGGAATGCAATGAGTCCGTAACGGCTTACAGCATCGGCAAACATCGGCACACGCCGGAAATAGAGCAGGTTCTGACAGACGTTTGTGGTGCCAGCGTGCAGGTGGCCTTCAATCCCCATCTGATGCCGATGGATCGTGGGATTTTTTGCTCCATCTACCCACGACTTAAAGCTTCTCAGGCGCAGGCCCAACTGTTGGATATCTACCGCGGTTTTTATGCGGGGCAGCCGTTTGTTCGAATTGTTGACCATATTCCGAACACAAAAGATGTTTCCTTCACAAACTTTTGTGACATTACTGTGCGTTTCAATCGAGATCAGTTAGTGGTCTTTGCGGCAATCGATAATCTGATCAAGGGAGCCAGCGGAGTTGCTGTGCAGAACATGAACATCATGCTTGGGCTGGATCAGAGAACCGGAATGTTGCTGTTTCAATAGTTTGAAAAGCGTGCAGTTGGGCGTCAGGCCCCCCGTGTTCTTTGAAAACATTCTCTTGTCTAACTTGTTCACGTTTCGATTCTGAGTCATGTCCCATGAAAATCACCCGCATCTTTGCGCATCGCGTCAACCTTCCGCTGCATGAGGGGACTTATAAGTGGTCTGGCGGTAAGTCAGTCTCTGTATTCGACAGCACCGTTGTCGGGGTCGAAACAGACTGCGGACTAATAGGCTACGGCGAAGTATGTCCTTTGGGTCCGTTCTATCTGCCCGCATATGCCGAAGGCGTGCGTTCGGGCTTGAAGGAACTTGGTCCGCATCTGATCGGCTATGATCCCCGACAACTTTCTGTCCTGAATCATCGCATGGACGCAGCTCTCAAGGGCCATCCGTATGTCAAAGCAGGAATCGACATTGCCTGCTGGGACCTGCTGGGAAAGGCGACCGGCCTTCCGGTCTGCACGCTGATGGGTGGTCGTTTTGGCGAAAGCGTGCGACTTTACCGAGCGATCTCGCAGGAGTCTGCTGAAGAGATGGCTCGCAAGGTCGCCGGATATCGAGCGGACGGCTACACCCGCTTTCAGCTCAAGGTTGGTGGTGATCCGGATACCGATATTGAACGGATCCACGCTGTTCGTTCGATGTTGCTGCCATCAGATCGTCTGGTTGCAGATGCAAATACAGGGTGGACCCAGCATGAGGCCATGCGAGTTGTTCGTGCCGTTCGCAATATTGATGTCTACATCGAGCAACCCTGTCTGACGTACGAAGAATGTCTCGCGGTCCGCAGAAACACAGACCATCCTTTCGTGCTCGACGAGAATGTTGATAGTCTTGAAATGTTGCTGCGTGCCAAAGCCGATCTTGCGATGGATGTGGTTAATTTGAAAATCAGCAAGCTTGGCGGACTGACAAAGGCCAAACAGATTCGCGATCTTTGTGTGTCGATGGGAATCGGCATGACGCTTGAAGATAGCTGGGGCGGTGATATCACGACGGCGGCTATTGCTCATCTGGCTCACAGCACGCCTGAGGAATTTCGATTCACAAGCACCGACTTCAATAGCTATGTCAGCGTCAGTAACGCTTCAGGTGCACCTCAGCGCGTCAATGGGTTTATGCAGGCGGGGACAAAGCCCGGGTTAGGAATCGAACCGCGATTCGATGTTCTCAGTTCTAGGCTTGTTGACATATTCTGAGCCGCCAGCGACTGTCAGGTCGTGCATTATTTCGCCAAACATTTTCAGGCGTCGTCCTGCAGAATTCAAAGTGTGGTTCAAATAACCGGGTCCGAGTATTCCAGAATACAGCTCAGCCCATCTTGAAGACGCATGAGTTTGCGACGTCTTTTCTTGTGTCCTGCCGCAGTTTCGAGCCTGCTGTATTTGATTGCCCTGCTTTGTTGTTCGCCAGGCGGATGCAAACATTTCGTCCGTCGACTCGTTCCATTCGCCGGCGCCTGCGAGAATCGCTCTGGCCTCAAATCTGTCGTGTGACTAGACTCTGCACGAAAAGCGGCAGAA